>JAPKFY010000114.1 GCA_026646335.1 Aequorivita sp. | reverse complement strand
GCAATTCTTTTTAAATTAACTGCCATTTCCTCAAGTACGTTTTCTGGTAAATCGTATAGGTTGTCCTGAAACCATGAAGAAGATTATTTTACTTGCCTTTCCCCTATTCCTTTTTACTCTGACAATTACTGCACAGGATTCAATTCAAATTAAAAAAAACACCCTAAGCGAACAAATGACCGATGCTTTTGACAAAAGCAACAGTTATCAAGAATATAAGGTTGTGAAAAAAACGCAGCTAACTACTTTAAGGCGAAATATATTGGACTCCGTTTCTACTTTGCAAAAAAGAATAGCCCTTATGGAAAGTGAGTTGGCTCGAGAAAGAATTGCGGTTGATTCCCTTGGACAAAACTTAAAAACCACGCAACAAAACCTTATCAAAGCTAAAGAGAAGGAAGATGGAATAGCGATTTTTGGCATTCTAACTTCCAAAGCCACCTACAACTCTATAATGTGGGGCATTATCGTGATTTTACTATTGATAAGTGGATTTTTATTCTACAGATTTTTGAACAGTCATAAAATCACCAACGCTGCACAACTAAGTATGGCAGAGATGGAAATTGAGCTGGAAGATTACCGCAGAAACAGTTTGGAGCGCGAACAGAAGCTTCGTAGAAAACTACAGGACGAAGTAAATAAAAATCGCAAAGCTTAGACCGGTTTTTTAAGGCTCAGTTCTGGTGATTTTTGCGCCAATAGCCCGAAGTCTTTCATCAATATTTTCATAGCCCCTGTCTATCTGTTCAATGTTGTGGATGGTACTTGTGCCTTCCGCCGAAAGTGCTGCAATCAACAATGAAATACCAGCTCTAATATCTGGCGAGACCATCGTTGTGGCTTTAAGGTTTGATTGAAAATTATGACCAATAACCGTTGCTCGGTGCGGGTCGCAAAGAATGATTTTCGCTCCCATATCAATTAACTTATCTACAAAGAACAAACGGCTTTCAAACATTTTTTGATGAATGAGCACACTTCCTTTTGCTTGTGTACAAACCACAAGAACAATACTCAATAAATCTGGTGTAAAACCGGGCCAAGGCGCATCAGCAACCGTAAGAATGGACCCATCGATATAACCTTGGATTTCGTATTCCTTTTGTGAGGGAATATGGATATCATCGCCTTTTTTGTTCAGAATAATACCAAGTTTTCTGAAGGTTTCAGGAATTAATCCCAAATTTTCCCAACTTACATTTTTAATTGTGATTTCGCTTTTCGTCATAGCGGCAAGACCAATCCAACTGCCTATTTCAATCATATCAGGCAAGACGCGGTGTTTGCAGCCACCGAGGTTTTCAACCCCTTCAATAACCAATAAGTTAGAGCTAACCCCGCTGATTTTAGCTCCCATTGAGTTAAGCATTTTGCAAAGTTGCTGAATATAGGGTTCGCATGCGGCGTTATAGATTGTGGTTTTGCCTTTTGCCAATACCGCAGCCATAATGATGTTTGCCGTTCCGGTAACGGAAGCTTGATCTAAAAGCATGTAGGTTCCCTTTAAGCCTTTTGGCGCTTCTACACCGTAAAAACGTTCTTCTTTATTGTAGCGGAATTTTGCGCCAAGTTTTATAAAACCTTCAAAATGGGTATCCAGTCTTCTTCTTCCAATTTTATCGCCGCCCGGTCTAGGAATATAGCCTTTTCCGAATCTTGACAGCAATGGCCCAACAATCATAATGGAACCACGTAGGGAGCCTCCTTCTTGCTTAAAAAGTTCAGACTCCAGATAGCCTAAATTGATGTCATCTGCCGTAAAAGCATATTTGCCTTTTCCAAGTTTTTGGATTTTTACGCCAAGGTTTTCTAAAATTTTTATCAGTTTATTGACGTCAAGAATATCGGGGATGTTCTCGATAATAACTTTTTCCGGAGTCAATAATACTGCACAAAGAATTTGTAAGGCTTCGTTTTTGGCACCCTGTGGCGTAATTTCGCCCTTCAGTTTATGCCCGCCCTCTATTTGGAAAGTTCCCATAAATAACGGTTGAAATTTTAATAACGTTTGCGGTTGCGGTTGCTGCTGCTTGATTTGTAACTTTTCTTCCCTGATGTACTCGTGTTGAAACGCTTTTTGCTTTTCAACAGGTTGGAAGCATCACTCAAATCTTCATCGCTGTTTTTCAGATTGATTTTTCCCTCAGAAAGTTCAAAAAGATGTGCGAAAATCACATCATCTTCCACTGTGTCTTTGTTCCAATTCAGGAAACATTTTTTCATGTGGTTTGCAATGGTAAGTATAAGCCCTTCTTTTTTTTCGCCTTCTTCCCAACTGCTGGCCACATCAATCATCCGTTTTATGTTGTTGCCATAAAAACGATATTTGGGAAAGTTTTGTGGATAGCTCAATGGTTCGGGGCGCTCCATTAATTCCTCACGGGAAGGAATTGGATATGGCGAATCTACATCAAGTTTAAAGTCTGAGATAATAAAAAGTTGATCCCAAAGCATTGGTTGAAAATCCGGAACATCGCGAAGGTGCGGGTTTAGATTTCCCATTACCGCAATTATGCTTTTGGCAATTTTATTTCGTTCCTCTTTATCTTCTGTGGCGATCGCTTGATCTACCATTTTTTGAATGTGGCGCCCGTATTCAGGAATAATCAATTTTGGACGCTCTGTATTATACTCTATTTGTGCTACTTCTTGTGTCAAAATGCTTTTATTAAGGAAGGAATATTAGTGTATTCGGAAAGATTGAAAATCATTTCTCACGCAAAATACTAAAAATTATAGTGAAATAACGCCTTCAACGTTGGAAACTTCAAGATATTTTTTAACCACATCATCTGGAGTATCCATCGTAACTTTTATCGAAACACTGGAATAGGTGCCTTTTGATGAATCTCGGGTTGTTATTTTGGCATCGGTACCATCGAAAACAGCTCTTATTTCGGCAATTTTTTCAAGATTGGCAGGCACAATAAATTTAAAAAGATAGGGCGATGGCCAAGTGGTATCTTCTTCAAGTTGCTTTTTTAATCGCTCGTAAAATTCTGCGGTTTTTTTTTCTTGATCCATTAAAATAATAATAGCCGTGTAAGCAACAAAGATACACTTTCACCACAAATATTTATTTACTTACTTTGTATAAAATTCAAACTTTTGAAAACGAAAAGAATTGTAATCACTGGCGGACCTGGTTCAGGAAAAACAGCACTTATTACTTATTTGGAAAAAGAAGGCTATGCCGTTATGCACGAAATTTCGAGAGATGTTATCGTGGAAGCTAAAAAAGAAGGAATTGATCAACTATTTCTAGAGAAACCTATTCTTTTCAGTGAAAAACTGCTAGAAGGACGACTGAAGCAATTTCACGAAGAAAAAAACTGCACAGCTCCAATACTTTTCTATGACCGTGGAATGCCTGATGTTATGGCTTACATGGATTTTATGGACATCCATTATCCCGAATTTTTTTCAGAAACCTGCCTTGAAAATAAATACGATGAAATCTTCGTGCTTCCGCCTTGGGAAGATATTTATGAACAGGACAACGAGCGTTATGAATCTTTTGAGCAAGCTGAAAAAATCTTTCATTTCTTGAAAAATGGTTACGAAAAATACGGTTACAAAATTCATGAAGTGCCCGTTGGCACCATTAAAGAACGAGTTCAATTCATAATAACCACCATTAACTCAATAACAATTTGACAAATGTCCGCGACATCCTGACCAAATACTGGGGCTATACTTCCTTTAAACCAATGCAGGAAGAAATAATCAATTCAGTATTGAACGGAAAGGATACCGTGGCGCTTTTGCCAACGGGCGGCGGAAAATCATTGTGCTTTCAAGTTCCAGCTTTGGCAATGGAGGGCATCTGCATTGTGGTTTCGCCTTTGGTGGCTCTGATGGGCGATCAAGTAAATGCCCTGAAAGAACGTGGCATAAAGGCTTTGAAATTGACTGGCGGAATTTCTTTTGATGAATTGAATACCTTGCTGGACAATGCGCTTTACGGAAATTACAAATTTCTATACCTCTCGCCTGAGCGGCTTCAACAAGAAATAGTCCAAAATTACATCAAACAAATGAATGTGAATTTGATTGCGGTTGATGAAGCCCACTGCATCTCGCAATGGGGAAATGATTTTCGGCCAGCCTACAAAAACATAACCTTGCTTCGGGAAATACATCCTTTGATTCCCGTAATTGCACTAACTGCAACCGCAACTCCCGAAGTCTTGGAAGATACCATTTCTGAATTAAAAATGGAACTTCCTGCGGTTTTCAAAAATTCATTTGTTCGCGAAAATCTTTCGTATCAGGTTTTTAAGGAAGAAGACAAACTCTATAAAGCAGAGCAGCTTCTTAAAACCAACAAAGGTTCCGCCATTGTTTATGTAAGAAACAGAAAAAGTACCATTGAAATAAGTGAACAACTCAACAGTTTGGGAATTTCTGCCACTTTTTTTCACGGCGGGATTTCAGCTAAGGAAAAAGCGCAAAAACTCCAATCGTGGCGAAGCGGAACGTTTTCAACAATGGTCGCTACAAATGCTTTTGGAATGGGCATTGACCATCCAAATGTACGTTTCGTTATTCACCTTCAAATTCCAGAAAGTCTTGAAAGCTATTTTCAGGAAGCTGGACGTGCGGGACGCGATGGCGATTTTGCTACGGCAGTACTTCTTTATAATGAATACGATAAAATATATGTGAAGCAGCAATTTGTGGAATCGCTGCCCTCTACTTCAGAATTAAAAAAAATATACCGCACGCTGAACAATTATTTTCAAATTCCTTACGGTGAAGGGGAATTTACCAAGCACAATTTTGGTTTTTCTGAATTCTGTAAAAAATACAATCTCAACACCTTGCTAGCATACAATGCGCTGAACAGTTTGGACCGTTTGGCAATCATTCAGCTTTCACAGGAATTCGGACGAAAATCAATTGTCCAGTTCTTGATTTCTTCGGAAGAAGTGCTGCAGTATTTTGAAAAAGACCTAACCGCTTCAGTTATCGGAAAAACCATCCTCAGGATTTACGGCGGAATATTTGAAATGCCCACGTCAGTCAACTTAGATTTGATTGTCTCCAAAACGGGGCAATCTATTGAAACTGTTATTGCCGTTTTGAGAAAAATGGAGCGCGACCAAGTTGTAGAAATGATGCTGCAAATCACTGATGCTACGCTCACCTTTCTGGTACCGCGGGAAGACGATAAAACAATAAACGTGATTTCACGCGAAGTGGAAGCTCTGAATAGAAAAAAAATCGCCCAAGTAAATTCTGTTCTAAGCTATATTGAGAATACCAAAACTTGCCGAAGCGTGCAACTGGTTTCCTATTTTGGCGAAAAAATTGCCAGAAAATGCGGAATTTGCTCGGTTTGCAGAACACAGAATTCCAAGTTATCTAACAGAGAAATGCAACATCTTGCCACAAAAATACTTGCACTTCTTGAAGGCGGGGATTTAAGTTCACGGGAGATTTCAGAAAAACTTACTTTTGCCGAAACCGATATTTTGAAGATGCTCCGTTTGTTGATGGACGCCGATAAGTTAAAAATCAATCCGAAAAACCAATATTATTTAAACTGAAAAAAATGCAGAACGAATTGAGAATAGTATTTATGGGAACCCCCGATTTTGCATTTGAAGTTTTAAAAGAAATGGTTGAAGCGGGTAAAAATATTGTCGGGGTAATTACTGCGCCAGACAAGCCGGCCGGCCGCGGCAGAAAACTAATGGCTTCTGCAGTGAAGGAATATGCCGTTTCGAAGAGCTTGAAAGTGCTTCAGCCCTCAAAT
The DNA here is from genome assembly GCA_026646335.1 of Aequorivita sp. Lineage (GTDB taxonomy): Bacteria > Bacteroidota > Bacteroidia > Flavobacteriales > Flavobacteriaceae > Aequorivita. The sequence continues at coordinate 3,675 of JAPKFY010000114.1, read as the reverse complement.
TTGAAAGACGAATCTTTTTTAAAAGAATTAAAAAATTTAAACGCCAACCTTCAAGTTGTGGTGGCTTTTAGGATGCTTCCTAAAGCGGTATGGCAAATGCCCAATTTGGGCACTTTCAACCTTCACGCTTCGCTGCTACCGCAATATAGAGGTGCTGCACCAATTAATTGGGCGATTATTAATAAGGAAGAAAAGACAGGTGTCACTACTTTTTTTATTGACGAAAAGATTGATACTGGATCCATAATAGCAAATAAAGAAGTGATCATTGAAAAACGTGAAACCGCGGAAACACTTCACGATAAGCTGATGCAGCAAGGAAGCGAGCTGGTTTTGGAAACACTCAATCTAATTGAAAATGGAAATGTAGACCCAAATCCCCAACCCGAAAGCGACAGCTTAAAAGACGCGCCAAAACTTACTCCAGAAAACACACGTATAGATTGGACAAAACCTGGAGATGATATCGATGCTTTTATACGTGGACTTTCTCCCTATCCTGTGGCTTGGTCAATACTTCATAATAATAACGAAGCATTAAAAGCAAAAATTTATGCAGCCAGTTTTGAAAAGGAAGAACACAATCTTGAACCAGGAACTATTAAAACTTCGAAAAAGGAACTGAAAGTTGTGTGTTTGGACGGATACATTATAATTAAGGAAATACAACTCCCCGGAAAACGGAAAATGGACGTTTTTTCCCTTTTGAATGGGTATTCTTTTGACGAAGATTCCAAACTATCGTAAACCCTTGTCAGCACTGATTTCATTAAAAAAGCCCAAAAAAGCACTGGGTTTATTAACAAACAGCCCAAGTTATCAACAAAAATAAGGATTTACAGCGCCCTTACTTGCCTGAACGGATATTCCTGCTAAATTTGTAGGGCAATTAATCGAAGTTTAACCAACAATTTAATTTAAAAAAATTATGAACAAATCAGATTTAATCGATGCAATGGCAGCTGATGCCGGAATTACAAAAGCTGCTGCTAAGAAATCTTTAGAGTCTTTCTTGGGCAACGTTCAAGGCTCACTTAAAAAAGGCAACAGAGTATCTCTAGTAGGTTTCGGATCTTGGTCAGTATCAAAAAGAGCAGCCAGAGAAGGAAGAAACCCTCAAACTGGTAAAACCATTAAAATTGCTGCTAAAAAAGTAGTAAAGTTCAAAGCTGGTTCAGATTTACAAAACAGCGTAAACTAATTGTAAAATATTTTACAAATTTTTTAGAAACCTTCTTGCCATTAATTTGGAAAGAAGGTTTTTTATTTTATTGATATTTAGTTATTTAGAATACCGTAAGGTTTTATGACTTTTAGTCAATAAAATATAATTTAAACATCGATTTAGTAAATTTTTGGTAATCTTAAATTTAATACTTAGATTTATTTAACCAAAAAAACAATATGACCACCTTAAAACCAGCCAAGGGATTATTATTGGTTGCTGAGCCATCCATAATAGGGGACGTTTCTTTTAACCGTTCCGTAGTGCTTTTGGCTGAATATAATGAAAACGGCTCTGTAGGATTCATACTTAACAAGCCCCTAGAGCACAAGCTGCGAGACTTTGTTCCAGAAGTAAATTCAAAGCTTCCTGTTTATAATGGTGGGCCTGTGGAACAGGACAATCTTTATTTTATACACTGCATTCCTGAAATTATTCCAGACAGTATTGAAATTTCCAACGGAATCTATTGGGGTGGAGATTTTAGTGCTATTATCGACTTGCTCAAGGAAGACAAATTGAAAAAAGACCAAATTCGTTTTTTCTTAGGCTATTCTGGTTGGGAAAGCGAACAGCTGGAACAGGAACTTGAAGTGAATAGCTGGGTCGTGGTTCCTAATAATTACAACAATACCATCATTGGGAAAAGCAATATCAACTTTTGGAAGGAAAAGATGATTGAGTTTGGCGGCGATTACGTTTTGTGGTCCAATGCCCCCGAGAACCCAAGTTTCAATTAACCCATTCTTGCCTTTAAATTCAGTTTTGGCAATAACTGCTTAGCCATTTCATTTCCAAATTCCTTTTTGCGATATTTTGTTATAGATACAATGCCTTGAATTGTATTGGTAATGAAAATTTCATCGGCCTTTTGAAGTTCAAAAGGAGAAATTGAAGCTTCTTCAAGTTTGAAATCCTGCATTGTTTTAAGAATTAAAACCAGTTGTTTCCGAAGAATTCCATTTAGACAACCGTCTGTTATGGGCGGCGTTTTTATCGCCTTTCCCGATACCAAAAAGATATTGCCGTTCAGCGCTTCTACCACTTGCTTATTTTCGTTCAAAAGCAAACAGTTTTGATAATCATTTTCTTTTGCAAAAATGCCTCCCAATATATTTAGGAGCCTGTTATTGGTTTTAAGGGTTGAAAGCAGTCCTGAAGTGATGTAATGGTCTTTAAAAAGCTCAACTTCATATTCCGCTTCATTTAAAACATAAAAAGGAGCTTCGAGTTTTTCGAAGGAAATTGCATATTCAATGTCATTGGTGATTGGAGTGTATTTCCCTCCTGTCTTTCGCCAAACAAGCAGCTTTATCCGAATTGAAACTTCTTCTTTTTCTGGCGGAGTGATGGTCCGCAAAATTTCCTCTTCCAAAAATTCCATTGTAAAATTCATTGGAATTTCCATCCGAAGGATACGCATGGAAGCCATCAACCGAAAATAATGATCTTCCCAGAAGTATAATTTTCCTCCTGAAAATCGCAATGTCTCAAAAACAGCATCGCCATAATTTAAACCTCTATTGTCTATTGCAATGGTTGCTTTTTCATTTGCTATCAGTGTTCCGTTTAAATTTACCATAAAAAAACCGTCCTTTTTTTAATGGACGGTGCAAAGGTATTATATTTTAAAAGGATTTTAGGATGAACCCAAAATTGACTTAAGGTTGGAAATCATGTTTTCCCAAAGCATTTTCCCTTCTTCTACTTCATCCTCTTCCGCAAAATCGGTTACCATTAAGGAAACGTCTTTAGTTATTTCATCAACCTGGATACGAAGTTCAAAATAAAACTCTTCGCCTTCGTCCTCAACCCATCTAAATTTGATGCGTTCCGGGCTTTTTTTGCTCAGGAGCTTTGCCCGTTCTTCGCTTTGGGACCAAATAAAAGTGTAGTATTCACCACGTGAATTTACATTGTCTGCATACCATTCCGAAAGCCCCGAAGGCGTGGATATATATTGATATAATAATGAAGGGGAAACCTGAATTGGGAATTCCATTTCATATTTTATTTTATCTTCCATAGTTTACTGTTAGTGGATGCCCAATATATAGATATTAATCTTAACCTCAAATGAAAGATCGAAAATTTTTCTTTTAAAAGGAACAATAAAAAGCAAAATAATTTCAATAAAAACAGAACCTAATATTTGCGACAGATAATTTTGTTTCTATCTTTGCACCCGCTTACGTAAAATGCTTCGGCTGGCATAGGCATCAAAAATACGGCGAGGTAGCTCAGCTGGTTAGAGCGTCGGATTCATAACCCGGAGGTCGGGGGATCGTGCCCCCCTCTCGCTACGAAGGTCAAAGTGCCAGAAACAAACGGTTAGGTTCATTCCTAACCGTTTTTTTTATGCAATCTATTCTTGAATTTATTACCTTCGAACACAGAATTGAACACGATTTGGAACACAAAAAGCAATTTTCTGCACCAAAAATCTACAA
>JAPKFY010000113.1 GCA_026646335.1 Aequorivita sp. | reverse complement strand
TCAGCCTGGCTCAGTTGCTGACGTCGCTCCGCGAGCTGAACCTCCACCGCCAGTACGTCGTTTGCCGCAACCAGGCCCTGCTGATGTTGATATCACGGCAAAAAGGGTTATATATTTAAATGTTTTCATCTGTATATTATATTTAAGAGTTAGGAAGATGGAATGCCGTTTCACATTTTTGAATGAATTTATAATTGGTAAGTGGGCATTTCATCTTTTAATATTTTTTTAAGTTTAGCAATCTTTATTGTTTTCTTTTGGTTTCCACCCAAACATTATACATAGGAGTGCTTGGAGCAAATGGATTTACGCCCGGCGTCCCATTAGGAAGCATGGATTTTGGAAATTCAACTATTACACTCAAAACATTTTTGCCCGCAAAAGTATCGTCGCCTGGATTATCAAAACCCGTGGCCGTTCCAGCAAGAACTTGGTTATACTTATTAAAGTCGAAAAAGAAAGGATCCTCCCGAGGCCCTGCAAAAAACTTCATCCCATTTTTTTCTGCTATTCGGATACTATCTCTAGTAGAGATTTTTACACTATTTGGTGCCGAAGAGGCAATAATACTTTTAGTACCTTCCGAACCGCTAAAAGCAGGAGCCGAAGGACCAAAGAAATACATAGAATCCCCACGTTTTATGGCTTGGATCACTAAGTCTTCCTTAAGATCATTGTTGTAATCTATATTGAACTCAATCAATATAGTTTCGTCAAACGTAGCTTGGTCTGTAGGTGTTCCGGGGGCTAAAAGCCCTTGTATGTTAGCTGCAAAAACAAAATTGCTGCTATTCGCGCCCTGAAAGGCATAAAAATCTGCAATGTCTGCTTTTGTACCTGTAACTGCCGGGGCATCAATGTGATCTGCAGATATTAAAAATATCGACAGTGTGGCTATGCCTAGTCCACCGATTATTGCAAAAAGTTTTGATTTTTTCATCTTTTTTGTTGGTTTTTATTAATTATTTTTACTTGTTCGCCATACTTACGCTTAAATGTAGGTGCATGGTTTTCAAAAATGCGTTAATCTTTTGTTAATGAGGAAAACTGTCATTTAAAAGCCCTAAAATAACTATAAATTATTCAATGAACCCTTCTGCATCCGACTGGATTTTAAAATTTCTGAATCTTTTTGAAAAAGAGGAACTTATAGGTGCCTTTAAAAACGAACACACGTTTTACGAAGCTTTAAAGCACACCGGTTTTATATATGGAGGCTCTGTATCCGCACTGCCAAAGAAATCTCTAGGCAAATTAAAACTTACCAAGGAAGAACTTACCAAAATAAATCTATTTCACGCATTGCTCTTTCAGTTTTTTCAAACGAACAAAAATGGCACCTACGAAGAAGCGATCAATAATATTTTGTTGTTTTATAAACATCTTGAAAAGGGAAAAACCGGTTTTTTTCAAAAATTTTCGCTTTCGCAAAGCCCTTCAAATACTTTAGAACACATCTTGTCTGCTCGGTTGCAGTCTGCCAATTCACTTTTAAAGAAAAACACAATTTCCCTGCTTACATATGCCCTGCTCTATCTAGATGTGCTGTCCTATAAGCATTGGCAAAAAGATCCAAATTCAGCAAAAAAATATTACAGACAGCAAGAGAGTATTGTGTTAACTGCTTGTTTTTACACTTTAAAGTCAAAAAAGAAAAAATCAAAATACGACAAGTTGTTGATTGAACTTTTTGAAACCTCATCGGAATATATAATTGATGAAAGTGAAGGCGGTTCTGCCACTTTTTTGGATAGCCTCAACTATTTGGACAATGATGAGGATTCCTTGGAAAAGAAATATATACTGGACTTATGTTACCTCACAGTCTGGGAAGATTTAAAACTTGACTATTCCGAACAGCAGTTTTTGCAACAATTATTGGTAACGCTAAATCTTTCCGAAGAGGAGCTGCGGAAAAGTCTTTCTGACTTAGCAATGTTTTCAGAAAAATATACCGAAAAAATTCTTCTTTTTGAATATTCAAATCCTGTGAAGCAGTTTTACAAACAATCTGCCGCAACAGTAAAGCTTTTGATTATTCGCAACAAAGACCGCTTGGCGCGTGAACTTGAAGAAAGCGGTGAGTTAGTGGTTCTTTTGGGCCACTCAACTGTGCGCGATCTGTCTGCCGAGGAAAAAACAAAAGTAAAAGAACAATTGCTTGATGTTTGCAAAACCATTCCTTCGCTTACCATTTTCCTGCTTCCCGGCGGTACGGTACTTTTACCTCTTTTGGTAAAGTTTATACCGAAGCTTTTGCCTTCTTCCTTTCAAGAAAATAGAATTGAAGTTTACAAAAAGAAAAAATAGTGTTATTCCAGCCAGAGTTTAAAATCCTTCACACGCTCGCGGGCAACGATTACCTCTTGTTCTTTGTAACTGTTCAGTTTTAATTGAAGGCGGGAATTGGTATAAGAGATTATATCTTTTATTGAATTGATATTTATGAAATATTTCCGGCTTATCCTGAAAAAAGTTTCGGGCGAAAGCTCCTGCTCCAACTGTTCTAGAGTAGTTTCCAAAAGATAATCACGTCCATCCACAGTGTGTGCATAGGTACCTTTGTTTTCAGAATAGAAACATTCTATTTCGTCCACAGCAATCATTTTTATGTGCTGTCCAATTTTTGTGGTGAATCGCTTTTTATACTCGCGTTCCATAGGATTGACAAGCAGTTTTTTGATATCCTCAAAATTGAACTGCACGTTTTGGACTACTGGTTTTAGGGATTTGTATTTTTTAACGGCGGCCAGTAATTCATCTTCGTCAATCGGTTTCAGCAGATAATCAATACTGTTCAATTTGAAGGCTTGCAGCGCATATTCATCAAAAGCGGTGGTGAAAATGATCGCGCTATTTACCTCAACAATATCAAAAATCTCAAAGGAAAGTCCATCACTCAACTGAATGTCCAAAAAAATAAGGTCTGGATGTGGATTGTTTTGAAACCATTCAACAGCTTCACCCACGCTGTGCAACATTTGGTTTACATTCACATCCTGCTTTTCCAGCATGCGCTGAAGATAACGGGCGGAAGGTTTTTCGTCTTCAATGATTAGTACGTTCATTTGAATGGTTTCAGGTTTCAGGTTTCAGGTTTCAGGTTTCAGGTTCGATTTCGATTTCGATTTCTAAAGGTCTTCTTCCAAAAATTGTTTGATTTTCTTCTCTTCCCAACGTTTTAAAAAATTATTCCGGACATTCAGCACAAAGAAAACATACAATGCGTGGCTTACCAAACCAATGCCCCAGAAAAAGGCGGTTACATAAATACCTAAGCCTGTAAAATCAACTTTTTCAGAATTAAAGACGTTGGCTTGTACTAGTATCATTGCGGTGTTTATAAGTATATATACCGTCAAGTGGCCATAAAAACCTTTTAGGGTTTCCACTTTTTTCTTGGCTCTTAAATAGCTGAGACTTTTCTTGGTTTCCATTGTGTCTTATATTATTTTTCTTCCTTGATATATTTTCTCAATTGTCTTTCTTCCCAGGTTTTTATAAAATTCAATTTATACTGGAAGACTTTTACGGCGTGAAATAGCAATCCAATTCCCCAGAAAATGGGAACTATCAAAATATTCCAATCTACCCATTCTAAAAAATTTTTATCAGGTGATTCATTCTGAAAAAACTCCAACACCTGTCCTCGCACAATAAAAATTGCAATGTTCACTATAATAAAAGCTAACAAATGCTTATAAAATCCTTTTAGTGCTTCCACCCTCTTTCGAGCTTTTCTCAATTTTATATTTTCAGAATAATCCATTTTAGTTCCAATTATTTTTGTTCTTTTTTTCCTCTTCTTCCATAAACTGTTTCATTTTTCTTTCTTCCCAATCCTTTCCAATAAAAGGCGTCCATCTAAATGTTTTAAGGGCCTGAAAAAAGATCCCAATCCCCCAACCGAAAGCTGCCCAGAGAAACCACGGATATCTCAATTCGTTGGTGTAATAGTTTATCCCTGCGAGCATAGCAATGAAGATGAAATAAAACATCAAACTGCTATAGAATTTCTTTATTTCGGCAACGCGTCGTTTCGCCTTAAAATACTTACTGTCCTTGTTTTCTGGTTCCATAATAGTTGTTTTTAAATTATAGTATAAAAGTAATGGCACTGAAACCTAATTTAAAATAGAATCTTCCGAATTGTACTATTTTTAGGATGAACCGTAATTTATCTATCCTTATCCATCAACTCGCGGATTTTGCGCTCCTCCCAGTCTTTTCCGAAGAATGGGTTATAGTTAAAGGTTTCCGAAGCGTGGCTCGATACCCCGATGCCCCAACCCACTACTGGAAAGAGGGCCCACGGAAAGCCTGCATTCGAAATATAGTTCAAGTAAATAAAAACGGGAACCATCATTATATATATCGCCAAGTGAATATAAAATCCTTTAATTTTTTCAACCTGCTTTTTAGCAAGTTTATATTTTTTTTCTGAAATAAAAGTATCTTGAGTATTCATGATTTTAATTTCTTCTGTTAAAATAGGGATGGCAACGCTAAACGTATTTCGGCTTTCCTTGATGGTTATGGGTTTATTCGTTAAAAGTGCATACCTGTCCCGAATGTTTCGCAAGCCAACGCCCGTGCTTTCTTTTAAGACCTGCTTTGGTTGTATGTTATTGGTTACAATTAAAGTTCCGTTTTCTTCTGAAATAGTAATATGAAGTTTTTTTGAAGGCATAACCTGATTGTGCTTTACGGCGTTTTCCAACAAAAGCTGAAGCGATAAAGGCACGACTTTCGCCTGCGGGTTATTCAATTTAGATGGTTTGGTAAAAACAATACTATCCTCAAACCTTACTGCCAAAAGTGACATATAGAGCTCAGCGAATTTCAACTCTTCTTCCAGCGTAACCAGTTCCTTGTTTTTCTGCTCCAAAACATAACGATATACTTTTGAAAGTGAAGTGGTGAAACGGGTGGCGGCTTCGGGGTTTTCTTCAATTAAACTGGTAAGCACATTCAAACTGTTGAAAAGAAAATGAGGATCCAACTGATTTTTAAGGGCATCAAACTTTGCCGAGGCAGTTCCAGCGATTAGCTTTTGTTCGGTTACAATGGTTTGCTGTTTGTTTCGGTAATAATAAAAAGCATAAAAAATAGTGGTAACTACTACCGAAATGATAAAAGAGATATAATAATAATCAATCTTTTCAGAAGAAATAAATTCTGAAAAACTGCTTCCTTCAAATACTACTTCCGTGAGTATGCGAATAAAAAAGAGACTTAAAAGCGTGACTAAAATCCCACCGGAAAGTCCTTTCAAAAGATTCTTCGGCTTAAATACTTGATTTGGAAATGTTTTTAGCAAAAATCCAAAATAATAAGCATTTGCCATATATAGCACAACGGAATACAATTGGTTGTACAGAAACATTATTAGTAGTTCCCTGCCATTTGTAAACTGATAGCCGTTGGCGTATTGAATTACCCCAAGTATAATAAACACAAGGGATCCAACAGAAAAGGCTTTGCCAAGATCTTTTAAAATACGCATAGAAATATTATTTTGTTTACCGCGAATTCACAAATGAAATATAATAGGAGTCCATTGTTTAGGTGATAGAAATTTTTATTTACAGCTTTCGGCTTGTATTTGTTTTGCCCGTTCTTCGCCATAAGTTGGATAAAATTCACCCGCTGGTTTAAAGGTAGCAAAAAGATCTATGGCCCGTTGAATGTCCTTGCAATAGGGCTCAATAGATTGTCCAAAATATTTGGCGCCGCCCATATCCCACTCGGCTTTAGCCAAAATCATCCGTGGGTTGTTGGGCGCAAGAACCAAGGCTTTGTTGTAAAGTTCAGAAGCCTTTGCGGAATAGGTCATTCCGTATTGCTGTCCGTCAAATACAATCCAGGCAGTGTACAATTGTGCTTGCAAAACCAACAAATCTGGATTGTCTTTGGAAATTGCAGTTGCATCGTTAATAAAATCCTGGGCTTTGTCCAGTTGCGCTTTCAACTTGATTCCATCTTTTTCTGTAAAGCTGTTGATTACGTTAATTTGCGCCACATAATAAGGTGGCAACCAATTGTCTGGTTCAGCAGTCGCAATTCTTTCAAAAACATTTGCGGCTTCCCACGATTTATTTTCTTGCCACAATTGGAAAGCTTTTTGCATTCCCTGTTGGTACTTTGTGGGTGCGGAATCTACATTTATAGTTGATGTGTCGGTCTGTGCCTGCATTGCCAAAACGGTAAAGAAAAGCGTGAGATAAGCTAGTACATTTTGCATGGTTTCTGTTTTTTTATTGGTTATGACTATTTTTATTGTGGTTCAAATTTGCTTTAAAATATCTTTCTTTTAAAAATGAAACTACTGAATTGTTGAATCTGTGGGTTGAATTGTGGTTTCAGTTGCTCGTTCATGGAGCGGACTAAGCTCCATCTAACATCTTATAGATTATCCAACTGATTATCCTTCCCATCATCACTAATGGTCCAAAAGAATCCCACAAAAAAGAACTGATCTGCCGCGGGACGAAGCTCTCTTCGGGCAAAATTCCCGTTGGCATCTGGTGTGTTTGCGTATTGATAGCCATTCACATTCCTAAAGGCGAAAGCATTGTTTATTGAAAAATATAGAATCTTTTGTTGCGATAATAAATATGCCCAGTTTAAACTAACACTATTATAGCCTTCGGTTTTACCCTGAAGAAAGCCTGGTTGGTTCAAGTCTGTATAAGTTCTTCCGCTGCCGTATTGATAGCTAAACCCGATTTGACTTTTCCAATCGTCAATCCAGTATTTTGCAACTACTGAAAGATTATGCGTGTTCGCAAAGTTTGGGGTGGCTTCTATTGGGTAATTTTTATACTTCCGCTCGGTGTCCAAATAGGAATAGCTCACCCAATAATCCACGTTTTTAATGCTCTTATTATCGCGCCAAAAAATATCTAAACCTTGCGCATAACCATTGCCGTCATTGGTAAATGTGCTATTTACATCTGGAAATTCGTCATTATAGCTTACAAGGTTGTTGTATTTTTTTCTATATACTTCCGCACGAAAAATCCGGTTGTTTGCAGCATATTGATAGTTCATTATATAATGTTGGGCTCGTTCCGCTTCTAAATCATTTGTAAATTTCAAAATTTCATTTTCCGGTTGTTGAAAGAAATCGCCATAAGCCAATGATAGCTGACTGCTCTTTCCAGTTTTATAGGCGAACGAAGCTCTTGGTGATAGCGTAAATTCCTTAAAAAGCTCACCATATTCACCGCGAACACCCAGTTTTAAAGCCATTTTTCTCGAAAAAATAATATCCGCTTCGGTAAAGGCCACCGAAATATTGTTGTTAAAACCAAGCTTTGCGGCAAAATTGGGTTCGTCATAATTTTCGTTGAAATCAGTTATGAATTGTTCTGCGCCAAAATCCAGTTTAAATCGGTTGCTGAAGTGCTTTTTCAGTTTCAATTTAAGATGTGCCGAATTTTCAACATCTTTTATAGCGGTTTCGTCAATCCCTACTTTCGTATTTTCATAAGTATAACTTCCGCCAGCGAAAATGCTCCAATTATCATTTAGCATTTGACTGTAACTTGCGTTTGTGTAAAAATTTTGGTTGTTCAATTTAAAACGCACACCTTCGGGCTGATTGATGTCTTCCTGTGTAAGCGCAAAGTTAGAAGTATCGAAGGCGCCGTAAATTTTAAGCAGCCCATCCCCTATTTTCTGTCGGAAAACTGCTTCGCCTGAAGCCGTTTCAAAAGGTTTTTGCCAATCATTTCTATCGGGAAGAATTGCGATGTATGGCGCAAGATTTATATAGGAAGTATTTAGACTCAATGAGCTTTTCTTCCACTTTTCAGTATGCCCCAAACCAGCACCAACGGTCATAATGGCAATATCTGTCTTTTCCTGATCAGGCTCGTCTATGGTATTCAATAACAAAACTGAGGAAAGCGCCTGTCCGTATTCCGCAGAATACCCGCCAGTGGAAAAAGTAATACCATCAAAAAGAAACGGACTGTATCGCCCACGGGTGGGAATATAATCGGTTGTTGGGCTATAAGGAGTGAAAACCCGAATGCCATCAATAAAAATCTGGGTTTCGTTGGCATCGCCACCACGAACAAAGAGACGGCCATCTTCGGCAACGGTTGTGGTTCCGGGCAGCGTTTGCAATGCGCCCACAAAATCGCCCAAGGCGCTTGCAGTAGTTACTATATCCAAAGGTTTCAAAACCGAAATCTTACTATTATCTCCAGCCGAAAAGGAACCTGCGGAAATGGTTACGGTTTCCAAAGAATTAACATCGTCGCGAAGCACGATTTTTAGGTTTTTCATTTTTGAAACATCATCCGTCAATTTGAAAGTTTCAAAAGAAACATAAGAAACAGTCAGGATCTGTGTGCCTATTTCTGAAGTTTCAAAAGAAAATTTTCCGTTGTCGTCTGATGATGCTCCGTCATAAGCGCCCTCAAGATATACATTTGCGCCTAGAATAGGCATTCCTTTGTTGTCTGTAACCGTTCCAGAAACAGTGGTTTGCGCAAGAAGAAAGGAAGGAAAAAGCAGGATTAAAAAAACAATAACTGAAATTTTCATGAATTGGTTGGTTTTGATTTTCAGTTCAAAGATTATATTTTGGTGTATTATTCAAGAATAAAAAAGAGTGAACTGTAAAAATTGAGTGTCCAGTTGTAAATTATAAGATTCATCAGTATTCTGAAACTTTGCGACTTTGCAGCGTGAAAATTGGATTGCAAAGACGGAAAGCCTCAAAGACCATCTTACTCCACAAACTCCAAAATATCTCCGGGCTGACATTCCAATACTTCACAGATAGCTTCAAGCGTACTAAACCGCACCGCTTTTGCTTTCCCAGTCTTCAAAATAGAAAGGTTGGAGAGCGTCAATCCCACTTTTTCAGAAAGCTCGTTTAATGACATTTTCCGTTTCGCCATCATTACATCCAAGTTTACTACTATAGGCATAATTATATTGTTAGTTCGTTCTCGGATTGAATCTCTACTCCCCTTTTGAAAACCAAAGCCAGAATATAAATAATGCCTGCAAAAAACAAGAATTCCTGGGCACCCCAATCTATTTGAGACATTTCTGCTACTTTTTTTACAATACGCTCGGTATATTGATTGGCAATTAAAGCTACAATGCTAATACTTAATGCGAAATGACTGATTTTAGAAATCAAATCAGCCACATTTGTATTGAATGGATTGTTCAAATCAAATTTCATAAAAAGCTTGACAGCGAGATATGCGATATAAGCTTTCATTCCAGTCAATACTACTAAAAAGCTGAGAATACCTATGTAATGGTTTAAATAAAGTGGATCTAAATCAAAAAAATGGGCTCCTAGATAAAGGACTTCGGAAGCTTCTGGATTAACGAATAGACTCATAAAAAAAGAAACGATCAACGCGCCAGTTTTAATACATAGACCAATGAATACTATCCAGAATATGAT
>JAPKFY010000112.1 GCA_026646335.1 Aequorivita sp. | reverse complement strand
GGTAGTATTTTATCGTGAAAAGCGTAGGGTCCTGCCCGCCCATTATGTTCGCGTCGTTGTCCGTCAAATTGAAAACACCCGCAGTCGTACCGTAATCGCACTGGTACAAATTTACAGGGGGGTTGGCGATGGGCTGGGGCGCAAGAATAAGGTTAAATTGAGTGGTTGCAAAACAACTTGGAACAGTATTACTTTCAACTCGGGCAAAAATAAATTGGGATCCAGTAACAACATGCGGCTGGGACAATGGGTTAACACCAGCAATTGCATCTGCTGGGTTAGCATGATATGTTACTGTGTACTGTAAGGGATCCTGTCCATTAAGAATGACGGCATCAAAAGTAGTGTTTAAGTTGATAGGCTCTTGTCCGGGAACACCCACATCGCATAGGTAATGAGGGCTCGCAGGGGCTGTTGCAGTAGCGGCAGCAAAACTAATTTCAAAAGAATCTATGGCATAACAAGTTCCGCTTGGTTCTTCAATACGCACCCAAATTATTTCAGAAGAACCAACAATAGGATATGCATTTGCAGGAATTATGGGATTACTATCATTAATTGCATCCAGTTGATTGCGGTGATATGTAATCTCAAACAACGGATCTTGCCCACCCCGCACATCATCATCATTTTCAGTCAAATCAAAAATTCCGGGATTGGTGCCGTCATCGCAGATATCAATATCTAGTGGAGGACTCGCTATTATGGGCTGGGGATAGAAAACTACATCAAAGTATTCTGAATCAGTAACACCTCCCGGCAAAAATATATCTGCTTTATAATATCCAGTTATCGTAACAGATAAAGTAGGAGAGGTTTCCGCCGGAAAAAATGGCGAAAAAGTGCCTGATCCAATAGGATTTTCATAAAACCATTCATATCCAAGAGCATTTGGAGTCGTTGCATCCAGAATCTCTGTTTCTCCATCACAAGCAATTGTTTGTACAATGGAACAATCAAAAGCATCAGGATCACCAAATGTTAAATTGAAGATATCTGGAGTATTTGAAAATCTATCAACCACAATTATGACCTCGTCACCCGGAACCAAACTTAGAAACTGAACCTGTCCATCCCCAACAGCAGTTTCACAGAAATCTGTTGCCGTAAGGTTCAAACCTGTATCATATTGACCTGGGGCCGGAGCATCATAACTAGCCCTATCTGCAACACCTAGGTTATTACAGTCAGCGTTTACCCATACTGCGAAATCGTAATCAATGTTTCCTGTTGGCTCAATTTGAAATGTAAAGTTCGTGGCCTGAATAATAGCCAATCTGAACCAAATAGTTCTCGTTCCCGATAAAATTTGACAACCAGTGTCTATAGTTACAGGAGAAGGATCTATAGCGTTGTTCTCAAGACCATCCTGACTGTCACAAATAGGAATGAGGATATCACAAACCTGAGCTTGTACTGTTGTGAAAGAGATAAAGGAAAATGCTAATAAAAGTAATAATTTTTTCATTGTGGGGATATTATAACTATTGAGGGGCAATATTTTTATATTTTCTCGAATGGAATTGTTTTTACTTCTGTATCGTCAATTATAAATTGTATTTCATACAATCCATTTGCTAAAAAAGAAAAATCCGTTTTCAATATTTGAGAGCCTTCGTTTTTACTTATTTCTTTTATAAAAACATCATTACTGCCTTGGGCAATAATATATTTTATGGTTTTTGTTTCTGTAAATTCAAAACTCAAAATTGCGCTAGAAACCACCTCAGAGGGTTCCATAGTAATTGTTGTTTCATAACCTGAAACAGTGTTTTGTTGTCCATATATTAAAGTGACAAAAAGAATAGCGATCAAAATGGGGAACTTTTTCATGTGCTTAAAATAATTTTTTGCGAAAATTAAGAAAATTTTATGAAAACAGAAGCTTTAAAGTCTTAAAAATAAGAAGTTCGAGTTTTCAGTACCAAAATGCTATTGCGTATCTTTGCAGGCCTAAATGAAAAGTTATTTTAATAGATGGATTTAGAAAAACACCTGAAAGAGATAGAAGCTATGGGCAATGACCACATTGGCAGTTCCACGGAAACACCTATGCGGCCCGATGCTTTTGAACTGAGCGATATTGAGAAAATTGCAAGTATTAAAAAAGATGTTCAAAATATTATGCACACCTTAGGCCTCGATCTTAATGACGACAGCTTGAAAGGCACGCCTACGCGTGTTGCAAAAATGTTTGTACAGGAAATTTTTGGTGGGCTTCATCCTGACAGAAAACCAAAGGCTTCCACTTTTGAAAATAAATACAAATACCAGGAAATGCTGGTAGAGAAAAACATTACCCTCTACTCTACTTGCGAACACCATTTGCTTCCCATTGTTGGAAAGGCCCACATTGCCTACATTAGCAACGGATCTGTGGTTGGACTTTCAAAGATGAACCGGATTGTTGACTATTACGCAAAGCGCCCACAAGTTCAGGAGCGTTTAACGATGCAGATAGTGAGGGAACTGCAACAAGTTTTGAATACAGAAGACGTTGCCTGCGTAATTGACGCCAAACACCTCTGCGTAAATTCCCGCGGCATTCGCGATATTGATAGCAGTACGGTAACCAGTGAGTTTGGCGGTGCTTTCAAAAATTCTGAGACACGAAGGGAGTTTTTGGATTATATCAAATTGGATACAGATTTTTAAGAAGAAATTCCAAATTTCAAGCACCAAATTTCAAAGAATTTCCAAATTAAAAACACCAAATTCCAAAAAAAAATTGAAACCACAAGACCTTTATATTTACAACTCGCTTACCAAAAACAAAGAGAAATTCACACCCATCCACGAAGGTGCGGTGGGAATGTACGTTTGCGGGCCAACCGTATACAGCAACGTGCATTTAGGCAACTGCCGAACCTTTCTTTCTTTCGATTTGGTTTTTAGATATTTGAGCCATTTGGGCTACAAAGTTCGCTATGTACGAAACATTACCGACGCCGGCCATTTGGAAAACGACGGCGAAAGTGGCGAAGACCCAATCCTTAAAAAAGCACGTCTTGAGCAATTGGAGCCGATGGAAGTGGTTCAAAAATACACGGTAGATTTTCACACCACCATGGCAAAATTCAATGCCTTACCGCCAAGTATTGAACCCACTGCAACTGGCCATATTATTGAACAAATCCACATTGTTGAAAAAATAATCGAGGAAGGCTTTGCTTACGAAAAGAACGGCTCTGTCTATTTTGACGTTTTAAAATTCAACGAAACCAACAATTACGGAAAACTGAGCGGAAGGAAGTTAGAAGATATGATCGCCAACACTCGCGAACTTTCCGCACAAACCGATAAGAAAAACCCACAGGATTTCGCACTTTGGAAAAAAGCCGAACCTCAGCATATTATGCGTTGGCCCTCCCCTTGGAGTGAAGGTTTCCCAGGCTGGCATTTGGAATGTACCGCCATGAGCACAAAATATTTGGGAAACAATTTCGACATTCATGGCGGCGGAATGGATTTAAAATTTCCACATCACGAATGTGAGATTGCACAGGCAGAGGCTTGCAACCACATTTCTCCAGTGAATTATTGGATGCATGCCAATATGCTTACACTAAACGGTAAAAAAATGTCGAAATCTACCGGCAACTATATTCTTCCGAATGAAATGTTTACTGGTGAAAACGATATTTTGAGTAAACCCTTCACCCCTACGGTCACTAAATTTTTTATGTACCAAGCTCATTACCGAAGTATTTTGGATTTCAGCAGCGATGCCTTGGAAGCTTCTGAGAAAGGATTCAATAGATTGATGGATGCCTATAGAATGTTGGACTCTATAGCTACTTTAGAAAAAAGCAGCATTGATATTGAAAGTTGGCGAAAAGCTTGCTATGACGCTATGAACGATGATTTTAACAGCCCAATTTTGATTGCCAATCTTTTTGAAGCGGTGAAGTTTGTAAATTCCTTAAAAGAAGAAAAAGAAACAATTTCGGCAAAAGATTTGGAATTGCTGAAACAGACGATGGACAACTTCCTTTTCGATGTTTTGGGGTTGCAGAACAACGATACCGAAACTTCACAGGATGCTGAAAAGCTTTCAGCTGCGGTGGAACTTCTTATTCAATTGCGAAACCAAGCACGTGCCAATAAGGATTTCGCGATGAGTGATAAAATCCGTGATGAGCTTGCTTCAAAAGGAATTCAGCTGAACGATGGAAAGGATGGGACTACTTTTTCGTTGAATTAAAACATTCCCCCTGCCCCCTTTGAAGGGCGAAGTTGCTATGAAAAAAATATTTATATATCCATTCATATTATTTATAAAGGGGTATCAAAATTTTATATCGCCTTTATTGCCTTCCAGTTGTCGCTACACGCCCACTTGTTCACATTACGCCGTGGAAGCATTGCAAACACACGGTTTGCTGAAAGGCGGATGGCTTGCCGCAAAACGAATAGCCAGTTGCAACCCTTGGGGTGGCTCAGGCTACGATCCGGTACCTCCAAAAAAAAATAATTAATCGTGAAAATTATTTTAAAAGTTTTTACTTAATATGTAAGACTAAAGGACATAAGATATTATGATTTTCCTTTTTTAAATATATAAAACCTGATTTTAGTCCTAAGTCCTTATTTTAAAGTATCATTATTAAATGATTAAAGATTTAAATATATGTTCAGCAATACTTTTTCGCTTTTGTTATCTTTACCCTGCTCAATAAAACTCATATTATGCACTATTTAAGTTTTACATGGAACCCTTCTGAAGGGATTGATCTTGGTTTTTTTATGATCCGTTATTACAGTTTGATGTTTGTAGTGGCGTTCACACTGGGCTGGATACTCACTAAAAAGATTTATGAAAGAGAAGGCCAGCCACAGGAAAAGTTGGACAGCCTTTTTATCTATATGGTTGTTGCCACTTTGATTGGCGCTCGTTTGGGACACGTAATTTTTTACCAACCCGAACTTTTTGTGGAAGATCCCCTTTCAGTTTTTTTACCAATAAGCACCGTCCCCGAATTTGAGTTTACGGGATTTCAAGGATTGGCAAGTCACGGGGCTGCAATCGGCATTTTAATTGCAATGTATTTTTACACAAAAAACGTAATTAAAAAGCCCTTTTTATGGATAATGGACCGCATAGTAATTGCGGTAGCCGCCGGTGGTATTTTTGTTCGTATTGGAAATTTTATGAATTCCGAAATCATTGGGAAACCTTCGGGAGACTTTCCTTTGGGCGTTCGCTTTGTACACGAAGGCATCAGGAAGCAAGATGCAGTACAGGCAACTGGAATTCAAAATCCGAACAAGGCTTATGACGCGATTGTGCACAATCCACAGTTTTCGGAATTACTGAACTCTGTTCCTTTCCGCCATCCAGCCCAGCTTTATGAAGCGGCGGGCTATGTGATTGTTTTTTTGGTATGCTGGTATCTGTATTGGAAGACCGAACGCAGAAAACAGATTGGCTATATTTTTGGTGTAT
Organism: Aequorivita sp.; assembly: GCA_026646335.1. GTDB lineage: Bacteria > Bacteroidota > Bacteroidia > Flavobacteriales > Flavobacteriaceae > Aequorivita. Next base: position 4,181 of record JAPKFY010000112.1, on the reverse strand, counting down.
TTTTAATTCTTCTTTGGGTGGTTCGCTTTTTAGCGGAATACGTAAAAGAAAGCCAAGGTGGTTTTGAATCTGCATTGGGCTTACTTTCCACAGGACAATGGCTGAGTATTCCTTTCATTATCGCCGGAATCTACATTATGTGGAAAGCTTCAAAAAAGCCAATTACTGAATAAAAAATAACTGCGAATACACGAATATTTTATTTATAATTATTTGTGTATTCACGGTCTTTAATATTTCTTTTAATGAAAAAAATACTTATTTCCGCGGCAATCGTCGCTTCAATTTTTTCTTTCTACAATTGCAAAGACACGCCAAGTTCAGAAAACAAAAGTCTCACCAAAGAAATATCTTTTACTAAGGAAGGGGAACTTACTTTGTTGAAAGCGGAGAACGATTCAATAATCTCAACGCTCGATATTGAAATAGCTGATGATGAGTATTCAACCCAAACGGGCTTGATGTATCGTCATTCTATGGCCGAAAACCAAGGGATGCTTTTTGTATTCAACGATTCACGACAGCGATCCTTTTATATGAAAAATACAGAAATTCCGCTCGATATTATTTATTTAAATTCTGACAAGGAAATAGTGAGTTTTCAAAAAAACGCAAAGTCTTTTGATGAAACCTCTCTTCCATCCGAGGCAGCTTCGCAATATGTATTGGAAATAAACGCAGGGCTTTCTGATAAATGGAAACTTAAAAAAGGTGATAAAATTCAGTTTATTAAAAATTAATTGAAGATTTAATCCTTAAAAATTTACAATAAAATTGTTTAAAAAAAAGCCCTTTCCAAATGGAAAGGGCTTTTGTATTTATTCAAGGAAAAAACTTATGCTTCTAATTTTGGAGCAACTTCTTCTTCTTTTTTATCGATCAAATCTTCAACTTTCTTGCGTTTTACGGTATCGTACATAATAGGAGTCGCGATAAACAACGAAGAATATGTACCTACCACAATACCTACTATAATTGCGAACAACAATCCACGGATGGATTCTGCGCCAAAGAAGAACATAGTCAACAACACTATAAGTGTGGTAAAGGAAGTGTTCAAAGTTCTGCCCAAGGTACTGTTCAATGCCACGTCAATGATTCTATTCATTTTCCAGCCTGGATGTTCCCCAAAGTATTCGCGGATACGGTCAAACACAATTACCGTATCGTTCAGTGAGTAACCAATTACCGTCAGAATCGCCGCAATAAACGCTTGGTCAATCTCCATACTGAAAGGCATAAACCTATAAGTTAGGGAAAATACACCTAAAACGATAATTACATCATGTGCCACCGCAGCCACTGCGCCCAAACTAAACTGCCATCTTCTAAAGCGCAACAAAATATAAAGGAAAACCACTACCAACGAACCGAATACGGCCCAGAAAGAGTCTTTCTTAATATCATCAGCAATGGTAGGACTCACTTTGTAATATTCCATCCTTCCAATGGTTTTTCCGGTTTGGTCCCCAATAAACTGCTCATAGGTCATATCAGCCGGCATATCTTTCTTAACAGTTTCAAAAAGCATGTGCTCTATTTCCTCATCCACTTCGGTTCCGGTCTCCTCTACCTTGTACTTGGTCGTGATCTTCAACTGGTTGTCACCACCATAAGTTTTCGCTTCTGCACTTCCGAAGGTTTCTATAAGGTTGTTCTGGATTTCCTGTGAATTCACATCTTTCGCAAAACGAACGGTATATGTACGCCCACCTACAAAATCAACACCTTGGTTAAGACCATTGGTAAATAATGAAGTGATACTTATCAAAAGCATTATTCCAGAAATTACATAAGCAGTCTTGCGTTTTATTAAGAACTTAATATTTACATTTTTGAAAAGATCTTTAGTAACAGATGTTGAACAAGGTAATGGCTTGCCATTTTTGGTATAGCTGTCAATAAACAATCTTGTGATGAAAATAGCCGTAAACAATGAAGTAGCAATACCTATTAATAAGGTAGTTGCAAAACCTTGGATTGGCCCAGTTCCGAAAACCAAAAGAATCAAACCAGTAAGACCGGTAGTGATGTTTGCATCAAGAATGGAAGACAAGGCATTGTTGAAACCATCCTTAATGGCATCTTTCTGCGCCTTGCCTTTTGCAAGCTCCTCTTTGATCCTTTCAAAGATAAGTACGTTCGCATCCACAGACATACCCACGGTCAATACGATACCTGCAATACCGGGCAATGTAAGTACGGCACCAAGACCCGCCAGTATTCCGAAGATGAACAAGATGTTTACCATCAAAGCTATATCAGCAAAAGCACCTGCTTTTCCATAATAACCAATCATCCACAAAAGCACGATGAAAAGTGCAATAGCGAAAGACATCACCCCACTGTTAATAGCTTCATGGCCCAACGTTGGCCCAACAACTTCTCCTTGAATAATCTCAGCTGAAGCTGGCAATTTACCCGCACGCAACACGTTGGCCAAATCCTGCCCTTGCGGTACGGTAAAGTTTCCAGAAATCTGGCTACGGCCTCCAGCAATTGGACCAGAAGTTACACCGGGAGCTGAGTAAACAATATTATCTAGAACAATAGCTATCTGGCTCTGGTTTTGGTATGCATCGCCAGTCATTTGTTCCCAAACTTTGGCACCTTGGCCGTTCATTTGCATAGAAACCACTACACGACTTAAATTGTCATATTCCTGTCTTGCATCAACAACAACGCTTCCTCCAAGTGGTGGAGTATTGTCTCTGTTTCCTTTCAACGCATATAGCGCAGTTATTTCCTCACCATTTAATTGTGCATCTGCCTCTGGCAAGCCCCAAACAAATTTTGCGAAACGCAATTCAGTTGGCAACAACGATTTTACTTGCGGATTGCGCAAATAACCATTTATAGCCGAGGTATCTTTTAATCTGAAAGTAGCAATCACAGGACTTCCTTGGCTACCCAAAGAAATCATTTTAGAAAGTATTGGGTTTGCTTTGTTATCGCCTACAAGCGAATCTTTCACATCCTGTCCGCCCAAAAGTTTGCTTACGTCATCCTCTTCAGTTTTAGTTGAATCTACAACAGTTTGCGCAGTGTCAGCAGTTTTCGTTGTTTCAGTTTCAGATGATGTTTTCGCCATTGCAATTTCACCAGCTTTGGTATCTGCAGCTTGTAGGAATCCGGCCATTTCATCAAACTTATAGACATCCCAGAATTCAAGCTGAGCGGTACTTTGAAGTAGCTTCTTTACCCTGGCAACATCTTTCGCTCCCGGAAGTTCAACAAGTATTCTTGCAGATTTTCCCAAACGCTGAATGTTTGGTTGGGTTACCCCAAATTTGTCAATACGCTTTCTTAAAACTTCAAAAGCAGAGGTAATAGACTCATCAATTTTCTTTTCAATAATTGGTTTTACCTGTGCGTTGGTCATACCAACATCAATTACGTCTTCCAAGTTTTTGTTGAAGAAAATATCTGGCGATGCAAGTTCGTTCTCGCCCGGAATTGCTTCAAATGCCTTAAAGAAAGACTCAATGTAAGTATCTTGGCTATTCTTCTGAAGCTCCTTGGCATTTTCCAAAGCCTGGTTAAATGCAGGATCTTTAGTATTGTTTGCCAACCCTTTCAAGATGTCTTTTACAGAAACCTCAAGGATAACGTTGATCCCTCCTTTAAGGTCAAGACCTTTGTTCAATTCCCGCTCCTTGGCAGTTTTGTAGTCTATTCCCAAGAAAACTGACTGGTTGCCTACAGAATCAAGGTAGCGGGCTTCTGCGTTGTCCCGCTCGTGTGGCTCATTTTCAGAAAATTTGCTATTGGCAAACTCTTTAGCGCTGTCTTCTACTTTGTTCGCTACATATGTGAATGAGAGCTGATAAATACTTACCAATCCAAAAAGGATAGCAAATACGGTAATTAGTCCTTTGTTTTGCATGTGTATATTTTTTTGGTCAGATTTTTTTATCCCGAAATTTCGGGAGCGCAAATATATGATTTGCTGTTATATCTGACAATTATCGTGGTTATTAATAAATTAATTTTAAAGACTTCGGCATGTGAAATACGGAAGCCGTTCTATTAAAGTGAAAAGCTTGAAAAATAAATGAGTCTTTTTCACTTTAAAAATATTGCGAAGAATTTCTTTAAGACAATGGCCCAGCCCGAACCTCTGGAATTTTATGTGAAGTAGTATCTATTAATAGCGAATCATTGCGATAGTTTTTATACGC
>JAPKFY010000111.1 GCA_026646335.1 Aequorivita sp. | reverse complement strand
TTTACACCCTTAACCTTTTTCAGATAATAATTAAATAACTCATCGGCATCAGCGCCTAGCCATCGTTTTACATAAATAGCCCAAAAATGGTACTGTAATTTCCAAACCCCTTTCTGTCTATAAAGTCTTGCGGAAGTTGTAATCCATTGTTGGATTACCACAAACTTTTTTCGTTTGTAGAGCTCGTTGATAAAAATATTGTCTTCGTAAATAGTATAGGTTTCGTCGAAACCCCCAATTTCATGAAATAGTTGTTTTGTGATAAATTGACTTTGATCGCCACCGCGGCATGCCCTCCAGCGAAATTGCGTTAGCCAACCTGCAAGTTTTAGCCACCAATGGTCACTGTCAAACTTCATCTTGAAACAGCCTGCTGGGTTTCCTTTTTCAACTTCTGAAATAATGTATTTGTCGAAATTTTTTGGAGGAAAAGAATCGGCGTGCAAAAAGTAAAGTATTTCGCCTGAAGCCACGCGTGACCCTTTGTTCATTTGCTTTGCGCGACCTTTTTCTGAAGTGAGAAAGCGGATGGGGACTGTTGTCGTTTCAGCAAAAGTTTTGATGATTTGCTGCGTTCCATCACTGCTTCCGCCATCTACCGCGATAATTTCTATTTCATTTTCCCCAGAACTGTTTTCTGAAAGAAAATCCAATAGGTTTTTAATGGTAGTGGCTTCATTTAAAACAGGGATGATGATGGAGAGCATTTAAGGGTTTCTAGTTTCTGGTTTCTGGTTTGGGGTTTCCTTCAGTATATTAAATTTGAACATCGAACATTTTATTTCTGTTCGTTCAAGTTCCAATCGTAGTTTTTGTAGGTTAAAGCTACGCCACGGTTTATTTTGGTTTTTGAATATTGGTTTATGTAGCCAATAACGTCTTGTTTGCCATTCTCTTTAAAATCTTTTTGGTACCAATCAAAAATAGAGGACAATCTTGGGTTGTTGGCAGAAATATCATTTTCAGCACTATTGATAAATGCTATGGTAACGCGTTCCAATTGTTCGTTGATTTTCGCCGCGGTATATGCTTCGTCCAAAAGTTTTGGGCAGGAAATGGAAGCGCAATTGATGGCGAAGTGAATACGCGGCTCGTTCATTTTCCGAAGGATTCCGTTTTCAATTCCGCCGAGCGATAGCTTGTTATTTCCAACAGCCACACGTCCTTTGGTCCAAGGACCGTCAATATCTTTAATACTTTTTACAGGATAATTTTCCACAATTAGTTTTACCGTTGCCGCATTGTAAAGATTGATATAATAAGCAAGTAGTTCCTGCACGCTCCAGTGATTGCTGGGGTTTTGTTCCGACAGCATTTTTAAATATGCATCCAGTTTGGCATTATCGCTTTTAAAGCCTTTGTAATCTACCAAACCTTCGTTGTTTACGTATTTTTTCAGAAGTTTGTCCCACTGGGAATGATCCACATTTGCAATAGAATTTGCAGGGGTTGAAGTAAGACCTGCCTTCACCTCTTTTATTGGCTGCCCATGGCTACTGAAGCCCGCAGCGGAAAGCAGATTGCAACTCTGTAAAGAAAGTGTAACAAAAAATAGGACAGTAAGGTTAAGCACGGTTTTCATTTTTGGCAGGTTTTATTTTTCGAAATAGTTTACTCCTTGGTTTTAATGGGATATAATTCCTGCGAAATAAAACTCGAAGGAAATTTTTCATCGCCATCAAAGCCCAGCTCAATATCCCGGCCGTCATGCGGAATATGATCGGTCTTGAAAAGGTAGTCCCAAACGCTTAAACTGATCCCAAAATTAACACCGTATTGAGCGTGTTTTGGTAAAACTTTGGCGTGATGCCAGATATGCATTTTCGGGTTGTTGAAAATATATTTCAAAAAACCATAATCCCAACCCAAATTCGCGTGGTTTAAATGCCCGATGGCTAGGGCTGAAAAATGAACAATTGCAACGGACTCTACATCAAAACCTCCAATAACGGCCAGTGGAATGTAAAGAATGGATTTATATACAATAGGTTCCATCCAGTGATAACGGAGGTGTGCGGCAAAACCCATCTCCTTTACAGAATGATGCAGTTTGTGGAAATTCCAAAGAAAAGGGGAGTAGTGGAGCAATCGGTGTGTGTTCCATTGCACGAAATCGGTAATCAAGAAGAAAATTAAAAGTCCGAGGCCAATGGGCAGCGCACCTAAATCTATAAGCTGAAAATCTGAAAGCGTCAAACCAACAATTCCTAAAAAATCATTGAACAGCTCAGCCGTTGCATTTGAGAGGAAAATAAGCACGATTAAATTCAACAGGAAAAAGTTGAAGAACATATAAAAGGTGTCCAGCCAAAAATCTTTCCGGAATACTTTTTGGTTTTTTCGCCAGGGGAATAATAGTTCCAAACCCCACACCAGCAAAGAGACCACTATTAATCCATAAAAATAGTTTTCCCAATGGAAGTGTGTGATTTCATTCCACAGATAGTTAAAATAGCCACTGTAGGAATTTTTAAATATTTCGAAGTATTTTTCCAAGTTTTTTTTGTCGCAATAAAGAATGAATGTTTACAAATGCTTAATCAATTCCGAAAACAAAGTAATCATATCGGGTTCTGCTTTGGCTGCCATCGCAATTATTTCTTCAATATTTACGGGTTGCAGATTGTCTGGATCGCATTCATCGGTTAGGATTGAAACAGCCGAAACTGGTAAGCCCAAATGATTGGCAACAATAACCTCGGGCACTGTGCTCATTCCCACGGCATCGGCGCCAATAATTTTTAGGTATCTATATTCGGCGCGGGTTTCCAATTGTGGGCCCACTACGCTGGCGTAAACACCTTTGTGCAGTTTTATGTTTTTTTCGGAAGCAATTTGTTCCATTTTATGGTTCATTTCAGTATTGTAGGGTGCGCTCATATCTACAAAACGTTCGCCCATTTTTTCAACGCCTCGGAAAGCGAGGGGGGAATCGCCCTGCAGATTGATATGGTCGTCAATAAGCATGATTTCACCTTTTTTGAAGTTGAGATTTATAGCTCCTGAAGCGTTGCTCACCAACAAATGCTTGATTCCCAAAAGGTGCATTACCCGAACAGGGAAGGTAACGTCGCGCAATGAATAGCCTTCATAAAAATGGAAACGCCCCTGCATCAAGACTACTTTTTTTCCTTCCAAAATACCGTAAACCAATTTTCCTTTGTGAAATTCAACTGTTGCTGTAGGGAAATTTGGGATGTGGTTGTAGCTTACTTCGGCTTCAATCTCAACGTTTTCAATTATTTTTCCGAGACCGGTTCCGAGAATGATTCCCACTTCAGGTTTTTCAAATCCTCTTTGCTTAAGATACGCAACCGCTTCTTCAATGTACTTTATAGATGTCATAATTTTATAGAAAGTTATTGTCTAAATAGGGTGGTAAAAATTTTTGAAAGGCATCAACATCTTTGATGTCTTCATAATAATCTACGTCATTTCGTTCTTCCAATAAAACGAATTTTTTGTCTTTTAGGTCATTAAGGGTTTCTTTTAAAACGGTGCTGGTACCCCAATCTTTATTTTGAAAAATTTTAGGATTAAGTTCCTTCATTCCCAATAAATAATAGCCGCCATCGGTTGCAGGGCCAATTGCAAAATGGTTTGTTTGAAGCGCATCAAAAGCAGTTTCCAAATCTTTTTTTTCTAAATCAAACATATCGCTGCCAATGATGATTGCTTTATCATAACCCATCCCGAAAATTTCGGAAAAAGCATTGTTCATCTTTTCGCCCAAATCATTTCCCGATTGTAGTTTTTTTCTGAAAATGTCCACATCCCAAATATCATCGCGACGGATGGTTTCTGAATAGAAAACATATTTGTCCACGTTTAGGTCTTCAGTAATTTTTACAGTATGTTTCAGTAAAAATTTATAGATATTTAAAGCACTTTCGTCGCCAATTGATTTTGCCAAACGGGTTTTTACTTTTCCCAATTCTGGGTTTCGGGTGAAAATGATCAGTGCTTTTTTTGAAGTAGGGAAATGAAAATCGTAAGCCATCTCATTATCACCACCGGTATTATTTGAAGTTAATAGAGCCATTATTCAGGGGTCAGTAGTCAGTACTCAGATTTTTTCTATTCAATAAACAGGGATTCCGGCGTGCAAATACTTGCTCCAATGCTTGGAAAAGGCGTGCACATTTTCAGTTTCCTTTCCTGTGGAATCGATGACCGGATAACCTTTGTTTTTCCATTCAAAGATACCGCCGTAAAGATTTTTTACGTTGGTAAATCCAGCTTTTTTTAATTTTTCGCCAATTTCTTCGGAACGGATTCCCAACGAACAATAAACAACTACGGGAATGTTTTTATTCAAATTTTGCAGGTGTTTTTCTTCGGAAGAGAAATCGTTGAAACCAACATTTTTTGCAGAAACAATATGGCTTATTTTAAATTCTTCAGGTTCGCGGGCATCCAGAATTGTAACGGTACCGTTCATTTGAAACATCCGCAATTCTTCTACTGAAATGTATGGAATGCTTTGGGTGTTGAATTTTTGCAGCAACTCATCCAAATTTTTCTGGGCGAAGCCGTTTGCAGCTATAAACAATAAAAGAAAAATGATTGCTTTATGTTTCATCTGTATAAAATAATACAAAAAGGTTTTGTTCAATTTAAATTCGGATTTAGGAGTGCCTATAGTTTTTTACCAAATCCCTAATCCGCAACTGCACCTTGGCAACTGCTTCCCGCACCTGCGGTACAACCATAACAATGTTGCGAGATAATTATTTTCCGATCATTTAAAATAGCTTCGTTGTATTCTGAAATATGCTGAATCTTGCTAGCAACCTTCAATTCAAGCATTTGGTTGAAATCGCAGTCGTACAGATAACCATCCCAACTCACCGAAATGGTATTGCGGCACATCACGTTTTTCACTGCTGCTGGATTGTATGCTTCCACTAAAGAATACATATAATCCTCATAGTTTTCTGAGGCAATCAAATAATCCAAAAATCTGGAAATTGGCAGATTCGTAATAGCAAAAAGACTGTGGAAATGTATCCCGAAATCTTCCAATAAGGCTTTTTTAAAATCCTTTTCCATACTGGCTTGGTCGCCTGGTAAAAAGGCGCCACTCGGGTTGTAGACTAAGTCTAAACGCAGGTCGCTGTCAGGCATTCCGTAACCAACAGCGTTCAATTCCTGCAGTGCTTTTATGGATTGGTCAAAAACACCTTCGCCCCTTTGTTTGTCTGTCTTACCACGTGTCCAGTGAGGCATGCTGCTAACCACGTGCACGTTATGATTTTTGAAAAACTCTGGCAAATCGTGGTATTTTTTGTTGGCGCGGATGATGGTCAGATTGCTTCTAACGATAAAATCCTGAATCCCCGCCTTGCTTGCTTCATCAACAAACCAACGAAAATCTGGGTTCATTTCGGGAGCGCCGCCAGTAAGGTCTAGTGTATGTGCGCTGGTATTTCGAATCACTTCCAAACACAGCTCCATGGTTTTGCGGGTCATTATTTCCTTTCGGTCTGGCCCAGCATCAACGTGGCAGTGCTCACAAACCTGATTGCACATATAGCCCAAGTTAATTTGAAGGATTTCCAGTTTTTTCGGACGAAGTGGAAATTGGTTCGACACTTTTATTTTTTCTGAAAAAGTAGGAAGCTCTCCATTAGCAAAAATACCGTTGGAGAGTTTTTCTAGTTGTTTGTTTGCCATTGCGAGTTCGCTATGGCGTTTATGAAGGGATTGTTGTTGTTTCCTTTTCTCTTTTAGCATAGATTTTTTTCGAATTGTCTTCTAATAAATTATGGTTTTGGAAATTATTGCAGTAGAAGCGCGATGCATCTCACTTCTACATTTCCAATTTATTCACTTTGTTCATCATCATCACTCCGTGTACCAAGGTTGCGCCGCTTTTAATAGCAGCTCCAACGTGTACGGCTTCCATCATTTCTTCTTTGGTGATGCCCCGCTGTAGGCCGTCCTGTGAATAGGCATCAATGCAATAAGGACACATTTCTGTGTGGGCAACTGCAAGGGCAATGAGGGATTTTTCGCGGGCAGTGAGTGCGCCTTCCTCAAAAACTTTTCCGTAATATTCAAAAAACTTATCCCCGAGTTCTTTGCTCCAATCTGATATTTTTCCAAATTTTTTAAGGTCAGCGGGGTCGTAATAATTTTGTGAGGCCATAGAGTACTTTTATTTATAGTTACGAAATTATAGTGATTTTGGTTTTTAACAATAGCAAATATAATAGGTAGTCTTTCAATAAAAGAATTGCTTACGAAAGTTTAAGGAATTAGTCAAAGGAATAAACAATGCCGCTTTCCAAATTGTACTGTGAGTTCGGAATGCCAACGGCTGGGGTTTCGTCATAGCGAAAAGTATAGGTAGTATTGAAAGCGAAATTGCTGAACAAATCAATTACTAAAGAAGTTTGGCTTGTGAAGCGGTAATCTCCAAAATTACTAAGCTTTGGCTGGAAATAAGATGTGCTCACGAAGGTAACTGTTTTTGTGGGGTACAGGCTAAAAGACAAATAGGAAGAGCTTCTGAAATCTCTTTGGATGGGCGTTATGCCATCACTTAACTCTTCTTGCTCATACATTATGTGGGTGCCGAAGTAGAATTTATACTTTTCGGAAGTGGTCAATTTAAATCGGGGACCGGTTCCCAAGAGACCTCTAAATTCAATTTTTGAAACTTTGTTATACTGCGTTTGCGCAAAAAATTCCCAAGCAATCCTAGGGTGAAAACGATAATTATAGCGAAGGTGTGTAATGCCTGCATTTTCAAATTTATTACCTTCAATATTCTGCAATTCAACATCGTTTTTGAGCAACACTAAGTGCTTGTTCATCTTATATTGAATATGAATGGTGCTGCTTAAACCAAGATAATCATAAACATCCCGCTTTAACGAAAAGTCAAGACTGGCAGCGCCGGAAAAACCCGAGGTATCCGTTACTTTTCGGAGTGATTCGGCGTTGAGGATTTGGGCAGATAAAAAAAAGGGAGAAAATAAAAGAAAAGCCAAAATAAAAATTTTCATATTTGAAAAAATATAATTTCTGAAATTTAAAAATATAAAATTATTACCTCACTTTCAATTACATTTATAGATTATTGAAAATTAGTAACATCAACAGTTGAATTAATGCTAATAACAAATAATGAATGGGACTAAAAGAGACTAAGCCCACCCAAAAATTTGGAACCATGGCGGGTGTTTTCACACCCACATTTTTAACCATTTTAGGAGTTATAATGTACATTCGCCACCCTTGGGTGGTTGGTAACGCGGGCATCGTAGGGGCATTGCTAATTGTTGTGGTGGCTGTGGCAATTACTTTTTCAACGGCACTTTCGTTATCTAGTATTGTCACCAATATTCGTATAGGCTCAGGAGGTGCTTTTAGTTTAATTTCACAATCTTTGGGATTGGAAATTGGAGGTGCCATTGGCATCCCGTTCTTTTTTTCGCAAGCTATTGCGGTTGCAATGTATGTTTTCGGTTTCAGGGAAGGTTTGCAGAGTCTGCTGGACCTCAACCCCATGGTTTTGGACATGATGGTTTTTGTATTGGTGCTTGCCATTGCATTTATCAGCACGAGCTTTGCCTTTAAGATTCAATATGTTATAATGGCCATTATCATTCTGTCTATTGTTTCTATAGTGGGCGGTCTATTTGTCAATGAACTTAATTATGATTTTGTATGGTTTGGAAACTATGAAGGATCGCCTGAAAATAATTTCAGCGGAACTTCCTTTTGGCTTGTATTTGCTGTGTTTTTCCCTGCTGTAACAGGAGTGATGGCAGGAGCCAATATGAGCGGTGACCTTAAAAACCCAAGAAAGAGCATACCTAGAGGTACCATAAGTGCAGTAATTATAACTACCATCGTCTATATGGCCATGGTTTTTGTTGCGGCCTTATTAGCTACGCCACAGGAATTGTTGGAAAATTACAATGTCTTTATAGACAAAGCCTACTACACTCCAATTGTTTTGGCTGGCTTGTTGGGCGCAACGCTTTCTTCGGCTTTAGGTTCTTTTGTGGGAGCACCAAGAATTTTATTGGCACTTGGTGAAAAGAGAATTCTTCCAAAAAGTGAATTTTTGTCAAAAACCAACAAAAAGGGCGAGCCCATAAACGCTATGATAATCACGGCCATAATCGTGCTTTTTGGACTTTCTTTACGAGATTTGAACACTATTGCTCCTTTAATTACCATGTTTTTTATGATTACCTACGCCATGGTAAATATTGTGGCACTTATTGAGCAGACTCTTTCTCTGCCCAGTTTTCGACCTACTTTGAAAATACACTGGATGGTGCCGCTTATAGGCGCCTTTGGTTCATTGACTGTAATGTTTATTATAAATGCTGCCGTCGCTTTAGCTTCACTCGTACTTATTGTTTTCTTTTACTTCTATTTGGTGAAAAAGAAACTGAAGTCAGAAGCCGGCGATTCACGAAGTGGTCTGTTTACGGCTCTTGCCGAATGGTCCACAAAAAAAACCACAGATCTTAGCCCAACCAAGGAAGTGCGCTCTTGGAGGCCAGACCTGCTTATTCCGGTAAAAGCACCTAAGGACATCCGCAGCTCTTTCAAACTTATTGAAAGTATCATTGCTCCAAAAGGTTCTGTAAAATTTTTGGCACTCATCGGTCAGGACAAAAATATTGGAGACAAATTGAGTGTCTTTTTGCCTGGGGTAAAGACACGACTTAAAAAACAGAATATCGCAAACAGCTATACATATATAGATGGTGATAATGTGGCGGAAACATTAAAAGTGAGTATGCAATCGCTTAATGCAGCGTTTTTTAAGCCCAACATACTTTTTATGACAGTCGCTCCGGGCGAGACCGAATTTAGTGTTTACGAAGAACTCATTAACATTGCAGAGCAAAACAAATATGGAGTGATGCTGTATGTGCCATTTGAAAACGTGGGGCTTTCGTTGGAAAGAGATATTACTCTTTGGTTAAAGGACTTTCCTTCAGATTGGAAAACAAGTTACAACATAAGCAACAACGATCTGTCCATCCTTACATCCCTACTATTGTTAAAAAACTGGAAAGGAAGACTCGCAGTAAAAGTAGCCTTGGATGGAAACGGGATTAAAAACGAAGAAGATTTGACTCACTTGTATGATTTAGTAAGATTTCCAGAGCACACCAAAATGGAGGGGTATGATACAAATACGGAATCTGAACAGTTAAAGGCAAATAACGCAGACCTTAATGTTTTGTCTATCCCAAAAAACATCGATGTCTCGAAATTGACTGAAACCGTAAAAGCGACCCGAACCTCTGCGCTTTTTTGCCTAGATAGCACCAATGAAAATGCACTTGTTTAATAAATGTTAATGATGCTTTTCAAGATATACTTTTAAAACCACGGCTTGGTTGTGCGTTTCATCTTTGGCGCCATACAGAAGTGTGAGGCGTTTTTCTTTTGCTTTTTCCAACAGTCTTTCAACCAAATCTGGATGGGCATTGATCTCGATTTTATATTTTTTTGAAAACTCATCAAAGCGTTCTTCTTTGTGATCAAACCATTTCCGAAGTTCTGTTGAAGGTGCAATTTCTTTCATCCATTCGTCTAGTTTTGCGTTTTCTTTGCTCACGCCCCGTGGCCAAACACGATCCACGAGTACTCTGAAGCCATCATTTTTGGAGGCATCTTCATAAATGCGTTTTATTTGAATTTCATTCATTCTGAATATTTCGCTGAACACTAAATTATTCCCCCCAATTGGCTATTTCTTCTTCAGACCAAAGCTTTGGGAAGAATTTGCGTTGCTGATATTTTGGGTGCAGATATTTCTTCCAATCAGAACCTCCAGTGGCAGCTTTGGTTTCGCCT
>JAPKFY010000110.1 GCA_026646335.1 Aequorivita sp. | reverse complement strand
AGTTGATCCCCGCCCCGGAGAGGAAATTCCGCCTCACCGAGGTGCCCGAGCCCTTGGGCGCCTTTTGAAATTATTTTTTTAGTAATATACCTTTTAAAAAAATGGACGCTATTATCAAGGAACTTGCCGAACAGTTTCAATTACCTCTTCACAATCCGGTATTAATATTTTCGCTGGTTCTTTTCATCATTTTATTGGCTCCTGTAATTTTGAATCGAATACGAATTCCTGGAATTATTGGATTGATTGTATCGGGAATTATTATTGGCCCAGCGGGTTTGAACATTTTAGAGAAAAGCCTTTTTGTGGATGTTTTTTCAACCATTGGGCTTCTTTACATTATGTTTATCGCCGGGCTGGAATTGGATTTAAACGAGTTCAAGGCCACCAAAAATAAAAGTCTGATTTTCGGGCTCCTCACCTTTTCAATTCCACTTGGAATTGGCTTTCCTGTATGCCATTACCTATTGGGTTTCGATTTCAACGCAAGCCTTCTCACGGCAAGTATGTTTGCAACCCATACTCTGGTGACCTATCCCATAGTGAGTAAGCTTGGGGTATCAAAAAACATTGCTGTTGCCATTACCGTTGGAGGAACCATTTTAACGGACACGGCCGTGCTTATTTTGTTGGCAGTAATTTTAGGCTCCCACAGTGGAGGGCTCACCCAAGAATTTTGGATTCGGTTGGGAATTTCCCTGCTATTATTTTCGGCTTTTATGTTCTTGGTAATTCCAAAAATCGCAAAATGGTTTTTTAGAACCATGGAGAGTGAAAAGCATTCGCATTATATTTTTGTGCTTTCGGTTGTGTTCTTTTCGGCATTTTTAGCAGAACTCGCTGGTCTGGAATCCATCATTGGGGCCTTCGTTGCTGGATTGGCGTTGAACAAACTTATTCCAAACTCATCAGCCCTAATGAATCGTATTGAGTTTATTGGAAATTCCCTGTTCATTCCCTTTTTCCTTATAAGCGTAGGCATGGTGGTTGATGTTAGTGTTATCCTAAGCGGCCCCATGGCGCTTATAATTGCAGGCACATTGACTGTTGTGGCAATTACTGGTAAATGGATCGCTGCCTTTTGCACACAGATGATTTTCAAATTTTCAAAAGGACAACGAAAGTTGATATTTGGCTTGAGCAGTGCCCACGCCGCAGCTACTTTAGCGGTAATCCTAGTTGGGTTTAAAGCTGGAATATTGGATGCCAATATTCTTAACGGCACTGTGGTCCTAATTCTTGTAACCTGCATTGTAGCTTCTTTTGCCACGGAAAGTGCCGCAAAAATGATTATTCGTGATGGAGATGAAGAAATACAGTCAATTTCAGGAGCAAACACCGAGCATATTCTAATTCCCATCGCCAATATGACCAACATTGAAAAGATTTTGGAATTTGCGGTATTGATAAAAGATAAAAAATCTACTAATCCACTTTCCCTATTAACCGTAGTTCCCAACACCAAAGAAGCTGAAAAAAATATAGTGAAGGCAAGACAGGGACTCGAAAAATTTATTAAGGAAACCACCGCATCAGAAAACAACGCCACTATAATGGCCACCATAGATCACAACGCTGCCAGTGGAATATCAAGAACCGCTAAGGAAATTATGGCCGATCTCATTTTATTGGGTTGGCCTCGGAAAACGGGGTTTTTGGATAAATTGATAGGAGACAAAGTGGAAAGTATTTTGGAAAGCACTGATAAAACGCTTTTTATCTGTCAATTTGAAATCCCGTTGGTAAACCATAAAAGATTGTTTCTTATCATACCGCCAAATGCTGAGTTTGAAGAAGGTTTTGACATGTGGGTCAACAAATTGGCAAAATTGTCAGTTGAATTTTCAATTCCAATCAATCTGAATTGCACAGGAGAAACACATAAAACAATCCTAAGATTTGCAAAAAGCAATAAACTTAGCTTGGCTCTGAATTTTCATCCCTTCATTGAATGGGAGGATTTTCTTGTTCTATGCGGTCAAATTACCGACACCGATTTCATTATTCTGGTATCATCCAGAAGAGGATATGTTTCCCACTTTGGCCAATTGGACAGACTCCCCGCTAAGTTGGAAAAACATTTTCCCAATTTAAGTAAGATGGTAATATACCCTCGATAGAGACCTAGCATAAAAGATTCTTCAGTAACGGTTTGTGTCCTACTCTCTTCGCTAATTGATATATGTCATATTAAATCCTTCCATTAAGTACTATGTTTGAGGATAACGAACATTTAATATAAAGACGCTATGGAGATTTTAAACAAGAAAGAAACAGTGATAATAACAGGTGGCGCCGGTGGAATTGGTTCGGCTTGTGCCAAGATTTTAAAAAAACACAAACTGATAATTACCGATTATTCCACCCAAGAAGTTGATAAAGCAGTAGAAAAGTTAACAGAAGAAGGATACGATGCTTTGGGCATTGCCTGCGATATCACCAAAAGAAAGGATGTGGATAAGCTTATGAAGTTTTCAATGAAGCAAGGAAATTTTGGAGGACTAATACATACTGCAGGAGTGAGCGGAAGCGGACAAAGTCCGAAAAAAGTTTTCGAGATTGATTTAGTGGGAACAGATATTATTATCGATGCTTTTCATGAAGTAGCAACAAAAGACTCTGTATTGGTGCTGTTCTCTTCCATTATGGGCCATACAATACCGCCAAATTCAGAATATGATGCAGCTTTATTAAACCCGCAAAAAGAGAATTCATTTTCAACTGTAGCCAAATTTGTGAATGAGGATGCTGATGTGATGTACAACTTTGCCAAGCGAGGCGTATTGTTATTGTGCAAGGAAAACGCATTTCGATTTGGGCGAAAAGGAGCGCGAATTGTTTCTGTCTCTCCAGGTGTAATTATGACGCCAATGGGAATTAAAGCCGCAGAGGAATATCCTGAAAGAATGAATAAGATGAAGGAGTTAACGCCCTTGGGGAGAAACGGAACTCCAGAAGATATTGCAGAAGTGGTGAAATTTCTTATCAGCAATAAAGCAGGCTTTATTACCGGAAGTGATATTTTAATAGATGGAGGAATTGTAACCCAATTGCTGAAAGAGGGTTGATGAAAAAATCAAAAGTATTGTATCTATCCAATTTATGGGATCTAAAAAATCACCTGCACTACAAGGGATTTTTTTCATTAAATAACCCAATTTTGGATTTACAATATTTAAATGTGACTATAACAACTTTCCCTTTGGATTGAATAATTTTGATGTGTTCATAATATTTTATTTTTGTGGATTAAAAACAACTCTATAAATCTTCAGATTTATTGCGTTCCGCCTCCTGTTCTTTAGTTCTTTCGTTCTCTTTCTCAACCTATTCTTTGCCACAAAATCTTTTTTAGGGAATACGGATCTTTAATGACCGCTGCTCCAATTCTGAAAGCCTATATTTGCTAAAAGGATTGAAAAAAATAAATCCTTTGGCCCAACTGACAATTATCATTTTATAGTTTTTTCAGCAAAGGTAATTTTGAACCAGAATTCAAGAAAAATGCAAAACAGTCTAATTTCAAAATACAACGTCCCTGGCCCACGATATACTAGTTATCCCACAGTTCCCTATTGGAACAATGAGGCGTTTTCATTGAGCGAATGGAAAAAAAATATCGTCCAAAGTTTTTCGGAAAGTAATTCCAGTGAAGGAATAAGCCTTTACATTCACCTGCCATTTTGTGAAAGTCTCTGCACCTTTTGTGGTTGCAACAAACGCATTACCAAAAATCACGGAGTTGAAACACCTTATTTGGATTCTGTTTTGAAAGAATGGCGACTTTATTTGGAACTATTCTCTGAACGCCCAATCATAAAAGAATTGCATCTCGGTGGCGGTACACCCACTTTTTTTTCCGCAGAAAATTTACATCTGCTTATAAAAGGAATTTTTCGCGATGCCACGATGGCTGAAAATCCCTCATTCAGTTTTGAAGGACACCCCAACAATACCAAAAGCGATCATTTACAAACGCTTTTTGATTGTGGTTTTACTCGCGTGAGTTATGGCGTTCAGGATTATAATCCCGCAGTTCAGATTGCAATCCACAGACTTCAACCGTTTGTGAATGTGGAACGTGTTACTGAAACTGCACGAGAAATTGGCTATACTTCGGTAGGACACGACCTTATTTTTGGATTGCCTTTTCAGAAAAAAGAACACGTAATCTATTCCATTGAAAAAACGAAGGAACTGATGCCAGACCGCATCGCTTTTTACAGTTACGCCCACGTGCCTTGGATAAAAGGCAACGGCCAGCGAGGTTTTAAAGAAGAAGATCTGCCAAGCGCCGCAGAAAAGCGGGAAATGTATGAAATTGGCAAGCAGTTGCTGGAAGAAGCTGGCTATATAGAAATTGGGATGGATCACTTCGCCCTCAAAACCGATAGTTTAAATAAGGCGGTAGAAGAAAAAAAACTACACAGAAATTTTATGGGTTATACCGAAAGCAAAACACAATTGATGCTCGGTTTAGGTGTTTCGGCAATCGGAGACAGCTGGTATAGTTTTGGTCAAAACGTAAAAAATGTGGAGGAGTATCAGGAATTGGTTGAGCAAGGAATTATTCCCGTTTACCGTGGTCATATGCTCAACGAGGAAGATTTAATTATTCGCAAGCATATTTTAAATATGATGTGCAGTTTGGAAACTTCGTGGGAAGAAGAATCATTTCAATTTAAAGAATTGCCTGAAGCGCTTCTTAAACTGAAAGAAATGGAAGATGACGGTTTAATTAAAATCGGTTCCACAAAACTTCAAATCACCCAAAAAGGCCGTCCGTATGTGCGCAATGTGTGTATGGCCTTTGATGTTCTTTTACAGAGAAGCCAACCAGAAACACAATTGTTTTCGATGACTGTTTAGCCATTTATTCTATCCAAAAAAAAAGATTCTTAACAAATTCAAAAAAAATGACCATTGTCATATATAATACTAACGATACATTGGATATTTGTTCCAGAAATTCGCAATAATCGAATATGAACCTATTAAAAATTGCCCTATCCTTAATTTTATTACTATCTATTACCAACACATATTCCCAGTTTACAGTTGATGCCGAGCTCAGGCCACGTTTTGAATTTCGCCACGGCTACAAAACACTTTTCCCAGATGACACAAATCCTGCAGCTTTTGTTTCGCAAAGAACAAGACTAAATTTTGGGTATAAAACTGAAAAACTTCATTTTTATTTAAGTCCACAGGATGTAAGAGTTTGGGGTGATGTGCCTCAACTTAATGTAGCAGATGAAAATGGATTCTCGCTTCACCAAGCCTGGGCAGAAATCTTATTAGTTGATGAATTATTTTTAAAAATCGGTCGTCAGGAAATCATTTATGACGACCAGCGTTTCTTCGGAAATGTAGGCTGGGCGCAGCAAGCTAGAAGCCACGATGCCGCAATCGTAAAATTTGAACCAAGCTTTATGAAACTTCATTTTGGGGCGGCTTACAATCAAGATGGAGAATCGCTCACGGGAAATGTGCTAACCACCAATACCTATAAAAGCCTTCAATATATATGGCTTCATAAAGATTGGGAAAAACTATCTGCCAGTTTTTTGTTTTTGAACAACGGCCTGCAATACATTGATGAAACGGACGAAACAAAAAATGATACCCGTTACAGTCAAACTGCGGTAGTCCATTTAAAAGCAAAAGTGAGTAAATTCAATTTTTCCTCAAACCTTTATTATCAACTTGGAAAAGATGTTTCCAACAATGATTTAAGCGCCTATCTACTTGCATTGGAAGCAAATTATTCTGCAACTGGAAACCTCAACATCGAATTAGGTGGCGAACTGCAAAGTGGCAACGATTACGGTGCTCCAACCAATGCAAAAAACAAAGCCTTCAACCCATTCTATGGTACCAATCACAAATTCAACGGATTTATGGATTACTTTTATGTGGGCAACCATATCAACAATGTTGGATTGATGGATATATATGGAAATGTGAAATATTCCTTCAATAAAAAATCGAATATCAGTCTAGCCCTTCATCAGTTTTTCGCCGCAGCAAAAATTAATGATGAAACATCAAAAAACTTGGGATTTGAACTGGATTTAGTAACTTCGCAAAAAATAGGCGAATACGCGGGTGTCCAGGCTGGGTATTCGCAATATTTCGCATCAAAAGGTATTAAAATTGTAAAAAACAATTTTGATGGCAATACCAATAACTGGGCTTGGGTCATGTTAACCATTGACCCAGTTCTTTTCACTTGGCAAAAACCAGAGATTGAAAATAAATAACCAATAAAAACAACCACATATTTTAAAACCCAACCTATGAAATTAACTATCCAAAAAAACATTATTACCAAAATGCTACTCGGTCTTGGCACAGTAGCTTTTCTTTCGGGCTGCGTGAACGATCAATCCGATAAAAAATACAATCAAACCGTAGATATTCCCGTAAACCAAGAGATGATTGCGGAACTCACTTCACCCCCGTTCGTACCAACTCCTGTAGGAAAACGTATGGCAAAAAAACTGATTGTTGATCTTGAAATCCAAGAACGGGAAGGCGAAATGACCAGTGGTGTAAAATACATTTATTGGACTTTTGGCGGAACAGTTCCCGGAAGTTTTATACGTACCCGCGTTGGTGACGAAATTGAATTTCACCTTAAAAACCACCCAGACAATAAACTACCGCACAACATTGACCTTCACGCTGTGAACGGTCCTGGTGGTGGAGCAGAATCTTCGTTTGTGGCTCCAGGGCACGAAAAAGTATTCTCTTTTAAAGTACTTAACCCCGGGTTGTATGTATACCACTGTGCCACTGCACCGGTAGGGATGCATATTGCCAACGGAATGTACGGTTTAATTTTAGTTGAACCAGAAGGAGGTTTAAAACCTGTTGATAAAGAATATTACATTATGCAAGGTGATTTCTATACCGAAGGTAAATATGGAGATCGTGGCTTACAAGCATTCGATATGCAAAAAGCTATTGATGAAAAAGCAGACTATGTTGTGTTTAATGGGCACGTAGGTGCTATGACTGGAGATAATGCACTTACTGCAAAAGTTGGCGAAACTGTACGTCTCTTTGTTGGTAATGGCGGGCCTAATTTAGTATCATCATTTCACGTAATTGGAGAAATTTTTGACAGAGTACACGTTGAAGGTGGGGATTTGATAAATGATAACGTACAAACTACACTGATTCCTGCTGGTGGGGCAGCTATTGTAGAATTTCGTGTGGATGTTCCTGGAACTTTTATACTTGTAGACCACTCAATTTTTAGAGCGTTCAACAAAGGTGCTTTGGCAATGTTAAAAGTGGAAGGCGAAGAAAAGAAAAATATCTATTCTGGAGAAATTCGTGATGGTATCTATCTTCCTGAAGGTGGTGCAATCCAATCTATGCCTAATGGAAAAAATAAAGAAGCAAAAGAAGAAGTGAAAGCTTTGAGTTTTGAAGAACAGATGAAATTTGGTAAAGACAAATATATGGCTACTTGTGTTGCCTGTCACCAAGCCAACGGACAAGGGATTGAAGGAGCTTTTCCTCCCTTGGCAAAAGCAGACTACTTAAATGCAGATGTTGACCGCGCTATAGATATTGTATTACACGGAAAAACTGGTGAAATCACAGTAAACGGTAAAAAATACAACAGTGTCATGACAGCACAGGCACTCTCTGACGAAGATGTGTCCAACGTACTTACTTACGTTTACAACAGTTGGGGCAACAACAAAACAGTAGTTACTCCTGCAATGGTGCAAGCCATTAGAAACAAATAATAATAGTGTTTAAATTGAAATTTTATAGCACCGCCCTTTTCTTAGTCTTTTCTTTATTGTTTTGTGAGGTCGTAGCCCAAAATGATAAAATGGCTTTAGTAAAGGGCGGTGTTTATATTCCATTGTACGGTGCGGCCGATAAAACCGTAAAAGTAGAAACATTTTTGATGGATGCATATCCTGTAACTAATGCAGAATATTTGAAATTTGTGGAAGAATACCCACAATGGAAAAAAAGCAAAATAAAAAGTTTGTTTGCTGATAATAGCTATTTGACGAAGTGGAATAACGATGAAAGTTACAGTGGGCTTCCAAATGCCCCTGCAACAAACGTTTCTTGGTTTGCCGCAAAAAAATACTGCGAATGTCAAGGCAAGCGGCTCCCTACGATGGATGAATGGGAATTTGCAGCTATGGCAAATAAAAATGTCCCTGATGCAAGAAAAATAGATACTTACAATCAGTACATTCTCAATTGGTATGAAACCCCAAAAACCTTTAATAACCCTATTGGAGAAACTTTTAAGAATTATTGGGGAATATATGACCTTCACGGTTTGGTGTGGGAATGGACTTTAGATTTCAATTCCGTATTAATATCGGGTGAATCACGAAAAGACGTTGACAAAGATTCAAACCTCTTCTGCGGCAGTGCGGCAATCGGCGCATCAGATTTGATGAATTATGCCGCCTTTATGCGCTATGCATTTAGAGGAAGTATGAAAGCACGCTATTCTTCCCAAAATTTAGGTTTCCGTTGTGCGAAAGATGTTGAAAACCAATAAATTACAACAAATGAAAAATTTTAGACATATAGCAATGATCATTGCTTTGGCAGCAGTATTTTCCTGCAATAATACTTCAGAAAAAAATACAGCCGCCGTTGAAGCAACAAAGGTAAAGAAAGCCGAAGGCGAAACCATTCCCGAAATGTCCATCTATAACCTTCCCTCCCACTGGACTACCCAAAATGGCGAAGAAATTGAACTGAAGGACCTGCAAGGAAAAGTGGTTGTTATGGTTATGATCTACACCACTTGCAAAGCCGCTTGTCCACGCTTGGTAGCAGATATGAGGAATATTGAAAAACAAATTCCCGATGAAAAAAAGGACGATGTGCAATATGTTTTTGTGAGCATTGATCCTGAAACAGATACTCCTGAAAGACTAAAAGCATTTGCAAAGGAAAATGAAATGGAAGATGAAAAATGGCTCTTTCTTCGAGGTACTGAGGGAGACACCCGTGAATTTGCAGCTGTACTGGCCGTAAATTACAAACAGATCTCACCAATGGATTTTTCCCATTCAAACATCATCAGTGTCTTTGAACAAAATGGTGAAATGGCTCATCAACAAGAAGGCCTTGGTGTGGACAACAAAGAAACTGTTCAGGCCATCATTGATTTGGCAAAGTAGTTTTTTTATGAAAGCGGAACGGAGAAAAGATGTAATTACTCTTCTTCTTCTTTCTTTTTTCCTGTCATTACGAAGCTAATTACCATAATGGTTAGCACCACACACACAACTGCGAAAACAATTATTATAGCCGTGCCTACGCCCCAATTTGCCAACGGAATTATTGTATTTATCATAGTCTAAATATTTTAATAATTATTAATTAATTCATTTTCTGAAATCATCGGGACACAATTTTGATTAGCATCCACGGTTTCCGTCATTGGTTTGGGTGAAATATACGGAATGCCCAATCCCAATCCGCGAACAATAAAAAGGCAGCCAATGATAACTACAAATATAGGTATTGCACGACGGATACGCTGACGCACCTGCCCGCTTAAAAAGTTACCTAAATAAATAGCCGAAGTCATCAGCGGAATGGTCCCAATGCCGAAAAGCGCCATATACAAACTTCCCTGCAACGCGTTCCCGGAAGCAATAGCCCCAAAAACAGCCATATAAACCAAACCGCACGGTAGAAAACCATTCAAGAATCCGATGGTCAAAAACGTATCCGGAGTTTTCTTTTTGAGTTCCTTTCCCAAGGCAGATTTCACTTTGAAAATGATTCTATAAATAGGTTTTGAAAAATTGTACTTATTAAATGTTTTTTGGGGAATGAAGATAACAGCAAGCATCAAAACACCAATTAAAATTGA
>JAPKFY010000011.1 GCA_026646335.1 Aequorivita sp. | reverse complement strand
GATATATATTGCTTTCCAGTGAAGCATAAGAACAAGTTTGGTTTCAGTTGTTGAATAAATCGAACTAAAGTTAAAACATTTTTCTCTAAATTTTAACAAAAAAACGAACAATTTCAATACAAAATGTTAATTATCAGCTACTGTGAAATAATTTTTGGCAGAAATAAATATTCCATCATAGGTAAATCCTTCTAAGGTTATTTCAAAAATTCCCGAAACATCCGAAGTATAAAAGGACGTTGAATACCCTTCTCCTGCAAACACTACATCAGGTTGCCATAGCAATTGCACCCTAAAATCTGGAATTCTTGAAAGTGCAGCATTTTTGCTATAGTCTATGTGGTACCGTGCTTTTTTCTTAATTGCGGGGGGTAGATCTAGTTCTTTAACATAGTTTGATACCGTAGGGACAAAATCGCCCTTTTTGGTTTCAACAGAGATAATTCCGCTATATATTTTAGGACCATAGCGATAAGGCTGGGCAATAACGCGGATGCTTTTAATTTCACGCGCGTTGTAGTTTATCAGGTCTTCGTTGTTCTGAATTTGCATTCCATCCATAAGCACCAAAGGTGGGATATCATTAAATTTTGCAACTCCGTTTGGATCGTAAGCATTGTTGACCGAAAACTTAATGTTTTCACCTGTACCGCGAACAGCAGCTAGTGAAACAACCTCTACAAATGTTTCCCTAACCGTGGAAAAACGGGTGTAATCGTCCAACAAAAAAACCTTTCCAGAGCCATTGTAAAATGCGGGATTAATTTTATTGCTTAAAACACTGTCCTTTTTAATATCAAAATAGGCATTTTCAACCTGCACTTGTACGCTTCGCTCTTGCAGCCAGTCTTTTAAATTAGTATCCAACTTCAGTATTTTTGCTTCGCTTTCGCCCAAGTCAAAATCTTTTTTGTCCAAAATCAGCGTATAACTGGTTACATCCTTTTCCGAATCATTTAATTGAACGATACTCTTTTCGGCATCATATCCTTCGGTTACTGAAAAGAAAAACCTTCCATTGGCATCGGTTTTCGCCATTTTGAATACAAAATCCTTTCCAGGAATTGTAAGCGAAACTACTTTGTTTGCAACGGGCAGACCACCTCCTTTGGAAAGCACAACACCTGAAATTAACTCGCCGCGAAGCTCAGGAACATAAAATATTCCTGAAGAAACATCTTTCATATTTTTTGATACATTCCCCAAAATTTCAACTGGATCTATTTTCCTCACTGAAAGGACATAATTTCCACCAATACTGCCCAAACGGTTTTCAAGTTTCAGGTTTACTTTTTCGCGAAAGCCAAAAGATTGTTTGTTTGAAGTGATTTGGATAGTTTCAGGATTACTCGCTTTTTCATAAAAATCTGTATTAACTTTTGGCGTGAAGTTAACTTTTATGGAATCGGCTGTTTTCTTTGTTTCAATAGGCTTTATGAAGGTATTTATTAGGTAGATATTCTTCTGAAAGTAGGCATCCTGAGTGCTGTTTCTTGAAAAATTAGTATACCCGATAAGGCTGTAAACTCCCGTTTTTAAAGTGGAAGGAATAAAGAAATCGCCATTCGCTGTTCCTTTTTCAACTTTTAGTTTATGACTGAAAACCACGGAATCGTTTTCGTTTCGCAAGGAAACATATAATACTTTACTGAGTTTGCTTTCTTTATTGGAAACATCAAGATTGAAGGCTTTAAACTGAAGCAACTCCCCTGCCAACAACACGTTTGAGTTGATGGAAAGCACAACTTTTTCCTTTGGAAAAACAGTTGTATCTGCTGATACCTCCTGCTTCGGAACTTGTGCTTTCACTACAAATCCGAAAAAAATAAACAATATGAAAAATAGTTTTTTTGTCATAATCAATCTACCCAAAAATCGGGCCTTACATTTGATGAAAAAGAAGTGCAAACACTGCATTCTGGCTTGGCAATAGTATATTGGAACCAAGGGCCGTGCTGGACCACTTGGTATCCCAAATAACTGAGATAGGCAAAAATTGTTTCCCGATCGTTTGGATCGTTGTCTAAAGTGGTATTGTCTCGATAATCCAGCACAAGCACATCGCAATCCACAAAGTAAGGAGGTTTCTCCAGTCCGAAATCTTCATAGTTGAAATAAATCCTCTTTGATGTCATGGAAGAAGCTTCAAAGAAACCGAGCACCTTTTCGTCGGGATTTGCCTCCGAAACCATATTTCCGGCAACATAGCCTGGCTGTCCCTGTGACAGCAAGCTTCCCACGCTTCCAAGTTCTTTCACAATTTTATAAAAAGTGTATGCTTCCACACTTTGCACGTATTGTTTTACCAATATACTGTAGCGGGTCTGCATCTTTGTGTCCAATTTTGACAGATATTTTACAGGAAACCGCACTACCCTATTTTCATTGAGTTCTGTGGTAGCGGTTTGGTCGATGCCCGTGGAGTATTCAGTGGAATAGCAAATTATCTCGGGTTCGCGTGGCTTAAGGATAACATCAAAAGTATAATATTCGTCATCAAAATTGATAACCTCTACTGTGTATGGCGAAGGGTACGGGGCTATTATTTTATAGGTTTCCTCATATTCGTACCGGAAGTATTTTGTAATTCCAGTGGGGTCTTCTGTATTTACCAAAACCTGCACGCCATCCTTATCATCGGTGGGACTGACAATGCGTTCGGCATACACTTCGTCCATTTCCACTGAAGGCGGCAGGGTTACTGCAGAAGATGAGTAATTTTTCCCATCTTGGGCAACTATTTTTAAAGTATAGGAAACGTTGGGTTGCGCGCTGAAAGGTTGATCTGAAACATAGAATCCTGTTTCATTATCCTGCGAAAAACTAAAATTGTCGCCATTGGTGCCCATAACAGTTACAGTTGCATCGTTTTCTGTTAAAACATCAGTATTTTCAAGGGAAGAAGTTCTGCTTAGTTTTACAATTTGTGGCTTCACTTCATCGGTAATGGTGCTTTCCACCACCAAAACGTTTTCATAGCCAACTGTTTCTATTTCATAAGGTTCGGTACAACTGTTCTGAAACACAATTAGTAAAAACAATATCAGTATTTTTTTCATCTTTTTTAACATAATCAATCTATCCAAAAATTGGGTTTTATATTTGATGATATTGAAGTACAGGTGCTGCATTCAGCCTGAACAATTCTATATATGGGGTGATAGGCACTCAACACTTGATAGTTTTTGTATTTAATGGCTATCCACAAATTAACTCTATGGTCAATGGGATAGCCAGTAACGTCATAGTTCCATTGATCCACCTTGCAATCCACCATGTAAGGTGGTTTTTCAAGGCTCACATCTTCATAGTTGAAAAAAATGCGCTTTGATGAAACTGATGATGCCTCAAAAAATCCTAAAACCTTTTCTTCCGGGTCTGCTTCGGAAACCAAATTTCCTTCAACATAACCAGGTTGGCCTTGAGATAATAGACTTTCCACACTCCCCAATTCGTCAATGATTTTGTAGAAAGTATAGGCCTCCAAACTTTGAATGTATTGCTTTACCAAAATACTGTAACGCTCGCGCAGGATACTGTTGTCCTTATCAATATACCGAACGGGGAAACGATCTACTCTATCTTGACTGAATTCATTGGTTGATGTCTGGATGATTCCCGTGGAATTGGCCGTGGCATAACATATTGTGTCTGGCACACGTGGTGTTAGTTGAATATCATATTCCCCCGTGTTGGTGTTGTAGTTTACAATTTCGGCATAATAAGGCGAAGGAGATGGAATTACAATCTTGCTGGTTTCCTCATATTCATACCTGAAATATTTTGCGCTACCAGTTGGATCTTCTGTATTTACAAGAACCTGAACGCCGTCTTTATCATTGGTCGCATCCTCAATGCGTTCCGCATAAACCTGATCCATTTCAACAGTTGGGGGTAACACAACTGCAGATGATTTATAGCTCTTGCCATCTTGTGTGTGGATGCTTAAGGTATATGCTACATTTGGCAGGGCACTAAATGATTGGTCGGAAATATAAAAACCAGTTTCAGCATCCTGTGCAAAACTGAAACTATCTCCATTATTACCCGAAACGGTTACCCTGGCATTGTTTTCGGTTAAAATCCCGGGGTTTTCAAGGGCTGAAGTCCTGCTCAGTTTTACCATTTGCTGTTTCATTTCGTTGGTAATAGTGCTTTCCACGACCAAAACGTTTTCATAATTTAATGTTTCTATTTCAAAGGATTCCGTGCAGCCCAATGGAAAAAGCCACAATGAAAAAAATGCCATATGTAAAATCCTTACCCTTGTCATTCTTAGAACTTAAAGTTATAGGTTATAGTTGGAACTGGCACTGAAAATATCGAGGTTTGGTAAGCTTTTATTTGTCCTTCCTCGTTTACGAAAAATACCGAATAAGGGTTGTTTCTTCCCAAAACGTTGTAAACCGAAATATTGACAAAACTATGTCCCAACTTATTCAGCTTGTGGTTGCCCTCAATATTTACGCCCAAGTCAAGCCTGTAATAATCTGGAATGCGGAATTGGTTGCGGTCACTGTAAAGCACCTGCTCTTCGCCCGCGAACACATAACGGCCGATAGGGTATGTAATTGGCCGCCCAGTCTGGTATGTAAAATTACCCGAAAAGCTGAAACGCTTGGTAAGCTTATAGTTTGCAACCATCGAAAAATCATGGGGCTTGTCATAATTTGCGGGAAAAAATTCGCCATTGTTCACGCGTTCCTGCATGAGTTGGCTGTCCAATTTCACTAAGGAACGCGAATAGCTGTACCCAAGATAACCATTGAATCTGCCGCTGTTCTTTTTCACAAGAAATTCCACGCCATAGGCTTTTCCTTCACCTTGAAGGAGTTCCGTTTCTAGGTCATCATTCATAACTAACTGTGCCCCAATTTTATAATCCAGAAGATCGGCCATTGTTTTGTAATATCCTTCAATACTGAATTCCACATCTTTCCCCGAAAGATTTTTGAAAAACCCCAAACTGTACTGATTGGCGCGTTGGGGCGCAATGTTTAAATCTGAAAGCTTCCAGATATCCGTTGGCGATTGCGTGGTGTTTGATGATAGTAGATGTAAATATTGAATGGTTCTGTTAAAACCAGCCTTCACCGAAAAATCGTTCCCCAACAAATAACGTCCGGAAATTCTGTATTCCGGGCCGCCGTAGGTTTTGATGGATTCGTTGTTGCCGTACTCTTTTACTTCAATAATGGAGCTTTCACTTTTAGGAACACCAGCTTCATAAACGTTTTGAGTTGCAGGCCCAAGTGCCGAATAAAAAGAATAACGCAAGCCTAGATCGAGAAGCAATTTGTCAGTCACTTCAAATAAATCTGCGAGATAAACTGCAGATTCCAGTCCTTTTTCGCTATCGATAGTTTTTGCTTGCACATCAGAATTTGTTCCGATTGGCTCAATATTTCCAGGGTCTATGGAGTACAACTTGCTGCTGAGTCCATAACTCAGTCTGTGCTTTTTACTCAGTATGTAATTGAAATTGAGCTTTGCTTGATATTCATTCAGTTCATATCCAAAATCAAAATCCTCATTGGCATCGGCTTCATAATTGATTCCATATTTGTATTGGCTGTTTACCAAAATAAGCTCTGCCCTGCTCTTTTCACTAAAATTGTGTCCGTATTTCAAAGAAATCAAACGGTTGTTATAATCAAAAATAGAATCGGAAGTTATGCTGAAACGGTCTTTGCTGTAATAAAAAGTACCTTGAATGGAATTGTTGTTGTCTATGTTGTGTTTGTATTTTACAATACCGTCATAAAACGAAGCCTCGCTGTTTTTCAGTTCCTCTTCGTCCAAACTTCTTAAAATCCAATCGGAATAGGTGGCTCGGAAACCTGCAATCAAGGACGCTTTTTCCTTTACTATGGGAACTTCAACGGCCAAATTGGCGGTTATTGGCCCCACGGAACCTTCGCCTTTAAATTTTTCCATACTGCCCGATTTGGTTTCAATATCAAAAACCGAGGAAAGCCTTCCGCCGTATTCTGCGGGAATACTGGCTTTATAGATTTCCAAACTTCCCGTGGTAAAAGGGTTTACTGCCGAAAAGAATCCTAAAAAGTGAGATGGATTGTATAGTACGGCATCATCCAACAAAATTAGGTTTTGATCTGCCCTTCCACCACGCACGTTGAAACCACTGGAGCCCTCCCCCGTTGTTTTTATTCCAGGCATTGTTGTGGCAACTTTCAAAATATCGCGCTCGCCCAAAACCAATGGGATGGTTTTTATGGATTCAATGTCAATATTGGTTACTCCCACTACGGCATCTCGCACATTAGCGTCTTTTTTGGACTTAACCACCACTTCTTCCAAAGATTCGGTGTTTTCCCGCAATTCAATATTTAGCGTTCCGTCTCCGTACATAATAACGTCTTGCCTGATTTTTTCAAACCCCAAAAGATTGGTCTCCAGCTTGTTCAGCCCATAGGGAAGACGAATGCTGAAGCGACCATCAGAATCGGTTACGGTATATTTTGTTCTATCAATGGTTGAAATGGAAAGGTTTTGCAATGGCTCTCCCGTTTTTGAATTTTTAAATACGCCTGAAAGTATGTAAGTTTTGTTCGCAGCATTGGGCCTCTGCTTTCCAACGGTCACCAATTTTCTAGTTTGTACCGTTTGCCGTTCGGTGTATTCTTCCTGAAAAATTGGAGCGTTATTGTTTTCCTCGATTCCCTTTTCGTCTGGCTTTGCTTCGTTGAAATAATCTGAGGGCAATTCCGTATATACATAGGTATTGTTCAACAGAATTACGTTTCCGTCTTTTAATATGAAATTGATGTTTGTATTGCTGAAAAGACCGTTCAAAACATTCCGAAGTGATTCATTTTCAAAAGTTTTGGTCACGAAATGACCTTTCATCCAAGAATCATCAAAATAGAATGTTTTGCCTGAAAGTGTTTCTACCTTTAAAACCGCTTCTTTTAAAGAAGCATTATTGAATGATGCCGTTATGTTTTGCTCGTTTTGCCCAAACGAACCCACAGATGTCAATAAAAAAATAACGATGGCAAAAAATCTATTTTGCATAAAAAATATTGCTTCAAATTATTGTTTGACTCCTTCTGAATTGTAACCGTCGAGATATTTCACCAGTTTTGTCATAAAACTGTCAGGGTCCGTTTTATAAAGGGTTTTATAGGTTTTGTAAAAGTTGCGTATTTCCTCTTCTTTTTCGGGAAGCAATTTCCGGAGCTCTCTTTCAGAACCAATTATTGTGTAGTTTCCATTACTTTTCAATACATAAAAAGCAGTTTCGGAAAACTTATATTGAATACCGCTTTTTAAGGGTTTGTCCGTTTTCTTTTTGGTGTGCTTTATATAAAGGTCCAGATCATTTCCAATGTGGGCTGCTTCAAAATATCCATTGCCAGGAAGGGCCAAATTTGTATTCGTCAATCTAACGAAGTAGAGGCTGTAAATGGAAAACGATTCAACAAATTCGGGAATCAATTTCACATTGAAAATGCTCAGATTATCATCAGAACGCGTAAGCAAGTTGTCTTCCAGAAGGTCGTATTTCAGAAATACATTTACATAATACTGCCCGTTGTAAGTCACGGAACCCTTAAAGTAATCATAGCTATTGAAATATCTGTAAGTCCCGTCCGTGTTCAAGAACAGATCTGTAAACTCTGTTCCGTTGAACAATCCAGTGTTATCCAAACCCACGATACGGTCATAGGTTTCATATATTTTATTTTCTGAATTGGTTTGGGAAAAAACGTTAATCCCAGTGAAAACACAGAGCGAATAAGTAAGAAGCGTTTTAATGGATTTCATTTTTAAATTTTGCGAATTTAAAAGTACATAAAAATGGTTCTCTTTTATAAAAATTGAAGTGTTAAACCTTTAAATATCTTTTTTATCAATAATTCTTAATCGATTATTAAATATCAATAGTATTTTTACTTCCAACAAAAATTTTATGAAGGCCGCGTCATTAAAAGAAATTAAAACCGAGCTCAACCACCGTTCCACTCAGGAATTGCTGCAATTATGCCTTCGTCTCTCAAAATTCAAAAAGGAAAATAAGGAGTTGCTCACTTATTTGTTGTTTGAGTCTGCAGATGAAGAAGCTTTTATCCAAAGTATTAAAGACAAAGTTGACTCAGATTTTGAAACGATAAACACCAAAACCTTTTTCTACATAAAAAAGAGCATTCGGAAGATTTTGCGGGAGTTAAAAAAATTCATCCGCTATTCACAAAACAAAGAAACTGAAGTGGAACTTTTGCTTTATTTTTGTGAAAAGCTAAAAGATTTTAAACCGTCAATAAAACGAAACACAACCCTCACCAATTTATACAACCGACAAATTGATTACATTTCAAAAAAAGTGAAAACCCTACATGAAGATCTGCAATATGACTACAAATTAGAATTGGAAGAATTATCGCAAAAGTAGCATGTGAAGGGCTTAAGTAGTTTCTTTATTCTTTTGTCTTTATTCTTTGTTCTCTATTCTTCAACTTTAAACTAAAAACCATGACAACATTATACCACAATCCACGCTGCAGCAAATCGCGCGAAGCCCTTCATCTTTTGGAAGAAGAAGGCGAAACCATAGAAATTGTAAGATATCTTGAAAACCCACCCACGCACCAAGAGCTCAGACAGGTTATTGAACTGCTTGGCATTAAACCCATAGAACTCGTTCGTACCCTAGAAACCGAATGGAAAGAAAACTACAAAGGCAAAAATCTTACAGACGAAGAAATTATTGACGCAATGATTGAAAACCCTATACTTATCGAGCGTCCCATCGCGATAAAGGGCACTCACGCAGTTATAGGCAGGCCACCTAAAAAGGTACTTGATATCTTATAGACTTAGGTTTTCAAAGATTAACAGATTCACGCCCCCACAGGAATAGATTTAACAAGAAATTAGCAATTCCCAATTAAACCACGGCTATTTTCGCAAGTCAAAAAGATTAAAAATTTGATGAAGTTTACATTCTCACTCCTGTTCCTATTTGCCACAACAATTCTGTTAGCGCAAAACCCTGAAAAAAAACAAATTACTGTTAAAGGACTCATCCTTGAAGATGGCACCAATTACCCATTGGAATACTCCACAGTCTCATTCATTAACAAGCAAGGAAAGATTGTAACTGGCGGAATTACAGATACAGAGGGCAAATTCAATATTGATGTCCCAGCAGGTGTCTATACTGTTAAATATGAATTTATTTCCTATAAAACCAAGGAGGTCACAAACCAAAACTTGACCAAAAATACAACCCTTCCAACCGTAAAATTGGCATTGGATGCCGCCAGTTTGGACGAGGTAGTGGTACGAGCTGAAACCACAGAGGTGCAAGTTAGGCTCGACAAAAAGATATATAATATTGGCAAGGACCTTACCGCAGGCGGTGCCACGGTAAGTGATGCATTAAATAACGTTCCATCCGTAACAGTAGATGTGGATGGCACCATTGCGCTACGTGGAAATGATAACGTTAAAATACTAATCAACGGAAAACCTTCTGCAATTGCTGGATTTGGTTCAACTGATGCCCTGCGCCAGCTTCCTGCCGAAGCAATTGAAAGGGTTGAAGTAATCACATCGCCTTCCGCTAGGTACGATGCCGAAGGAACAGCCGGAATTTTGAACATTATTCTTAAAAAAGAAAAAACGCTCGGCCTTAACGGCTCACTTAGCACCAGCATGGGGGTTCCTCTGAACAGCAGTGCTTCAGGAAATATAAACTTGCGCACAGACAAATTCAATATTTTTAATACAACCGGAGTTTATTATAGAAGTGGCCCAGGTAAAGCCTATTTCGATAACCGATATTTTCCACGCACCTTCCTGGATGGCGATGGAAATCCTGTAACGACAGATCCGCAATTCGATCAGGTTATTGAAAACAGAAAATATGATAGGATGGGGAAAGGTTTCAATACAAATTTGGGAATTGAATATTTCTTAAACGATAAATCTTCTGTTACTGCAAGTGGCTTTTACCGCAAAGGCGACGGCGATGACAAGACCACCAACAATACTTCAAATTACAATGATAATATTGTTGAGGAAAGCACTCTAAGAATCGAAAATGAAAGTGAAGAGGACTTCAACTATCAATTCTCGTTAAACTATCAAAACAACTTTAATGACAAAGGCCATAAGTTAACTGCCGATCTTCAATACGATCGCGGCGAGGATACTCAGCGGTCACTCATTACAGATCAAAGAACTTTTCCCAGTACTACAGTACTTCCTTCGGAGGATATTATTCAAATAGAAAACGAAAAGGAATATCTGGCACAAGTAGATTATGTGCTTCCCATTGGTGAAAACGCACAGTTTGAGGCAGGTTACCGAGGTAATTTTGAAGAGAACCAAACAGATTATACTTTATTTCAAGAAATAGGGATTACGGGCGCATTTGTGAGAAATGACAGTCTTTCAAATATCTTCACTTATGATCAAAACGTTCATGCCTTTTATTCACAATACGGAAACAAATTTGGAAAGTTCTCCTTCCTGCTTGGTCTTCGTGTTGAGAACACCCAGATGATAGGAAAAGTTGATGCCGAAAATGTTTCGGAAGATGTGCCTTACGATTTAAACTTTGATAAAAACTACACTGGCCTCTTCCCTACCGTGAATCTTACGTTTGAACTGAAAGAAAACGAAAACATCACATTAGGTTATAACAAACGGATCAATAGACCGCGAAGCTGGTATATCAATCCCTTCCCTTCTCGTTCCAGTGAAGCAAATGTATTTCAAGGAAACCCAGATTTAGACCCTGCTTATGCAAGCGCTTTTGATTTGGGTTATTTAAAACGGTGGAAAAAACTAACATTAACTACTTCTATCTACTATCAATACGAAACAGATGCCTTTGAAAGAGTTCAGGAAGAAACTGGAGAAGTAACCAGCAACGGAATTCCAGTTATCCGTACATTTCCCATCAATCTCTCTACCAACCAACGCTATGGTTTTGAGGCTGGTTTACTCTACAATCCAACAAAATGGCTTAATCTAAACGGAAGTTTCAATTATTTCCAGTTCAAAACGGAAGGATTTTACAATGATATAGATTACGGTGCAGAAAACACAAGCTATTTTGGGCGTTTCAGCAGTAAGATAAAACTTCCCGCTAAAATTGAATGGCAGACCAATGCATTCTACAGAGGTCCTTCAAACAATTCGCAAACCGAATATGAAGGCATCCTTTCCGTAGATATGGCAATGAGCAAAGATATTATTAACGATAATGGCACTTTGGCTTTGAACGTAAGCGATTTGTTCAACTCGCGAAAAAGAAGCAGTCTTACTACAACAGATACATTTACCAGTGAAAGCGAATTCCAATGGAGACAGCGCCAAGTAACACTTACATTTACGTATCGTTTCAACCAGAAAAAACAACGCCAGCGTTCTGGACGTATGAATGGTGAAGACGAAGGTGGATTTGAAGGGTAATTATTTAGCAGAAAACACAGAATAAAAAAAGGGAACCAATTTGGTTCCCTTTTTAAATATATTTCAGTTTGAAATTACGATTTCAATTTTTTCTTTTCATCACGCTTCATTTTCCAACTTTCGTAAAGTGAGCCTCCAATCCAATATGGAAGAATTCCTACCAAGAATATCATCAACCAAAATCCCATGGTAACTACAGTCATTATTGCGATAAATCCTAAATATTGTTCAAATGTAAACATGGTGTGGTGGTTTTAAATTGATGCCCCAAAGATAAAAAGTTTTTTTGTAAAACAACAACAAAACTATCTGATTTATTCACAACAAATAAACAGCCGTGCGGCTTGAACAACTTTTGGCTTTTCCGTACCTTTGCCTACGAACTCCGAAGCCTTGGCGAAGGAGTTCCAAAAAGTTCCAAAGCTTTGGTCAAGAAGCGTAAATAACTTAAAAATAAACACTTTAACAATGCAATACAGAATAGAAAAAGACACCATGGGCGAGGTAAAAGTACCTGCCGACAAACTGTGGGGCGCACAAACAGAGCGTTCTTTTGAAAATTTTAAAATCGGACCAAGAGCTTCCATGCCGATGGAAATAATATACGGTTTTGCCTATTTGAAAAAAGCTGCGGCATACACCAATTGTGAACTCGGTGTTCTTCCTGAAGAAAAAAGAGATTTGATTGCAAAAGTATGCGATGAAATTTTGGAAGGAAAGCACGACGATCAGTTCCCATTGGTAATCTGGCAAACCGGAAGCGGCACCCAAAGCAATATGAACGTGAACGAAGTGATTGCCAATCGCGCCCAGCAATTGGCCGGAAAAACCATTGGTGAAGGCGATAAAACACTTCAACCAAATGATGACGTGAACAAATCGCAATCCTCAAACGATACCTTCCCAACGGGAATGCATATTGCGGCCTATAAAAAATTAATTGAAACCACGCTTCCCGGCGTTGGGCAACTTCAAAAAACACTTTCCAAAAAGGCTGAGGAATATAAAAATGTAGTAAAAATAGGCCGCACCCATTTTATGGACGCCACTCCCCTAACCCTTGGACAGGAATTTAGCGGTTATGCAGCACAACTTCAACACGGAATAAAAGCCTTAAAAAATACACTTCCACATTTGGCAGAGCTCGCTTTGGGCGGAACAGCAGTTGGAACTGGCTTAAACACTCCAAAAGGGTACGATGTGAAAGTTGCGGAATACATTGCAAAATTCACAAATCTGCCTTTCGTAACCGCAAAAAACAAGTTTGAGGCATTAGCTGCACACGATGCTTTTGTGGAAAGCCACGGGGCATTGAAACAATTGGCTGTTTCGCTCAACAAAATTGCAAACGATGTGCGAATGCTTGCCAGCGGCCCAAGAAGTGGAATTGGAGAAATCAATATTCCCGCGAACGAACCTGGCTCCTCCATTATGCCCGGAAAAGTAAACCCAACGCAGTGTGAAGCCTTAACAATGGTTTGTGCACAAGTTATCGGGAACGATATGGCCATTGCTGTTGGTGGAATGCAGGGACAGTTTGAACTGAACGTTTTCAAGCCTGTAATGGCTGCTAATTTCCTTCAGTCTGCACAATTGATTGGCGATGCCTGTGTTTCGTTTGATGTGCATTGCGCACAAGGTATCGAGCCAAACTACGAAGTAATCAAAAAACAGTTGAACAACAGTTTGATGCTTGTAACTGCCTTGAACCCAAAAATTGGGTATTACAAAGCTGCTGAAATTGCAAACACCGCCCACAAAAACGGAACTACATTAAAAGAAGAAGCCGTAAACCTTGGCTACGTAACTGCGAAAGAATTTGACGAATGGGTAAAGCCAGAGGATATGGTTTAGTAGTCGGTAGTTTTTAGACGGTAGTTTTTTAGACCACGAATTCACGAATGTATTATTTGTGTCTTCGTGGTTTTTTTTTAATTCCCCCTTCGGGGGTTAGGGGGCCTCTTCCCATAAAACTTCTTATACCTAAAATACGATACAACACTAAGAATTACTGCGAACAAGGTTATCCACCAAACAAAGGTTGGTGTTGCCGGTGCATCACCACTTGCATAGGAATGCAAGCCGCTTAAGTAAAAATTCACTCCAAAGTAGGTCATCATAATGGATGCGTAGGCAAAAAGCGCAAATACATTGAATGTCCAGCGTCCGCGTAGGCCCGGCACCAATCTAGCGTGAATTACAAAAGCATAAACCATAATACTGATAAGCGCCCATGTTTCCTTAGGGTCCCAACCCCAGTAACGGCCCCAACTCTCATTGGCCCACTGTCCGCCCAAAAAGTTTCCTATAGTAAGCAATACCAGTCCCGCTGTCAATGCCATTTCGGTAACGACGGTCAGCTCACTGATGTTGATTTCCATGTTTTTATAATTATTCTTGTTTGTAAAAATTATAAGAAACAGCGATGTTACGGCTAAAATCATTCCGAGGGTAAAAGGTCCGTAGCTCATAACGATAACAGCCACGTGTATCATCAACCAATAGCTGTCCAAAACAGGCTGTAGGTTCGCAATGGATGGATCCAACCAGTTTTCGTGCGCCACCCAAAGGATGATTGCACCCACAAAGGCAGTTGATGCCGCAGTCAAATCACTTTTACGCCCAAACGAAAGACCAAAGAAAACCGTAGCCCAAGCCACGTAAATCACAGATTCATATGCATCACTCCAAGGTGCGTGACCACTCACATACCAACGCAGCGCCAAGCCAAGTGTCATTAATGCGAAGAAAACCCACAATAATGCTTTTGAACTTTTTATGAGGACTCGCAAAATTTTTCGATCCTTGAAAAGCTGCGCAATGATAAACACGAACATCAAAATACCGAACACTGCGAAATATTTGTATAGTCTGTTGAAGATATCAACTTGGTTGTAAATTGTCTCAGCTTTTAATCTGTTTTCAGAAGGCATTACTTCGGCTCCGTATTTTTTCTGAAAATTGGTGATACTTTCCAAAAACTCATTGGCCTGGGTGTAATCCCCACTTTCACGCGCCTTCTTCAAACTATCGAAATACAGCGGAAGTATGTTTTTGGCATAAAGCGAATCCATTCCCTTCAAATTAGCTTCGCCCAACTCTGGGTATGAAACCCACTTGTTGCCTTCATCTTCGGGAATAGGAAATATTTTTAGGATACTTCCGCTTAAAGCGGCATTCAAAAGTGAAAAGTTTTCGTGGGCCCTAATGAAATCTTTTTGAAACTGGTTGGGATTTGAAGTGCGGGTGGCTGCTTCCAAATAAGGCTCCAGCTTATAGTTTCCTCTTTCGTCAAAAAGGTCGAGCAGCGCAATATCCTTTTGTCCCTCGGGCACGCCGGCAACGTGGCGGATACTGTCATTACCGCGTTTTAAAGCAATCAGCGGTACTTCTACCCAAAGTCTTGGGAACTCTGTCATCGAAATAAAAACCTGATTGGCGTCCAAACCTTCGTAGCTACCGCTACGGCTTATTTTCCGCAACAATTCACTTGCAAAAGTGTTGATAGGCTTCATCCGCCCATTGTCCTGAATTATCAAATGCCCAAACTTTGCAGCGTGTTCTTTGCTGACTGCATTGGCTTTTATCAACGAATCTATCTGTTGCTTTGGAACCACTGTGTGTGCCGGTTCTTTAGCCTCTTGCGCCATACCCGAAAGAGAGACGAACAACACCAACAGCATTGTCATTTTAGCTTTCTTTTTCTTGATACGGCTCAGAATTTTTTCTAAATTTTTAAAACGGCTGCCCTTAAAGAATAGTATTCCCATTAATCCTATATAAAGGAAAAAATAACCGATGTAAGTAATCCAAGTTCCCCACCAGTCGTGGTTCACCGAAAGAATGGTTCCACCCTCATCAGGGTCAAACCCCGATTGAAAAAAACGGTAGCCTTGATGGTCCAAAACGTTGTTCATAAAAATGTCCGCATCAAAATGGGTTTTGTCTGGATTAATAACCGTGACCTTACTTTTGAAGGAAGAATACCCTTTTTCGGTTCCAGGGTATTTTTCGGCAATAAAATCATTTAATGTGATGCTGAAAGGCAAATCCATACTTTCGGAACCATAGCTCATATACACCTTCAGCCCTGCTATTTCGGTTTCGGTGGGATTGATTGCCGTACCCTTTCCTCCAAGGAGTTCCACGGTTTTGGTTTCGTCCTTTGAAGAAACCTCAAGAATCAGGGCATCTTGGTTGGCAGCTTCGCCAGCCTCTGCTTTCACAATGCCGAATTTTCCTTTGGTGATTGGTTCTGGTACAACAAAAGAGATACCGCCCATTCTGTAAAGCGAGCGTAAATTAAATGTTTGCACACTGTCTGCAGCTACCTCGCCCTGCATTTGGTCTGCCATTCTCATAAAATCCCCTTCAAAAGGACTGGAAATGGTATAGTTTCCATCTTCGGAATAGATGATATTTATTGCGCCTTCAGTAGGCTTGTTAATTGCGAAAAGAATGTTGTGAATATCGGAAACCTCACCAACTTTCACCCAGTGGTCGTGTCGTTCCCCATCGCCAGATTCCACTATTTTAAGGTATTCTTCGCCATTTTCAGATTTTGTTAATCCTTCCTTAGCGCCACTGATAAAGTCTTTAAATTTAATAGTTAGGGGTTGACCGTTGTAATCTGTGTTTATACTGAAATTATTGTTCAGTTTTTCGGAAAGCCTGAGTTTCTTTGGCTTCAATTTTCTGCGTTGCGCCACGCCATCCACCATATAGTCGCCATCAATAAAGACGTCTAAATAAGTTTGTTCTGAAAGGATTGAATTTTCGGTCTGCCCTTCACGAATGTGCATTACGCCTTCAAAACCAATGTAACGCGTAACGAAAGCACCTATAATTACCAAGATAAAAGCCAAGTGCAACATCAGCGAAGCCCACATTTCGCGTTTGTGGAGGTTATATCTAAAAATATTGCCAACGAAGTTGATTGCAAAAAGCAACATTATAGCCTCAAACCACCAAGCGTTGTATATAAGCTCTCTAGTGTATGGCGTTGGTGGACTTTGTGAATCGGCGTCCATAAATGTTCCCGCGGCCATAGCGACTGCAAAAACGATAAATAAAACGGCTGTTAAACGTGTGGAGAAAAGAACGGAAGCAATCTTTTTTTGCATTATAGGTAATTTTGGCGCAAAAATAAGGAATTGCGCCCATTTAGACTACTGAAATCTGTTAACTATTCTAACTTTTCCGCGCCTGGGGTTCGGGCGTTGAAAATGTTCAGATGAATGAAGGTTCCCATATTTCGGGCCCGATTTTTTGCAATATTGGCTGTTTCGCCTTCAAAAAGTTCATCAATGGTTTCGTGCCATAGATTTATCCACGTGCCAAAATGAAGTTCGTTAATGGTACCGCCCACTTTTTTGTCTACTTCAATGTGTGCATGCATAGGATTTCCGAAGTATTTGCGCGCATAAAATAAATTGGTTTCCCAGAAATCGGTAAGCAGTTCAAGGTGGGTTTCCCAATCGGTTATAATTCCATTGAAAATAGGCCCAAGAAGTGTGTCTTTCCTCACTTTTGAATAGAATGTCCTAACGAGCAAAGACACTTCTTCGCGGGATTCAATTTTCCTTTTGATCATTTTTTACAGCAAAGTTATTAAAATCAATAACATATTTGCCAATAAACTAACTGCCAATAGCCAAAACGCAAACTTTCTGTTTGAACCAGCCAGCAAAACTGCATTATAGCCCATACAAAGTGAAACGCAAAGTGTAAGTTCAATCCCAGAAATCAAGGAAGTACCCTGTGTCAAGATGGTCATGACAGCAATTGAACCGATACAACTGTTCAAGATGATGGTCAATGGAATGTACATATAATAATTTTTTTCATATTCGCGCTGCAAGGCTTTTATTGATAATGACTTCATAATACTATTGTTTTGTTTTTTAGAAGATGTAAATTTACTGTCCGAACCATACCTTATTTTATGAGGCAAATCACAAACCCATGATTCCAGAAAATTTATTGTTGGAGTACGGTGCAACCCTTGAAAACAGGGAAGCTTCCGAAGTTATTCTTTCAGAAAAAAAACGTGCGGACTTCTATTTTCAGATAAAGACTGGGGAAGTGAAAATGTTCAATTTGAACGAACAGGGAAAGGAATTTGTGCAAGGAATTTTTTACGACGGCGAAAGTTTCGGCGAGCCGCCACTCTTGGGCGATTTTAAATATCCGGCCTCTGCGTCTGCCGTAAAACCAACAACGCTCTACAAACTGAACAAAACAAAATTGTTTAAACTTCTCACCGATAATCCCGAAGTAAACTTAAAATTTACAAAAGCACTTGCAAAACGCCTTTATTACAAAGCCACTATTCTAAAGGAAATCTCTGTGCATCCACCCGAGCATCGCATCCTTGCATTGATAGATTTTTTGAAAAGCAAATATGGGTCTGAAGAACTTTTTCAGGTGGAATTGACCCGGCAGCAAATTGCAGATTTAACCGGACAACGCGTTGAAACAGTAATCCGCGCCATTAAACAACTGGAGCAGGACGGTGAATTAAAGCTCATAAAACACAAAGTATTTCGCTGAAAAATCGCAAAGGATTAAAGAGAATAGAGTAAAGAAAAAAGACGAGATTTTTTGTGTAATTCAGATTGTCTTTTCGCTATCACCTTTATTCTTTATTCTAAAAAAAGCTAACTTCGCACTATGATAAAGGTGATCTTTTTGGGCTTCGGAAACGTAAACAGTCATATATTCGATGCTTTACATAAAAGTAGGGAAACATCTATCGTACAAATTTTTAACAGAAATTATAGTAAGCTTACCTCGCCTTTTGAGAATATTCCATTTACTTATAATATTTCGAAAATTGCAGATGCCGATGTTTACATTATTGGAATTCCGGACGATGCTATTGCCGTCTTTTCCGAAAGCTTAGTTCTCCAAAATAAACTAGTTGTGCACACTTCTGGTGGCGCAGCTATGAGCGCACTTTCTTCAAAAAACCGCCGCGGTATATTTTATCCGCTGCAGACCTTTTCGAAACAGCGAAAAGTTGATTTTACAAAAATTCCAATTTGCATAGAAGCTGAAAACTCAAAAGATTTGGAGCTGTTGCGAAGTTTAGGTGAAGCCATTTCAGAAAATGTGGTTGAGATTTCTTCAGAAAAAAGAGCTAAACTACATCTTGCAGCGGTTTTTGTTAATAATTTCGTCAATCATTTATATGAAATTGGCAGTGAAATTTTAAAAGACGAAGATTTGCCGTTTGAATTGCTGCAACCACTTATAGCTGAAACCGCTTCAAAAATTGAAACGCTTTCGCCCGAAGAAGCACAAACCGGACCAGCAAGGCGAAATGACAGAAAAACCATTGAAAAACATTTACATTTGTTGGCGGACAGTCCTTACAGGAAACTCTATGAGCTGTTTACGGAGCAATTAAACCAAAGACATGGAAAAGAGCTATAAAGAATATTTAAAACACATAACAACCTTCATTTTTGACGTGGACGGCGTGCTTACCGATGGCACTATACAGGTAAATACCCAAGGTGAAATGTTCAGAACCATGAACATTAAAGACGGTTATGGCCTTAAAACCGCAGTAGAGCAAGGTTTTCACGTTTGTGTTATCTCTGGTGGAACGAACGAAGGTGTGCGAGTGCGACTCCAAAACTTGGGGGTAAAAGACATCTTTTTGGGCGTGCACCACAAAACTAAAATCTTGGAAGATTACTTAAAGTCCAACAACCTAAAACATGAAAACACACTGTTCATGGGTGACGACCTACCTGATTTTGAGATTATGCAGGAAGTTGGCCTTCCCACTTGTCCGCAGGATGCCGTGCAGGAAATCAAAGCCATTTCAAAATACGTTTCCCACAAAAAAGGTGGCAAAGGCTGCGTTCGCGATGTGATTGAACAAGTGCTGAAAGTTCAGGGCAAGTGGATGCCTACCGAAGGCGTAAGTGCAAAATATGATTGATCCGTTCTCTAAACAAATCTTGTAACCCGAAACCTGAAACCTTGAATTACCTAAACCTCATCCGCTACCAAAACCTATTCTTTATAGCATTGGCACAGGTTTTTATAAAATACGGGCTCTTCCTCCCTTTTGGTGTTGATACGGCTTTAACTACTTTCGGCTTCGCGCTACTTGTTTTAGCCACCCTCTGCATAGCTGCCGCAGGAAATATCATCAACGATATTTATGATG
Source organism: Aequorivita sp. (assembly GCA_026646335.1). Lineage (GTDB taxonomy): Bacteria > Bacteroidota > Bacteroidia > Flavobacteriales > Flavobacteriaceae > Aequorivita. The sequence continues at coordinate 21,488 of JAPKFY010000011.1, read as the reverse complement.
TGGAAATTGACAAAATCAACAAACCAACAAAGGTTTTGATAGGTAAAAAGATTTCAGAAAGAAATGCAAATCGCTTGTATATAATTTTGAATGTAATTGGCGTGGCAATAGGTTTTTATCTAGCCAACAGCATCGGAAAGCCTAGCTTTGCAGCGCTTTTTATCGTTTTTTCAGCCTTGCTCTATTTGTATGCCTCTTATTTAAAAGGAATATTGCTCATTGGAAATATCGCGGTTTCCGCTTTGGTGGCAATGAGTTTGATAATTGTGGCGCTTTTTGATTTACTCCCAGCAATTGCGCCACAAAACCAAACCGAACAATCAGCGGTTTTCAAAATTGTTTTACATTATGCCCTGTTTGCCTTTTCCATAAATTTAATTCGTGAAATTGTAAAAGACTTGCAAGACATAAACGGCGACAAAAGAGGCGGAATAAACACTTTGGCCATCGCGATAGGGAGAAAAAGAACTATAACAATAGTTTTTGTTTTAGGCGTTTTTATGGTTTTGGGAATGGTGCTTTATATGTATGAGCATCTCTACGACCAGCAAGTTTTATTGTTGTATTTCCTTTTTGCCATTGTTGCGCCGCTGCTTTATTTCTGCGTAAAATCTTGGGATGCCGATACGCCGAAAGAATACGGATTTCTTTCAAAACTCCTAAAAATTATAATGTTTTTAGGAATTTGCTCCATTCTTCTTTTTCAGTTTGTAGTTTTGAAATAATACAAAAAACAAACTCAAATCCAGTAAACAGAAACAAAAAAATGCTTCGCGAAAAACTTAAAAACTACAAGATCATCCTCGCTTCCGGCTCCCCGAGAAGACAGGCATTTTTCAAGGAATTGGATTTGGATTTTACAATTCAAGTTAAAGAGATTGAAGAAATTTATCCTTTAAGTCTAAATCGCTCAGAAATAACCAATTACCTTTCTCAACTTAAAGCATCTGTTTTTGTTGATTTAAGCGAAAAAGATATATTAATTACCAGCGACACCCTAGTTTGGAAAGACGAAAAAGCCCTCGGAAAACCAAAGGATTATAAAGAAGCCAAAGAGATGCTTCAAGATTTGAGCGGTGCGATGCACGAGGTTATCACTTCGGTGTGTTTTACTTCAAAAGAATTTCAGGAAACAGTCCACGACGTAACAAAGGTCTGGTTTAAACCGCTTACTGAAGATGAAATTGATTTCTACTTAAAAAACTACAAACCTTTTGACAAAGCCGGAAGTTATGGCATTCAGGAATGGATCGGTTATATTGGCATCGAAAAAATAGAGGGTTGTTATTTTAATGTGATGGGATTGCCCACCCGACTTGTTTATAAAACGTTAACCCAGATTGCCAACCGTTGAATTTGTGCTATTTTTGAGAAAAATTCCTCGAATAATGAACTTTTTCAAACTTTTTCCACTTCTCGTTTTTTTAATCGCTATAAACGCTTGCAATTCTTCCGAAGAAAAAAATGGGACCCCTCAGATTCTAACTAAAAAAGAAGATGCAAAATCTGCTCCGCAAAGAACTGTTTCAAAAGAATTTAAAGCGTATTGGTACGACGGAACCGCTGAAATCACTTCCTATAGTTTATTGCAGGAACGCTATGGCGAAATTCGTGAAGGAACGGCTGTCAACATCTTTGTTACCGAAGATTTTCTGCCAGACGCACAGGTAAAAGCAAACAGTGCTTCCAAAGAAAATATTTCAGTTTTGAAGTTAAACCAAATGAAGAATTTCAACACTGGCATTTATCCGTATTCCATAATGACTAGTACTTTCAGCCCGATTTCTGAAAAAGAGCATCCGTTAAAAATCACCAACAGCGTGCAGGAATGGTGTGGCCAGGTATATATGCAACTTAACAATCGTCAAGATTTTGAAATAGAGTCGCACTCCTATTTTCAAGGGGAAGCAGACCAAAAACACTCGTTGCCCAAAACCTGGTTGGAAAATGAGCTTTGGAGTCTTGTCCGGATCAATCCCGAAGAATTGCCCACTGGCGATGTTGTGATTATCCCTTCCTTTGAATATTTGCGGCTTCGGCACAAAGAAATCAAGGAACACAGTGCTTTCGCCAGTTTAAAACAGGGCGATTCCATAACCATTTACACTTTAAATTATCCAGACTTGCAGCGGCAGTTGATTCTTTTTTTCAACAGTACTTTTCCCTATGAAATTGAGAAATGGGAAGAAGTAAACGCAGCAGACCAAAACGACACGCTTCGACTAAAAACCACTGCTACAAAGCTGAAAAGAATAAAAAACGATTATTGGACCAAAAATAGTAATGAACACCTAAACCTGCGTGATTCACTTAAACTGAATTAAAAAACATGAATATACAAGAATACTCCCTACAACTCATCGAATCTGGTGTATTGATTTTGGTATTGCTCCTCATAAGAATGATGCTTAAAAAAACCGTGCGCAACTTTGCGAAAAAAATAGAAAGGCTTGAACACCGCACAGGATTGATTATGAAACATGTGGATTTCGCAGTTTTCTTTCTGATGGTTTTGGGCATGATACTTATTTGGGGCGTAGATTTTAGGAATCTGGGACTTGTAATGTCTTCCATTTTTGCAGTTATTGGCATCGCTTTTTTTGCACAATGGTCTATTCTCAGCAATGTTACAAGCGGCGTGATAATGTTTTTCACCTTTCCATATAAAATTGGTGATTACATAAAAATCCACGATAAAGAAGCGCCCTGCGAAGGCATTATTGAAGATATAAAAACATTCCATATCATTCTTCACACCACTACCAATGAGATTATTACGTACCCTAACAGTATGATGCTGCAAAAAGGTGTGAGTATCATTAAACCGGAAGAATATTTTGAACAGCAACAAGAGCTTGATAAAAATAAGGAAGAGCTCAATCACGATTAATTTTCACAAATAAGTATCTTTGAAGGGTTTCGAATAAACCAGCACCATAATTTTATGCATAAACCGTTTTTTTTTAGACTTCTATTTTTATTTTTCACGATAGCAGCAACCGCACAAGCTCCCAAAAAACCTACCGCTTCCGAAATACACCACGACCTTCAAAAACTTAATTTTGTGGGTTCGGCACTATATATTGCTGCGCATCCAGATGACGAAAACACAAGGCTCATATCCTATTTGGTGAATGATGTGCATGCAAATACCGCTTACCTCTCCATTACACGTGGTGACGGTGGGCAAAACTTAATTGGCCCTGAATTACGTGAACTTTTGGGCGTGATTCGCACCCAGGAATTAGTTGCAGCGCGCAGAACCGATGGGGGCCAACAGTTTTTCACCCGTGCCAATGATTTTGGTTACAGCAAAAACCCAGACGAGACTTTTGAATTTTGGACAAAAGACGATGTGATGAGCGATGTTGTAATGACAATCCGCAAATTCAAACCAGATATTATCGTAAACCGTTTTGACCATCGCAGTCCGGGTAGCACACACGGTCATCATACAGCTTCGGCCATGCTGAGCGTGGAGGCTTTTGATATGGTTGGCAATGCCTCAAAATTTCCAAAATCTGCTGCGAAATATGGAGTTTGGAATCCACAGCGTTTGTTTTTCAATACTTCGTGGTGGTTTTATGGTAGCCAAGAGAAATTTGAAAAAGCCGATAAAAGCAACCACGTTTCGGTGGAAACTGGCAACTACTTCCCTGACCTCGGATTATCAAATGGCGAAATAGCTTCCTTAAGCCGTAGTATGCACAAATCGCAAGGTTTTGGCAGTACGGGTTCGCGCGGTACGGAAACTGAATATTTAGAGCTGTTGAAAGGAAGCAAACCTTCAGACAACAATCTTTTTGAAGGAATTAATACAAACTGGTCCAGACTTGAAGGCGGAAATGAAATCGGTGCGATTTTAAATCCATTGGAAGAAAACTTCAACTTTAAAAATCCTTCGGAAGTATTGCCTCAGTTGTTGAAAGCGTATCCGTTGGTTTTAAATTTAAAAGATGGACACTGGCGAAATATCAAACTCAAACAATTGAAGCAACTGATTTTGGATTGCGGCGGTATCTTTATTGAGGCCGTTTCCGAAGCAAATTCAATTAATCCAAACGAAAACTTCAAAGTAAAAATTGAAGCCATCAATCGTGGAAAAAGTGATGTTGTTTTACAATCCGTAAAAAATTCAGATGGAAAAATTATTTGGAATACATCGGAAACACTTCCTTTTAATGTTAAAAAAAACATTGAAATAACTGTTGATGCCGCAAATAGCAACCCGCCCTACTCTTCACCTTATTGGTTAATTGAAAAAGGCACGGAAGGAATGTATGCTGCGCCCGAAGAATTGATCGGTCTTCCTGAAACCCCAGTTTTAGAAAAAGTAGTTTTTGAACTTCAATTTGGAAATACAACAATTCCTTTCACAAAAAACATAGTTTATAAATTCAACGACCCAGTGAAAGGCGAAGTGTATCGCCCGCTGGAAGTATTGCCTGAAGTTACTGCCTCCATACCCGAAAAAGTTTTGATTTTCGCCAGCGATGCTCCTGAAAGTGTTTCGGTAATCGTCCGTGCCGGAAAAGATAACATTTCCGGAAATGTGAGTTTGCATCATCCCGAGGGCTGGAAGGTGGAACCCGCGCAGCAGCCGTTTCAGCTTACAAGGAACGGCGAGACAAGAACCTTCAATTTTACGGTAACCCCACCAAACGGGCAAAGCGAAGGGTATTTAAAAACAATGATAAGTGCTGAAGGAAAAATTTTTGATAAGGAATTGATTGCGATAGATTATGAGCACATTCCCTATCAGAGTATCTTATTGCCTTCGGAAGCGAAAGTTGCCAAAATTGCCATTCAGAAAAAAGGACAGAATGTGGGTTATATAAACGGGGCGGGCGATGCAATTCCCGAAAGTTTGAAGCAGATCGGCTATACTGTTTCAACGATTGACCCTACGGCGATTTCGCAAGAAAATCTTCAAGATTTTGACGCAATCGTTGTTGGAATTCGGGCCTACAATACCGTTTCAGAACTCGCTTTTGCGCAACCTACCCTAAATAAATACGTTGAAAACGGCGGAAACATAATTGTGCAGTATAACACCAACCGAGGTTTGGTTACTGAAAATCTAGCTCCTTATAACTTAAAACTTTCTAGCGATCGCGTTACAGATGAATTTTCAGAAGTAAAAATACTCGCGCCTGAAAACCCACTAATGAATACACCCAATAAAATCACCCCAATCGACTTTGAAGGTTGGGTGCAGGAACGCGGTCTGTATTTCCCCGATGAATGGGCAAAAGAGTTCACTCCAATACTCGGAATGCGCGACAAAGGTGAAGCCCAAACAAAAGGCTCACTTCTTGTAGCCAAATACGGAAAAGGGTATTATATTTATACGGGATTGAGCTTTTTCCGTGAACTTCCCGCCGGCGTTCCCGGAGCCTATAGATTGTTTGCAAATATGCTGTCAATCGGAAAATAAATTTTATAAACGTGACCGAAGAAAAACAAAAATTTGTCTGGAAATGGAGCTATACAATAGTGCTCCTGCTCAATGCTGGCTATATCTATCTGTTTTATTTACTAATGCAAAACTACGCCTAAATGCAGCAGATTGACTGGATTGTTTTAATCGGGACCCTTGTTTTTATCGTGCTTTATGGCACGTGGAAATCGCGGCAGCAAAAAGACGTGGGCGATTATCTAAAAGGCGGAAACACGGCGCATTGGTGGACTATTGGGGTGAGCGTTATGGCCACTCAGGCAAGTGCCATTACGTTTCTCTCCACGCCCGGACAGGCCTTTCACGATGGAATGGGTTTTGTGCAATTCTATTTTGGACTGCCTATTGCAATGGTTGTGATCTGTTTGGTTTTTATTCCGATCTATCATAAACTCAATGTTTACACTGCCTACGAATATCTTGAAAGTCGTTTTGACAAAAAGACTCGGACGCTTACGGCTATATTGTTTTTAATCCAACGCGGATTGGCTTGTGGGATTACCATTTTTGCACCTTCCATCATCCTTTCCGCAGTACTTGGTTGGAATTTAATTTATTTGAATATCATCATCGGCGTACTTGTAATTATTTACACCGTAAGTGGCGGCACAAAGGCGGTGAGCGTCACCCAAAAACAGCAAATGGCGGTTATTTTCTTCGGAATGTTGATTGCGTTTCTTTTAATTCTGAATTATCTGCCCCTTGACATTACGTTCACCAAAGCCCTTGAAATCGCCGGTGCCAATGGCAAAATGGACATCCTCGATTTTTCCTTTGATTTTGATAACCGTTACACTTTTTGGAGCGGAATTATCGGTGGAACATTTTTGGCCCTCTCCTACTTCGGAACCGATCAAAGTCAAGTACAGCGCTATCTTTCGGGAAGAAGTGTGAAACAAAGCCAAATGGGACTAATTATGAACGGCTTGCTGAAAGTACCAATGCAATTTTTCATCTTGCTAGTTGGGGTGATGGTGTTTGTTTTCTATCAGTTTAACAGCTCTCCACTTCACTTTAACCCTTCAGCAGTAAAAGAGGTCCGGAAATCTATATATGCCGGTGAATACAAAGCTTTGGAAGTGAAAAAAGAAGGTGTTGACAAGCAATTGGCCGCAACCCAGATAAGCTATTCAAAAGCCGAAAGTGAATTGGAAAAGCAAAATTATATTGCAGAAATAAAACAGCTTAACACATCTGAAAACCAATTGCGCGAACAATCTGTTGCGCTAATAAAAAAAGCAAGTCCGAATGTTGAAACCAACGATAAGGATTACGTTTTTATACATTTTATCCTTACTAACCTGCCACGTGGTTTGATTGGGTTGCTATTAGCCGTGATCCTAAGCGCTGCAATGTCCTCCACCGCTTCCGAGCTCAATGCTTTGGGCAGTACTACAACTATTGACCTTTACAAACGAAACGTGCCGGGGAAACGGGAAAAACATTATGTGGCGGCTTCACGAGGCTTCACTCTTTTATGGGGCGTTATAGCAATTGGCGTTGCCTGTACGGCAAATTTATTCGACAACCTCATTCAACTTGTAAACATTATCGGTTCCATCTTCTACGGAAATGTTTTGGGAATATTTCTACTTGCTTTTTTTATAAAATATGTGCGAAGCAAAGCAGTTTTTATCGCTGCGCTAATCACGCAAGTAATCATTATCTATTTTTGGTATATAGACCTAATGCCATATCTATGGCTGAATTTAGTGGGTTGCGCCATAGTAATGGGAATTGCGGTATTGTTACAGGTTTTGTTGCCTAAAAATAAACCTGACGCACTAGTTTCAACCGATGCTTAAAATAGCAAGGCTATGGTAAAGACAAGAATAGGAAATAAGGCGGATATTGACGGAATTTTATCTCTCCAAGAAAAATATCTATATCGAAACTTAAATGAAATAGAGCGAAAAAGTGGTTTTGTGACCACTCCATTTACGGCAAATCAAATTGAAGAAATACGTCTTCAAAATGGAATATTTATAGCCGAAAACGAGCAGCAAATAATTGTTGCCTATGCCTTTGCCGGAAGTTGGAAATATTTTGAACAATGGGAAATTTTCAACTATATGGTTTCTCGTTTTCCAAAATTGGACTTTAATGGAAATAAAATTACAACAGAGAATAGTTTTCAATACGGACCAGTTTGCATTGATAAAAATTATAGAGGAAAGGGGCTGTTAAACCAAATTTTTGAAGAAATGAGAATTGAATTCTACAAAAAATATCCAATCTCTGTCACTTTTATCAATAAAATCAATGTGATTTCTGAAATAGCCCACACTAAAAAATTAGGTTGGGAAATTATAGATGAATTTGAATTTAACAACAATACCTATATCGGTTTAGCTTTTGACATGAAAAACTCTGTGTTGCAATAGAAATACAAGAAATATTGGGTGAATCTAATCGTGCATTCTTCGTAAAGAGAAATCACTTCCTAAAAACCAATTTCGAAATCCTATTATTCCCAGAAGCAAAAGCAATGCTGTCATTCGCAAACTCAATGGCGAAAAATCCTTCTTTTGAAAGTTCTTTCCAGTTTTTACCGCCGTCACCGCTATATAAAATCCCCAGTGAACTAACGGCTACAATCCCCTGCCCTTGAGTGCCCGGAACATATTTTGCCGAAGAGCAATACCCTGGTTTCTTGCCATTTGCAATCAATTTCCAGGTTTTTCCTCCGTTTTTGGTTATGGCTTTATTTCCTTCATTAAAGGGTTTGTCTTCCCAGTTTCCGCCAAAGATGATTCCGTTGTTTTCATCTAAAAAATCAATGCTGAAAATACCCGTCATCGCTTTGCCTTGAACTATTGGAGTATCATAAACAGTCCAAGTTTTGCCTTTGTCGGCAGTGTGCATCACACGCGATTTTCTTCCGCCAGTGGCTACCCAAGCATTATCGCCAAAAATGGCGATGTTACTATTGCTCGCTGCGAAGGCCGCCTCGCCCCTTTCAACCTTCGGCAGATTTTCGCAGGAAAGTTTTTCCCAAGTATTTCCTCCATCGCGGGTTGTGATTATTGACATGCAGTTTTCAACAGGATCGCCAATGGCTATGCCTTCGTTTTCGTTCCAAAATTTCATGGAATCATAGAAAACATTATCGCCTTTTTCGTTATAAACCTCTTCAATATTAGTGGCTTCAGAACCGTTGAAGCCTATTTTATACAGTACCGCCGGATTGCCGATGCTCAATACAAAAACTGCCTCTTTTGTTGTTGCGATAGATCTGAAGTGAAGCAACGAATCCCCGTATTTTATAATTGCAAGTTTTGGTGTATCGCCATCAATCAACCCCACCTTTCCTTTATCTGCCGCAAACCAAACCTTGTTTTCATCCAAAGGCTGAATCGCGCGAATACTCAAACTATCAATAAAAACCGGAGAGATGTCAACTGAATTGAATTGAATTTCACTTTTCTCTTCGCAGGAAATAAGTGATAAAGCGGCTAACAGTAAGAGTATAAAACGCATAGGTTTAATTTTTTGTCAAAAGTAACAATAACTTTAATTTTGGGAGACGATAATTCGGGATTCGTTTATTTGTGATTCGTTAATTAGAGATTCGTTAATTAGGGATAGTGCTTTCGGCAAACAGGTTTGGGAATAAGTGATTTTGGTTTTCAGTTTCGATTTCGTTTTCAAAAAGTCCCCCAACCCCAAAGGAGCAATTTCGCCTTCTCAGCGCAGTAACCTAAATATTCTTTGGCTAGGCTCAGCACAGACAAATTTCAATCAGCTTCGTTAACTAAAATTCACTCGTCGCCCCAGTTCCGTTCTTTATATTGAAGTTCTGAATTGTCCTGAGTCTTGTTTCACTTAAGTCTTGCCTCTTGCCTCTTTCTTCTTTTTTCAATTTCGATTTCGATTTCAAAAAATCTAACTTTAAAAAGATACCTTTGCAACCGCAAAACGCAGAAAATGAAACTACACAGAAATTTAGTATTCGCCACCATAGATTCCCTTCACTTGATTTTTAACGAAAACAAGCAAGCTGATAAAGTACTTAAGAACACTTTGAAAATCGATAAGCGTTGGGGCGCACGCGATAGGGCCTTTATTGCTGAAACTACTTACGACATAGTTCGCTGGAAAAGACTTTATTCAGAAATTGCCGAAGTACGCGAGCCGTTTGACCGTCCGAATCTTTTCAGATTGTTTACGGTTTGGGCAACTTTAAACGGAATAACCATCCCAGAATGGAAACAGTTTGAAGACACCCCAACCCGCCGTATAAAAGGAAAATTTGACGAACTTTCAAAAATCAGAAAGTATCGCGAATCCATCCCAGACTGGTTGGATGAATTGGGACAAAAGGAATTGGGCAAAAAATGGGATAAGGAAATTGCAGCATTGAACCAACAGGCCGATGTGGTTTTACGTGTAAACACATTGAAAACTACCGTTGAAAAACTTCAAAATGAATTGGCTGATCTCGAGGTTGAAACCGAAATCTTAAAAGGCTATCCCACTGCTTTAAAGCTAAAAGAACGCAGCAATGTTTTCACAACGGATGCTTTTAAAAATGGACATTTTGAAGTGCAGGATGCTTCTTCACAAAAAGTGGCTGAAATACTCGATGCCAAACCTGGAATGCGCGTAATAGATGCTTGTGCAGGCGCAGGTGGCAAAAGTCTCCACATTGCTACAATGATGGAAAACAAAGGCCAATTGATTGCAATGGATATCTACGAAAACAAGCTGAACGAGCTGAAACGCCGCGCCCGTAGAAACGATATTTTCAATATTGAAACCCGCGTGATAGATTCCACGAAAGTGATAAAAAAATTAATCGATAAAGCAGATAAAGTGTTGATCGATGCGCCTTGTTCAGGTTTGGGGGTTTTAAGAAGAAACCCAGACGCCAAATGGAAACTGCAGCCTGAGTTTATGGATAAGATTCGCGCCACGCAAAAAGAGCTGCTGGATAGTTATTCGCGAATGGTAAAGCCGGGCGGCCAATTGGTCTATGCCACTTGCTCCATACTTCCCTCCGAAAACGAATTGCAGGTGAAAGCTTTCTTAGGTAGAGAAGAGGGAAAAGATTTCACCTTGTTAAGTGAAGAAAAAATAATGCCCAGTAAAAGTGGATTTGATGGGTTTTATATTTCTTTATTGCAGAAAAAAGAAACAGGAAAAAAAATTACTAAAAAAATTGTAGCTCAATAAATTTATCAGAATACTTCAAAATTGAAAAGAGCGGGCAAACACCCGCTCTTTTTTAAATTTAATTTATTCAACTAAAGAATCTATTCAACAATAATCCTTCCTGTCTTGAATGATTTGGTGTCTTTCCCTCCAACTTTTACAATGTAAACGCCACTTGCCGCTTCACTCATGTCTAGTCTTGCCTTATACGAATCGCCCGACTTGTTGATCATTTTCACTTTAAGTTGTTGGCCTAACATATTGTAAACTGCTAGATAAGTTTCGCCGCCATAAGCTGTTGTCAAGCTAACTTCAAATTGTTTGTTTCCTTCGGTCGTGATAATCAAATTGCCATTCCTCACAGAAAAATCATCAACGCCAAGGGTGCCGATGTTTGCTGTGTAATCTTCAGTTTCCCCAAAAGTTGTTTCTTCACAGGCATCATTTGGCACAGGGCCATTCCAATTGGTTTTGGCTCGCATACGGTGTGGCCCTACAGCAGCGCCTGCTGGCACTACTAAATCCATGGTCACTGTGTAAGTTCCTGAACCTTGTCCAGATGCAATCTCTACGTTATTTACAACTACTTCATTTGCCGTGAAGGTGGAGTCGTCGTTAAAATCAATCCAAACTTTTACAAATTGATCTCCATAGCCAGTGGTAATGGTAAGGTCATTCGTACTGTCTGGAGCCAAATTCGCTACAAGATTTGTAAAATCGGCATATCCTTCGCAAGCAGATGGGTTGTTGATTTCTGCTATTGAAAACAATCGGAAACCATCTCCAAAAGAACAATCCATACTGGGTTGACACAAAATATTTTCAATTACGGTTGAAACTGAGTCATTAGATGGATTGGCATCTCCCGTTAAAGAAGTAGAAACGGTAACATTGTAAGTTCCCAAAGCAGAAAAATCTGCGGTCTGGGTAAAACTATAGGTCATTTCCTGCTCGGAAGCTATTGGCCCAGTGAATGTTTCAACCACAGGTGTTCCGCCATCAATTACATACTGAACATTAAAATTCGATTGTGAAGCAGCGCCAAAGTTTTTAATTGTAGCCGTAATGGTTTCGTTGCCGAGACCAGAGCCAGAAATAGGCGCCGTAATTTCTATTGCGCCCACGTCGTTCGCTAAAAGATTTGTAATATCTTTTGTGAAAGGATCGTTTGCAGGAAATTCATCTCCAGCTAAATTTGTTCTAACTTCAATGGAATAGGTTTGTCCAGAATTAGATAAATCAACCGTTTGCACAAATGTATAAGTTGCTGTTGAGCCAGCTGTAACAGTGCCTGCAAAAGTTTCAGAAGCCACTAAATTCCCGTCCACACGAAGTTCCAAAGGAATATTGCTCTGAGGGTCGGTTCCAAAGTTCCGGATGCTCACCTCAACGGTTTCGGCATTCGTCAACAGACCATTCACGGGTTGAATTAAGGCGTTAACCCCAACATCTTTAGCAAAACCTCCGGAAAGTGTGAAAGCTGCAATCTGTGTTCGCCAATTGTTATTTGAAGAAAAGTATTCAGCGGTAAACCAGAAAGTAAAGTTATCAGGATCCATGGTAAGATGTGAATAATCTCCAAATCTATTTGTGAATGTCTGCACTCCTGCACCGGGAATTATTTCAGTTTCGGCAACTGTCATTTGGCCCAAAGGATCTCCATCAAACCTTCCTGTATAACGAATGGATGCTTTAAGTGATCCACTGGCAATATTAAAAGCCAAGCCAATATTTCCTGCGGCATCTATACCTGCACTTCCCATAAAACGGCTGTGTCCATCAGCAGGCGCATAAGTACCTTCCTGAAATATGGACCACGGATTGGAGGCATCGTTTCTCAATTCAATCCATCGGATCCCTGAGGTATCGTTATTGTCTATATCCGTATTAAAAGTAATGACCCAACTATTATGACCTGCAAAACTGCGGTAGTTGGCTGCATAAGATATTATACCACCTATCATATCTATTTTTTGACCTGTTCCAGGTTGTTGCACATCACCGGTTCCAAATGGCGCAAAAACGGAATTGAAGGGATCTGTAGGGATTTCCAAAGGTGCGGAAATTGTTGAGTTTCCTGTATTGTTCCAGTCCAAGTCTATTTCCCATACTTTCAAATGGTCAAAGCTTACGCCAGACCATCCGTCATCCTGAAGATAGGTAACATAACCAGGCGCATTTGCCGGATAGTTTGTTCCCAAAAGATTTGCGGGCTCAGGGCTCAAAACAGTGTTTGTGTTTTGAGTGCCTCCAGGAAGTGGAAATCCAACAATCTTTGGGCTTGCACCACCAGCAAGCATTACATCTCTTTCCACTGCATAAACTTTATTGGTGGTTCCAATATTTGCTGTTAAATAGTACGCATCGTGCCAAACGCTGTAGTGCGGATAATCTGGGAAACTTCCGAAGGTATATTGATATACGTTATAAGCTCCTGTTGGGTCGCCCGTTTCAGAAACGCCAATTGCCAATGAATTGTTCAAAGAGCCAAATTCACTTACAAACCAGCGGTCTGCAAGTTGGTCATACATAACAATCGGGTCTCCCGAATTTGAACCGATTCCGAGGAATGTTCCCAAAGAAACAGGACCAACTAACAGAGTACCTGTTTTACTGAAAATTTTCACAAGTGAATTTACCGAATGCACATAGTGGTTCGGACCTGCAGCCCCAGTTGGATCTGGGGGTGTAAACCCAGATTCTGATGAAGAAGCGCCAATAAAGTTTTGTTCAATGGCGCGGGTTTCGATTCCGCCAAAATTTCTTTGAACGTTTTGGTCTATCCCAATGGGCAATGCGTTCGCATTTACCTGTGGGTTGTAGCGGGATCTATTGGAGACCACCTTGATATCTTTAATACTCTGATCGTGATCTGCTTCTTGAATTGCGTAATCACGTAAAGGAATGGTTTTTCCTATAAAAGTTCCGACGATAACCTCATCTGGCGGGAAAGCTTGTTGGGCATAAACCCCAATCCCAAATAGCAGAAAGGTTGCAAATAGTAGTTTTTTAAGTTTCATGGTTTGTTTTTAAATTAAAGGAGATGTAAGATACTGCATATATTTTAAAACATTTTAACTGTAGGTCATTTTTTTAATTAACAATGGCTTTAAAATTGGACAAGCTTTTTAGTTCAAAAAAAAACCGCCTCAAACTTATTTTGAGACGGTTCTTTCTAAAAATCACTTTTTTTAAAAATTATTTCACAATAATTCTTGCGGTTTTCACTGCAGTTGTAGTTTCCCCTCCTGCCTTGATAATATATACTCCACTTGCAGCGAAGGACATATCCAATTTTAAATGGTAGGCGCCATTCACTTTCCCAATGGGCTTGATACCCAATTCCTGACCAAGCATGTTATAGACAGAAATATAACCCATTCCTTCATAATCAGATACCAAGGATACATCAAAATGCTTATTGTCTGTACTGGTAATTAACAATTCCCCATTTCTGATGGACATATCCTCAATTCCCAAGAATCCTATATTAGCCGTATAATCCTCTGTTTCCCCAAAAGCTGTTTCGTCACAAGCGTTTGTTGGCACAGGGTTGTTCCAATTGGCTTTGGCCCTCATTCGGTGTTCGCCAATTGCCGCTCCTGCCGGAACAACCAAATCTAAAGTTTCGGTATAAGTTCCAGGTCCTTGGCCGGGGGCAATTTGGTAATTGTCCACCACAACCTCGTTTGCTGTAAAAATGGAATCATCGTTATAGTCGATCCAAATTTTGATGTATTGACCTCCAAAGTTTGTTGTTATGGTTAACGGGGTGGTGCTATTTGGCGCTAAATTTGCGATTAAATTCGTAAAGTCTCCATATCCTTCACAATTAGAAGGATTGTTGATTTCAGCAATTGAGAACAATCGGAATCCGTGACCTGCGGAACAGTTCCCGGCGGGCTGACAAATTAAATTTTCAATTTCAGAAGTAACCGCATCGTTTGAAGGATTTCCATCTCCTGTCAAGGAAGTTGAAACGGTAAGGCTATAAGTTCCCAAAGCAGAAAAATCTGCAGTTTGCGCAAAGCTATAGCTCGCTTCTTGTTCAGAGGGAATAGATCCCGTAAATGTTTCCACCACAGGTGTCCCGCTGTCAAGTACATATTGCACATTAAAGTTTGACTGTGTAGTTCCTCCAAAGTTTTTAATTGTAGCGGTTATGGTTTCGTTGTTACCCAAACCTGGACTGGTTACTGGTGCTGTAATTTCAAGAGCACCAACATCATTCATAAACAGATTGGTAACTTCTTTGGTCAATGGATCGTTGGCGGGAAATTGGTCGCCAGATAAATTGGTTCTTACTTCAATGGAATAGGTTTGCCCCGGAGTTGATAGATTTGCGGTTTGTGCAAAAGTATAGGTGGCAGTACTTCCTGAAGCAATAGTTCCTGAATAGGTTTCACTGGCAATTAAATTACCATCAACGCGAAGTTCCAAGGGAATGTTTGCCTGATTAGCAGATCCGTAATTTCGGATACTCACTTCAACAGTCTCTGCATTTGTCAGCATGCCATTTTCAGGCTGGATAATTGCATTAATCCCTACATCTGCAGTAAAACCAGTTGAAATCTTAAAAGAAGCAATTTGGGTTCTCCAAGCATTATTTGATGAAAAGAAATCTGCCGTATGCCAAAAGGTTATATTGTCAGGATCCATAGTTGTATGGCTATAATCTCCGTATCTGTATGTATTGGTTCGCACACCTACTCCATTTTTAATTGTAGTTTCTGCTACTGTCATGGTTCCTAAGGGATCCCCGTCAAATCGACCTGTATATCGAATACCGACTGGTAATGTAGCGCTTCCAATGCTATATGCCAACCCAATATTTCCATAAATATCCATTGCAGAGCTACTCATAAATCTACTATGGCCGTCAGCTGGGGCATAAGTGCCTTCTTGGTAAATTGACCAAGGATTTGAACTGTCGTTTCTCAACTCAATCCATCTAATCCCGCCTGTTTCATTCGCATCAATAAAAGTATTGAAAGTTATAAGCCAAGAATTATGGCCAGGAAAACTTCTATAATTTGCACCAAAGGAAATTATTCCTCCGTGCCCAGCAAGTTTTTGTCCTGTTCCCGGCTGTTTTATTGCACCCTGTCCAAATATTTCGCCCGCGTCAAAAGGATCGGTAGGAATTTGAAGTGGTGCGGAGATAGTGGAGTTTGCAGTATTTGTCCAATCCATATCCATTTCCCATATTTTTAAATGGTCATTGGCAACTCCGTTCCAAGCATCATCCTGAAGATACGTAACATATCCTGGAGTGTTCGGGGCAATGGTAGTTCCCAAAAGGTTCGCGGCCTCAGGGCTCTTTACCTGGTTTGGATTCACCACAATTCCAGGAAGCGTAAATATTACGATTTCAGGATTGGGACTTCCATTTAATATTTTATCACGGTTCATTGCAAACGCACGGGTTGTAGCTCCACCTAGATTTACCGTCCCATAATAAGCATCTGGCCATACGGCATAATGTGGATAGTCTGGAAAACCATTAAAGGAAAATTGATATACATTGAAAGCGCCGGTAGGATCACTGGTAGCCGATACTCCAATTGCCAATGAATTCCCTCCGTTTATACTTCCAAACTCACTCACAAGCCATCTGTCCGCCAATTGGTCATACAGAACAATAGGGTCTCCACTGTTGCCGCCAAAACCTAAAAAAGTGCCTAAGGAAACTGGTCCTACCAATAGCGTTCCGGTTTTACTGAAAATCTTCACCAGTGAATTTACCGAATGAACATAATGATTGGGCCCAACCGCCCCTGTTGGATCGGGTGGATAAAAACCAGACTCTGAAGAAGAAGCGCCAATAAAATTCTGCTCTATCCCCCTTGTGTTAATTCTACCAAGGGTTGTCTGAAGATTGTCAATTATAGTGGGCGGCACCTCATTGATTTCAATCTGTGTGGTAGATTCGTTTGGCACTACCGTTAATGTTTTTGGGTCTAAGTTGAGATTATTTGGCATAGTTGGATAATCCCGTAAAGGGATTGTCTGTCCAACAAAAGTTCCAACGATAATCTGTTCAGGCGGAAATTTTGTTTGGGCAAAGAGACCAATACTTAGAAAAAATAAAATTGCAGAAAGTAATTTTTTTTGCTTCATCTGGGTTTTGTTTAGGTTTTTTCTGATTAAAGTTTGACAAGGTACTATATTAATTCTTTCTATGAAATTATAAATTAAAGACTTAGCTATATTTCTCCATTTATTATAAATAGCGATGTTGGGATTTAAAATATTTTAAATTTGGTTACCTTTGCACCTTTATTCACCGAAGCTATTGGCGAAGGTGAAACTTCAATAATGAACTAATATTCAAAAGAATGATTCACTTTTTTGGGAACGTTGAAAACACTGTCTTTGCAGTCCAAACCCACGGAAATATTTCAGAAGAAAACATTAAAAAGTTGGAGTGGCTTTTCGGCAACCAACCTAAAATAGCGCAATCCGCCCTGTCCACAAACACGGTGGATTTTTTTATTGGCCCACGCGCCGTAATGGTTACTCCGTGGAGCACCAATGCTGTGGAAATTACCCAAAATATGGGCATCGATGGAATCATCCGCATCGAGGAGTTTCACAATAGCACTGTTGAAAAGGGAACTTTTGACACAATGCTCTCCCAAAAATTCAAGGAATTGGATCAAGATATTTTTGATATCCACATCCAGCCAGAACCCATTTTAGAAATTGAAAATATTTCAGAGTACAACCAAAAAGAAGGCTTGGCGCTCAATGCTGAAGAAGTGGAATATCTGGACAATCTTTCGGAAAAACTGGGCAGAAAACTTACCGACAGCGAAGTTTTCGGCTTTAGCCAAGTGAACAGCGAGCACTGCCGCCACAAGATTTTTAACGGGGTTTTTGAAATTGACGGCAAAGAAATGCCCTCTTCCCTATTCAAACTAATCAAAAAGACCTCTGCAGAAAACCCGAACGATATTGTTTCTGCTTATAAAGACAACGTAGCTTTTGTAAAAGGCCCAAAAGTGAAACAATGGGCACCAAAAAGTGGCGACAAACCCGATTGGTACGTAGAAAAAGATTTTGAAAGTGTGATTTCACTAAAAGCTGAAACGCACAACTTCCCAACAACCGTGGAGCCTTTCAACGGTGCCGCAACTGGAAGCGGTGGTGAGATCCGCGACCGTTTGGCTGGTGGAAAAGGCTCATTGCCTTTGGCGGGAACTGCGGTCTATATGACTTCCTATTCTCGATTGAATGAAGAGCGTCCCTGGGAAAAAGCGATGAAAGAAAGAGATTGGTTATACCAAACGCCGCTTGATATTTTGATAAAAGCAAGTAATGGCGCTTCCGATTTTGGAAATAAATTTGGACAACCCTTGATTGCCGGTTCTGTTTTAACCTTTGAACACGAAGAGGATGCTCGCCGTTTAGGTTTTGATAAAGTAATTATGCTCGCAGGCGGAATTGGCTACGGAAAAGCGAGCCAAGCCATAAAAGGCAAACCACAGGAAGGCGATAAAATAGTTGTTTTAGGTGGCGATAACTACCGAATTGGCATGGGCGGCGCCGCAGTTTCATCGGCAGATACCGGTGAATTTCACAGCGGAATTGAATTGAACGCTATTCAACGCAGCAACCCCGAAATGCAAAAACGAGTTGCAAATGCCATTCGCGCAATGGTTGAAAGCGATGAAAACCCAATTGTTTCCATTCACGATCACGGGGCTGGAGGACATCTAAATTGCTTAAGCGAATTGGTGGAAGAAACCGGCGGACGAATTGAACTGGATAAACTTCCCATTGGCGACCCTACCCTATCCGCAAAGGAAATAATGGGCAACGAGAGTCAAGAGCGCATGGGATTGGTTATTAATGATGAACACATTCAAAAACTGAGAAAAGTTGCAGACCGTGAGCGTTCCCCAATGTACGAAGTGGGGCAAGTAACGGGCGACCAACGTTTCTGTTTTGAAAATAAAAATGGCGAGAAACCTATGGATTTCGCTTTGGAGGATATGTTTGGCAGCTCCCCAAAAACAGTAATGGTCGATAAAACCATACGCAGGAATTATAAAAATCCTGATTATGAGGTTTCAAAAATAAAAGAATACTTAACGCAAGTGCTTCAACTGGAAGCGGTAGCCTGTAAAGACTGGCTTACCAATAAAGTGGACCGCTGTGTAACGGGGCGCGTTGCCAAGCAACAAACTGCTGGTCCGTTGCAACTGCCGCTAAATAACTGCGGTGTAATGGCACTGGATTACCACGGAAAGGAAGGCGTTGCAACGAGTATCGGGCATTCTCCATTGACGGCTTTAATTGACCCCGCTGCAGGTTCCCGAAACGCAATTGCCGAATCTTTGACCAATATTGTTTGGGCCCCACTAAAAGATGGTTTAAAGAGTATTTCCCTTTCCGCAAACTGGATGTGGCCTTGTAACAACGAAGGCGAAGACGCCAGACTTTACGAAGCCGTAAAAGCTGTTTCAGACTTTTCAATCGATCTGGGAATCAACGTTCCTACCGGAAAAGATTCGCTTTCAATGAAGCAGAAATACAAAGATGGTGAAGTTATTTCTCCCGGAACCGTGATTATTTCTGCAGCTGGAAACTGTAATGATATTAAGAAAGTGGTAGAACCAGTTCTTCAGAAAAACGGCGGAAGTATTTATTACATCAATATTTCGCAGGACGACTTTAAATTGGGCGGTTCCTCTTTTGGGCAGATATTGAATGCCATCGGAAACGAAGCGCCAGATGTAAAAAGTGCAGCTTACGTTAAAACCGTTTTCAACACTTTACAGGAATTGATTAAAGACGGCAAAATACTCGCGGGGCACGATGTTGCTTCGGGTGGACTTATTACCACTTTGCTGGAAATGTGTTTTGCCGATGTGAATTTGGGCGCCAACTTAGACCTTTCAGGTTTAGGTGAAAGGGATTTGGTGAAATTATTATTTGCTGAAAATGCAGGGGTTGTAATTCAAGCGTCGGAAGATGTTTCGGTTGAAAAATTACTTGCTTCAAAAAATATAGATTTTAAAAAGATTGGAACTGTTTCAGAAAATGAAACGCTTTCAATAAAGAATAATTCCGAAGAACTTAGTTTTAGCATTGCTGAAATGCGCGATGCTTGGTACAAAACTTCGTATTTGTTAGATAGAAACCAAAGTGGAGCAACGCTTGCAAAAGAGCGTTTTGATAATTATAAAAATCAGCCGTTAAAGTTTGAGTTTCCGAAAAATTTCACTGGAAAACTTCCTGTCAGTTCGAGCGCAGTCGAGAACGGTTCGTCTCGACCTAAAGCAGCAGTTATCCGCGAAAAAGGAAGCAACAGCGAGCGCGAAATGGCTTATATGATGCACCTTGCAGGGTTTGATGTGAAAGATGTGCATATGACCGATCTTATTGAAGGTCGTGAAGATTTAGAAGACATTAAATTGCTTGTTGCCGTTGGTGGTTTCAGTAATAGCGACGTTTTGGGCAGTGCGAAAGGTTGGGCCGGCGCGTTTTTATACAACGAAAAAGCCAACACCGCTTTAAGGAATTTCTTTGCAAAAGACGATACGCTTTCACTTGGGGTTTGTAACGGTTGCCAACTTTTTGTGGAACTTGGATTGCTCAATCCAGAAGATGAAGAAAAGCCGAAAATGCTTCACAACGATACTGGCAAGTTTGAATGTACTTTTACTTCCGTAAAAATTCAGGAGAACAATTCTGTGATGCTTTCCTCTTTTGCGGGAAGTACGTTGGGAATCTGGTCTGCACACGGGGAAGGAAAATTCAGTTTCCCAAAAGGGGAAAGCCATTATAACATTGTCGCAAAATACGGCTACGATGCCCTGCCCGCAAATCCAAACGGCAGTGATTTCAACACCGCAATGATGACCGATAAAACCGGAAGACATTTGGTGATGATGCCGCATTTGGAGCGCTCTACCTTTCCCTGGAACTGGGCGTATTATCCAAAAGACCGAATGAATGACGAAGTTTCGCCTTGGGTTCAAGCCTTGGTCAATGCCCGGGAGTGGATTGAAAGCCAATAGAGTTTGGGTTTAAAACGGAAAAAGCGGAAAGTTTTAATGGCTTTCCGCTTTTTCTGTTTTCAGCGCTTATAGCTTTCTTAATTTCAAAATCTTTTTAAGGCGAAGTTTTTGGCTGTTGGATTAGCCATTTCATCAAATCATTCCCAGTTTAATGGATTTTGCTATTAACTCAGCGGTATTCCCAACCTGCATTTTTGCCAAAAGATTTTTCCGATGGGTATCAACTGTCAATTTGCTAATATTTAAAAGCTTTGCTGTTTCAGTGCTATTTCTACCGTTTAATAAGCTTAATAGAATTTCGCTTTCGCGTTTGGTGAATTGCAATTTAGATATTCTAAAGACTTCTTTTACATTTATATTATGATAGGAAGGTTCACCATTTAGCCCAATAAAAGACAGAGACGGTTTTAAAGCAGAGGAGTCTGGGGATTTTATATGTGAAATATCGGTATGCACCCCAAGGGTGCGGACAATTGCACCTCTATCATCATAATCTATTGTTAGAACTTGCTGAAGTATTCTCAGGTATTCACCATTATTCCTTCTAATCCTATAATCGTAGCTAACCTTATAATTTGGTATTTGATCGCTGTTTAAGGCTTTAAAGAAATCGTTGACCTTATATTCAAAATTTAAGAACCACGGTTTGTCATCGGGATGAATTTTATCAATTAAGAAGGCCACATCCAACGCTTTTGAATCATAACCCAGTACTTGGGATATTTCCGGACTCACAAATTCAAAACCAATTTTTTTTACATTGAAAATATAATAGTAATAAGAGCCGATATGAAAAGCATTAAATAACTTTTTATATAGCGAAATATCCACCACACCCTCAATAGAAT
>JAPKFY010000109.1 GCA_026646335.1 Aequorivita sp. | reverse complement strand
CATCGCTTCGGGCAAAAAGCCGAGGCGGCGGTGGACGAGGCGCGGGAGACGGTCGCTTCGGTTTTGAACTGCCGCGCGGATGAAATTATCTTCACCCTCTATTTCTTGAACAATCTGTAATTTCAAAGACATCGAATAGTCTTTTTGAGTTCGCTTTACATAACGTGGTGCTTCTTGATCTTTCATAAGGATACTTTTTGTGTATCGCTATTTCAGGACAAGACATAAATAACAAAAAAATCCCCCTGATTTCTCAAGGGGATTTTTTTATGGGTTTAGATAGATTAGACATTGATTTAATTGGGGGTTCTGCTTGATAAGCGAATCAATCCAGACTTTAAGTTCTTCTACTTCGTAGGGAAGCAATCTGGTTAACGCTTTTTTCAATTCCTTGCAAAACAAATTTACGTCAAAACTTACTTTTGAAAGTACAGCTTTGGTGTAATCAAACATTGCTCTTGCCATAGCTAATTGAGGTTTAATTAATTTTAATTAAGTAGGTTTTTACAATAGGCGAAGATATTTTTTTGTTAATCAATATTAAATATAACTATTTTTTGTGAATTAAAGTCTTTAACAAAGTAATTTTAGCTTGTTAAAGATTTGTTAACGGAACGGGAAGTGGCTTCAACCCCTTGAAATAACGAAGCTTCATTATTTAATCTTTATTGTCCATTCAAACTCAAAAACAGAAACCAAATCACCAACGGAATCTTTTCCTTCAGATTTCATCCAAATGGTTTGGCCTTCACCAGTAGAAATAGTTTTTTCAATTGCTTCATTTATTATAGCACCATCTGTGCAAGTGAACAGTATTCTTCCCTTGGCTTTTTTTGAAAACGCAGCTTTATTGTTGGCCACGAGCATAGAAATGTTTTTGTTGCTTTCCTTAATTTTCGCCAATACCATAGCTCCAGTGCTAAGTTCGGCAGCCATGCCTTGAACTGCCCAAAATATAGATTTAAATGGATTTTGATTGATCCAACGGTGTTTCACGGTGGTTATGCAGGTAGTTTCTGAAATTGACTTTACTCGCACTCCCGTAAAGTATGCGGAAGGCAAATTGAACAATAAGAAAGTATTGATTTTACTTGGGCTGAGTTTCATTTCTTTAAAATATTCTACGAAGATATTCAATATATCATTGACTTCCTATTTGTTAAAATTATGTTAATTATAGTACTATGCGTAACATACTACTGTCTTTTAGACATATATTTGTATAAGAAAATAACAAGCAATGGAAACTTCAATTTCAGAAAACCAAAAAAATGTAAGTGCATTTATTCACTTATCAACCTTTTTAAAATACTTTTTCCCGTTTGCGAATTTTATCGCTCCTTTATTGATTTGGACATTTAATAAAGAAAAAGCATTTGTGGACGAGCACGGCAAGCAGGCAATCAACTTTCAGTTGAGTGTTTTGGTCTATACTGTATTAATAGGTTTAATCTGCCTTCCCTTCTTTATCATTTTCGCAACTGATTTTATCTCATTGATAGAAAGCATTGATCACAATGCAGGAGCGTTTTCGGTAAACAATATTCAGAACCTTTCAGGGTACATACTCTTGTTTGGGTTAGCAATTTTATTATTGTTGGGATTGTTCGTGTTTGAACTTTACGCAGTAATAAATGCTTCCATTCATGCTTCACGAGGCCTTATATATAAATATCCGCTTTGCATACCATTTATAAAAACCAATCTAAACCCTATTCAAAATGAGCACATTAGTTAGTTACCTATTGGCTGCCGTTTTACAGTTTATAGGTGTAAGCATGCCCCAGGAACAGGAAACTGTTAGCGCATTGACTCATCAACAATGTGAAGAAACCGCCAGCGTGCTTCCTTATTCATTCATCATCAATAACGAACAGGAATTAAAAACAAGTAAAAACGAATTATGAAAATCGAAAACACAAAAGCGCAGATGCGAAAAGGGGTTTTGGAGTACTGCATCCTTTCCGTTCTAAAGGACGGCGAAGCCTACACTTCAGACATTCTTGAAACCCTAAAGGACGCAAAAATGCTTGTCGTGGAAGGCACGATCTATCCGCTGCTCACAAGGCTTAAAAATGCGGGCTTGCTTTCTTACCGTTGGGAAGAATCTACCGGCGGACCACCACGCAAGTATTATGAACTTACCGAGAAAGGTAAACTATTTTTAACCGAATTAGACGGCACTTGGGGCGAACTGCAACAGGCCGTGAACAAAGTAACCAGCGAAAAAAACACAAAATGAACAAGACAGTAAACATAAATTTGGCAGGCACTTCCTTTCACATAGACGAAGATGCCTTTGGGAAACTTTCGCGCTACCTGGACGCCATCCGTAAATCGCTAAAAGGCGCTGACGGAAGTGAAGAGATAATGCAGGACATTGAAGCCCGCATTGGCGAACTTTTTTCTGAAAAGATTGAAAGCCCAACGCAAGTTGTAACGCTGAAAACGCTTGACGAAGTAATTGCAGTTATGGGCCAGCCCGAAGATTATGAAGTGGATGACGAAATTTTTGAGGACGTTCCTCCTTCATCAAAAACCTACGCAAAATCTCGTGGCAATTCTTCTCACAAGCAACTTTTCAGAGATGTAGACAACAAATACATTTCCGGGGTTTCCTCTGGAATTGGGCACTACATAGGCATTGATGCCATTTGGATCCGTCTTTTGTGGATACTTTTGGTTGTTGCTGGAATGGGCTCACCAATAGTAGTATATATATTGCTTTGGATATTGGTCCCACCAGCTTTAACAACATCTGACAAGCTGAAAATGACGGGCGAACCCATTAACATTTCAAACATAGAGCGAAAATTCAAAGAAGGTTTTGACAATGTTGCAGACCGTGTAAAAAACGTTGATTATGACAAATATGGAAATAAAGTGAAAAGCGGAGCTTCCAGTTTTTTTGACAGTTTGGGAAACTTAATCGTAACACTTTTTAAAGTGTTTGTGAAATTTATCGGCATCCTGATAATCATCGTTGCTCTTTCCACTATTATTGGACTGGTAGTAGGTTTTTTCACCTTTGGTTCCATAGATTTTTGGGGGAATTCTGAAATAACCGAATATATTGCTCTGGTCGATACTACCAATGTCCCTCTCTGGTTAATTGCTTTGTTATCTCTGTTTGCTATAGGAATCCCATTTTTTGTATTGTTTGTTTTAGGATTAAAACTCTTAATCAGCAACCTGAAATCGATGAGCTCCACACTAAAAATATTACTCATTGTGGTTTGGGCGTTATCGGTTATCGGTTTGGCTGTTTTGGGAATAAAACAAGCCACTGAACAAGCTTACGATGGAAATTATATTGAAGAGCAAGCCATAGGCGTTCGGACTGGAGATACATTGCGAATTTCGATGCGTGCCGATAAACAATTCAGCTATGAAGTGAGCCGTGAAAATGGCTTGGAGTTAAAATATACTGAAGATGACAAAAGAGTAATCTATTCCAGTGATATAATTTTGAACATTGAATCCACAAAGGATTCCATTGGGAAAATAGTTATTGAAAAATCTGCGGAGGGCAACAACCATCTGGAAGCAAAAAAACGCGCGGAAGCCATTGAATACAAATATTCTTTTGAAAACAATAGCTTGATGCTCGACGGTTTCTTCATCACAGATACCAAAAACAAATATCGCGATCAGCAAATTGAAATAACGGTTTATGTGCCTGAAGGAACGGTAGTTTATTCCGAAGAGAACACTTCTTCCTATTACGGTTTCAATTCAGATTTTGCCGAATTGAGCGATTGGGACAACGAAGCACATTATTTCAGAATTCTGAAAAACGAAGCACAATGCCTTGATTGCAAGGAGAAAGAAGAGGTGATTGAAGAAGGTGATACGACAGAAATCATTTATTCCGAAATAATTATAGACAGCGTGAAAACCACTAAAAACAAAAACTGGGAAGAAGAAGTGAAAGATGGATTCAAAAACAATTAAACAGATTTGAGGGAGGAGGTTTTGGCAACCACTCAATAACCAAATATCCTTTAACTTAATAACCAAATAACTAAAAACATGAAAACCATAAAGATTATCTCAGCATTTAGCATTGCCCTTCTTTTAAGTGCTTGTAATTTCAACATCAATACAGGCGAAAACGGCAATGGAAAAGTAGTGACAGAAGAACGCGAGGTCACCGCAGATTTTACGGAAGTGCGCGGCAGTGCAGGACTAGACGTTTACCTTACCCAAGGTGACGAAAACAAAATTGTTGTAGAAGCTGATGAAAACCTGCTTCAATACATTGAAACCGATATTGATGACGGAAAGCTGCACGTTACTACTTCAGATTACATTGGACGCTCCAAGTCGAAAAAAGTATATGTAACCTTTAAAGAGCTCACAAATATTGAAGCAAGCAGCGGCGCCGATGTTACTGGAAATTCTGTGATAAAAAGTCAAAACCTGACGCTTAAAAGCAGTAGCGGGGCAGAGTTGGAAGTGGAAGTTTTTGCGCAGGACTTAACAGCAAAAACCAGCAGTGGCGCAGATTTAAAGATTTCAGGAAAAGCTACATCTTTAAATGCAGATGCGTCAAGCGGAAGTGAATTGGATGCAAAAGAACTTTTAGTGCTAAATTGCAATGCCGAAGCTTCCAGCGGTGCCGAAGTAACCGTGAACGTACTGGAAAAACTTGAAACCCACGTTAGCAGTGGCGGCAATATCAATTATTACGGAAATCCCGTTTCTGTGAATTCAAACAAAAATCATTCGGGCAATGTAAACAAAATGTAAAGCTATCGACAATACTTTATTTTATAAATCCCGAATTGCCAAAAAGGCCCAACAGTTTCACAAAACTCTGTTAGGCCTTTGTTCATTTATAATAATTTTAAGAGGTTTTCTTCGTTAATACTACATCTTTGGAAAAAATAAAAATTATGAAAAGAATACTGATATTATTAACAATAGTTTCATTTGCATCCTGTAGTTCTAATGATGACTCTGGCAATGTGAATACCAACGAGTTTGAACAAATTAAAACCACCCTACCGCAAGGTGAATGGAAGGTGAGTAAATTAATTGATGGCCAATCAGACCATACGGTAGATTTTGAAAGTTTCGTTTTCTCCTTTAATGAAGATGGTACCGTTGTGGCGCAGAATGATCTTTTTACCGAGAATGGCAGCTGGGTCTATGATAATACTTCCAGTAGCTCTGAAGAATTGGTACTGCAGTTTAGTGAAACAACTCCTTTTGATGAAATTAACGACGATTGGGATATTGTTTCCGAAAGCAATTCCAAAATCGAACTTCAAGATATAAGCGGAGGAAACGGTGATATCAAATTGCTGACGTTTACGAAATTATAAGTTGATGATTTATAGAGAAATAAAAAAGCCGCTTCAACAGCGGCTTTTTTATTTCATATTTTGAGAGAGTTTGTTACGCAGTAACTTCAGTTTCAATTGTAGCTAGGTAA
Source organism: Aequorivita sp. (assembly GCA_026646335.1). Classification (GTDB taxonomy): domain Bacteria; phylum Bacteroidota; class Bacteroidia; order Flavobacteriales; family Flavobacteriaceae; genus Aequorivita. The sequence goes on along the minus strand of JAPKFY010000109.1, from coordinate 4,497 downwards.
CGTTCCGCATCCAAAGCTGCCATACAGCCAGTGCCCGCAGCAGTAACGGCTTGACGGTATTCTTTATCCTGCACATCACCGCTCGCAAAAACGCCAGGCATATTCGTTTTAGTAGTTTTTCCTTTGGTTATTATATAGCCAGTATCATCCATATCCAACTGTCCTTTGAAGATATCTGTATTAGGTTTATGACCAATAGCGATGAAAAGACCAGTGATTGCTATTTCACTCTTTTCACCAGTTTTATTGTTCACCATTCGTAAACCTTCCACTACTTGATCGCCCAAAACTTCATCAACTTCGGTGTTGTAAAGCACTTCCAGATTTTTGGTGTTTTCCACCCTGTGCTGCATTGCTTTTGAAGCACGCATAAAGTCTTTTCGAACAAGCATGGTTACTTTATTGCAAATGTTAGCCAAATAGGTAGCTTCTTCTGCTGCGGTATCTCCCGCTCCAACTATCGCCACATCCTGGTTTTTATAGAAAAAACCATCGCAAACGGCACAGGCAGAAACCCCGCCGCCACGCAATTTTTGTTCACTTGGAATGCCCAAATATTTTGCAGTTGCACCTGTTGAAATTATTACTGTTTCGGCTTCAAGTTTCGTAGCATTGTCCACCGTAATTTTATGAATCCCTCCTATTTGACTGCTAAACTCAACATTGGTCACCATCCCAATTCGCACTTCTGTTCCGAATCTTTCGGCTTGTTGCTGTAATTGGATCATCATTGTTGGGCCGTCAATTCCTTCGGGGTAACCGGGAAAGTTGTCAACTTCCGTAGTGGTTGTCAACTGTCCGCCAGGTTCCATTCCTGTATACAAAACAGGTTTCAGATCGGCACGTGCAGCATAAATGGCAGCAGTGTACCCCGCTGGCCCTGAGCCAATGATTAGGCATTTTATTCTTTCAATAGTTTCGCTCATGATTGTATTTCTTCAATATTTTTTTCGAATGGTAAAAATAACAACTTTAGATAGAATGTGCCTCTAAAAGTTATGAAGAATTATTATCCCTCTTTGGAACAAGTTATTTTGAAACCAACATTAATAATAAATGTATTTGCCAAACTTTATAATTTGGTTATTTTTGCCGTTCCATTTTTGGAATTTAGAATTTGGAATTCGGGATGTAGCGCAGCCTGGTAGCGTACACGTCTGGGGGGCGTGGGGTCGCAAGTTCAAATCTTGTCATCCCGACATTTTTTTAAAGAAGACATCTTTTAAGGTGTCTTCTTTTTTTTGGGGAGGGGGTAGTGCAACAAAACCACTCCGAAAGTGGTTTTGTTGTGCCGTTCCCACAATCAAAGCAAGTTCATCCCGACTAAATCAAAAAGACACTTTCGGGTGTCTTTTTTGGTTATATCGAAGTTCATTAAAGCGAAATAATCGCTAAAATTGAGCTGATAGAAATAAAAATCCAAAGCGAAACTCCTAGAATCATTGGTTTCCAGCCGGCAGATTTTATTTTGTCCAGCGAAAGCCCGGCACCAATAAGGAACAAGGTAAGCACCAATAATGATTTTGAAATACTGGTAATGCTTCCGGTAATAGCGTCAGGAATGGCAAGATAGCTGTTCAAAATGATTGCCAAAATAAAGAGAAAGATGAAATATGGTATTTTTATACTTTTCCCTTTTCCTTTAAACAGAAATACAGAAAGCAATGAAAGCGGAATTATCCAAAGCGCTCTCGCCAACTTGACCGTAGTTGCAACTTTTAAAGCTTCTTCCCCAAAAGCATAGGCCGCCCCAACCACTGAACTGGTGTCGTGAATGGCGATGGCACACCAAAGTCCAAACTCGTGTTGGCTCAACCCAAACAAATGTCCAAGAGGCGGAAAAACAATCAAAGCGATTGAATTCAACAGAAATATTACGCCCAAAGAAATTGAAATATCTTTTTCAGAAGCATTGATGACCGGTGCAACGGCAGCAATTGCACTTCCACCACAAATAGCGGTTCCGGAACTGATAAGATGGCTGCTTTTTCGGTTCATTTTTAAAAGTCTTCCCAAAAAATAACCAAGAACCAAGGTTATAGTAATTGAAAACACGGTCAATATAAACCCGTCTTTTCCCGCAGCCAAGGTTTCTTTTAAATTCATGCCGAAACCCAAACCGACTACTGCAATTTTCAAGAGCCAGTTAACCGCCTTACTGTTAAGTGTTAGAAATGGATTTCCTAAGAAATATGAAAAAAGAAATCCACCCACTAAAGCCACGGGGCTGTTAACATAGCCCAAAATGCAAAATACCATACAAAGGACGAACAGTACTTTTATCAATGTTTCATTCTTTTTTGACCACTGTTTCATTTATTATGAACTTTTTTTTCAGAAGTATTTTCATCAGTTTTTTTCTCCGCATCAGAATTTTTGAAGACTACGGTTCTATATGGAAATGGTATTTCAATCCCTTCGCTGTCAAAGCGTTTTTTAATTGATTCCAGTAAATCACAGCGCATCTTAAAGGAATCAGAATAATCGCGCGCCCAAGCCCAAGCCCGAATGGTAACTGATGAATCATTTAATGAAATCAACGCAACCCTTACAATTGGCAGACCGTTCAAAACATCAATTTCAGAACGGTTGTCCAGAATTAAAGGATGCATTTCACATTCTTCCTTCATAATTTTTTTGGCGAGATCAATATCACTGTCGTAGGATATCCCTATTTCTATTCGTTCACAAATCTTAAGTTCGCCCAAATCGTAATTGATAAGTTTCTCTTTGTTAATGATAGCGTTGGGAATGACGATCATTTTGTTTTCAAAATTTCGTATCACCGTATGGCGGAGGGTAATATCTGTAACGGTGCCCACCATTGTATCGGTTATTTTTATAACATCTCCGATTCTAAATGGTTTAAAAGAAATGATAAACACCCCACCCACCAAATTTGCCAATGCTTCCTGTGAGGATACCCCGGCAATCAACGCAATTATCCCCGCCCCACCAAGAGCGGTCTGTGCCACCCCTTTTAGAGAGGGAAACGCCAAGAGTGCAAAAAGAACACCTAGCGTATATATTCCAATAATAGCAACGTACCTCAAGAATTTGAAACTCGTAGGGTCTTCTGAATTTTCGATTTTTCGCTGAATACTCACGCGGAACCAAATATTAGCGGAAGCAGCGCCCACTATAGTTACAACGGCCACGATTCCCAAATAAAGGATCAATTGGAAATTGTGCTGAAGTGCGGCGTATTTCTCTTCATTTACAAAAAGAAAACTTAAGGCTATAAAACCCAAAACAAGCCAAAGTGCATTTAGAATTCTCTTCACCCAATTCAGGGCAGTCGGCTTTTGATGTGGATATTTTTCATGTTCCTTCTTGAGTAACCATTTGTAAAGTAGATTGGTTAACAACCGAAGGATAAGGATGGCACTAACAACCAACGATGCATAAATAATTTGCGTTTTGTGTGCTTCAAAAAAATCTGTCATATACACTAAAATATATTTATTATTTCTATCTCAGTTCAAACTAGAATTACCTTGGGATTGTTTGAATATCTTTCTTCTTCTCCCGTATCAAATAAATTCCCCACAAGATAAGCAATCCGCCTATTACATACCACATACTAAATTTTTCACCATCCAATAAACCCCAGACCACGGCAACCAAAGGCAATAGATAAGTAACCGTACTTGCAAAAACTGCAGAAGTTTGCTGAATCAATTTATAATACAGCATCACTGCGATGGCCGTACCCATAACAGTTAAAATACTTAAATACCCCAAAGCTTCCCAAGTGCTTGGATTATTTTCTATATCGTGAAAAAATCCAGAAAAGAATAATATCGCCAACGAGGGAATCATCCAAATTGAAAATACAGCGCTAGAAAGTTTTACTGAAGGAACATGCTGTAATTTTTCTTTTATAATAAGCCCTGCGGCGCCATAACAAGCTGTCGCCAAAACCACCAAAAGTGCATATCCTAATTTTGATTCTTCCGAAGTGGCTTCGGAAAAGTACATCAACATTACAGCACCGGCGAAGCCAATAACCGCCCCAAAAACCTGCAACCTTTTGGTCTTTATTCCGAAGAGAAAAAATCCTAAAATTAGCACGAAAATTGGCACCAAAGAATCCAGGATTCCAGCAAGTGAACTGCTTACACGAGTTTGCGCAATGGGAAAAAGATACATTGGCAAAAAATTTCCGAAGAAACCCGCAAGTACCATCCAAAATAATGTGTTCCTTGTCATTTTCCGAAGCGCTGGAAAACCAATATAACACAAAATTAAACCCGAAACCCCTACCCTAAAGGCCCCAATTTCATACGGAGAAAAGACCAGCAGCGATTTCTTTATTAAAATAAAGGAACTGCCCCAAGTAAGTGCGAGCACGATCAACAAAAACCAGCGGTTTTCCAAAAAAATCTTCATTTTAGCAGCTTTATCACCCTGTCTTGATCAGACTCCGACGGCAAATGGCGGAGAAGGAGAAGCCATGAGCAAAGACGTTGATGCGGCAAAGGGAGCGGGCGAAGA
>JAPKFY010000108.1 GCA_026646335.1 Aequorivita sp. | reverse complement strand
GCGGAAGGCGTCGTTACCGTAGCGCATAGCCGGATTACCGGCGCAAGCGATATTATCTGCAAACAATAAATAAGATTTAAGGTTTTTGACAAAATTGTCTATTCAAATATATAGTTAATGTTTCTATCTAAAATAATTATATGTTACAAAATCTACAACATATGTAATATAATGAATTCAAAATGGCAATTCAAGACTACAATTTGTTTTCACTAAAAAGCTACAAATATATTTATCATAGAAGATGCGAACAACAGCCATTTAGTATTTAGCAACTTTGGTTTAGAATTTGGCGATAGCATACCATTCTTAATACTGTTCATCTATTTTTATAGGTTTTAAAAATTTCTTGGAATCAATTAAAACGAATTCGCTACAAATGAAGCAAACAAAAAAAGTAGGAACAATGTCCCTGCATTTATAAAATAATTCAATATGATTCTAGAAAGAAAATCCTGCTGAAACTTGGAATACATTATTGCGTTGTTTGAAAGTCTCCAATTCTATAACACCGGACCCAAGTTCATGTTCTATGTCACCAGCTACATCTCCTATTCCAATAACATAGCGGGCACTGAAGAAAATACCCTTGCTAAGACGGTAAGCTGCTCCTAATGCAAACCCTATGTCAAAAGTATTGTAATTATCTTTTACACCTTCAGCGTTAGATTCCGATAAGCCGCCTCCAGATACTTCATATTTATTCTCGGCATTAACAAGAATTCCTAATTGTGGCCCTGCTTCTAAGCTAAGACCTTCAATTACATAATATTTCGCAATAATTGGAATGTTAATGTAATCTAATTTAATCTTAGTTATATAATTAGATGTAATCCCATAATCAGTTAGATTAAACTCTAGTTTAGCTCCTTGAGAGGAATATAAAAGTTCGGGCTGTACTGCAAACTTTTCAGAAATTGGTATTTCAACTAAACCGCCAATATGAAATCCAGGACGCATTTCGTAATCATCAGTGTTTTCTCCTACAAGTGAAGAAAGGTTTACACCCGCTTTGAAACCAATACGCAATTCTTGAGATTGGGCCGCTGTGAACATGAATATTGCTACTGCAGCAAAAAGTAAGATTTTTTTCATAATTCAACATTTAATTGGTTAAACGCTGCTAATAAACGACAAATCTATATTATTTACAATTACAAAGTAATATATTCTTAAATTCTTACAAAAAAGCCACCCATTTCGGGCGGCTTCAATAATTTTAGACGATCTTAAATATTTTATTTCATTAAAACGAATAACCTGCTGATAATTGAATAACATTGTTATTATATTTAAAATCATCTGCATTGCCGCCGTCATTCACATTGGTAAAACCATAATTATAACGGGCTCCAAAAAATACTCCCATAGGCAGTCTATAAGAAACCCCAGCAGCAGCAGAAAGATCAATACTGGCAATGTCATCTAGATCCTCTTCTCCAGAAACAGTTATGCCTCCAAGCGTACCTTCGTATTCTCCTTTTGAAGAAGCCAAGAAGCCCACCTGTGGTCCGGCCTCTATTGCAAAACCATCAGCAACATAAAACTTTGCCATAATAGGGACTTGAATATAGTCCAACTTCTCAGTATAATTGTAAGAATAATCTACACCTGCTTCGGTTCCTGCATCTCTGTATTCTGCGCCTTGGGCAGAATACAAAATTTCAGGTTGTACGGAGAACTTTTCAGTAATAGGAATCTCAACCAATCCCCCAATGTGAAATCCTGTTCTAGATTTCGCATCGTCTATATCGCCACTAAAATTGGAGAAATTCACACCAGCTTTAGCTCCAATTCTAACTTCTTGGGCTTTGACTGCGGATATTGACATAATTGTAATTGCTGTAATAAAAAATAACTTTTTCATATTTATTTTGATTTTTTTCGTTAACTACTCAAAGAACATAATAACAAAACCACGCTATACTATCTTTTAATAATCTTTAACGAAAAAACAACCTAACTTTAAGCTTTTCCAAAGTTTCCTCTTAATTATTACACAAAAAAACCGCCCAAACAAGGCGGTTTTATTATTCGATAGTTTAAATTTTTATAGGAAAGAATAACCTAAAGCTGCAGAAAATACATTGTTCTTACTTTCAGTATATCCCAAGGCGTCCGTGAACCCAAAGCTATAGCGAGCGTCCAATCTAATTCCAAAAGGGAAATCATATCCTGCGCCAACTATCCCAGAAATATCGCTCTTTTCAGCATTTTCCTTGAAAAGACCACCGCCATTGCCTGGTTGATAAACCTCGTCCTTTACAATAAAACCGAACTGCGGCCCAGCTTGAAGGTTTAAACCTTTTATAAGATATATCTTCGCCACCACAGGAATGTTCACGTAGTTTAGATCAAATTTTCCAGCATCAAACTCAGCTCCTTGCTGCGAGTACAAAACATCTGCTTGAATCCCTATCCTATCCGTAAACTTTATTCCTGCAAAAACCCCGGCCTGAAAACCTGTTTTATTTGAAAGATTATCAATGCCAGAAATTTGTGAAAAGTTAACCCCTGCCTTCACCCCAAGATCAATTTCCTGTGAAAAAACAGTGGTTCCAATAAATAACGTAATAACTGCTACAATCAATTTTTTCATAATAGTGAGTTTTTAAGATTTAAATTCAAACGTAAAGATACCTTTAATGTTATGCCTTAAAATACATTTAGTTTTTTGTTAACTATTGTTTTTAGTGGTAATATAGCGGGATGAAGTGGCAACAAGTTTTAAAGGATTACCAAAACTACCTGCGCTTGGAGCGCGGACTTTCAGAAAACTCCATCATCAACTATTCTTTGGATGTAAAAAAACTGATGCGCTGGTTGGAAACCAATGAAATGGAAATTTCTCCCATGTCCATTGCTGAAGAAACACTCCAACAATTCATCTATGACACTGCGAAAAAAGTAAATCCCCGCTCCCAAAGCCGGCTCATTTCAGGACTGAAAGGTTTTTTCAACTACCTTATTTTTGAAGATTACAGAAAAACAAATCCCTTAGAGTTGATTGAGTCTCCAAAACTGGGAAGAAAATTGCCAGATACTTTGGCTGTTGAAGAAATAGACGCCCTCATAAGCGCAATAGATTTAGGCTCAAAACAAGGGGAACGCAACCGAGCAATCTTAGAAACACTTTATGGCTGCGGCCTGCGTGTTTCAGAACTTACAAGCCTTAAGATCTCCGATCTCTATTTTGAAGAAGGATTCATTAAAGTAACTGGTAAAGGCGATAAGCAACGCTTAGTGCCCATCGGACCTACAACCGAAAAATATATCAATATTTATAGGAAAGAAATCCGCGTTCACCAAGAAATCCATCCTATGGCGAAAGATACCGTTTTCTTGAACCAACGTGGAAAGCCACTGACGCGGGCAATGATTTTTACAATCGTAAAACGCTTGGCGGAAAAAGCCGGCATCCGCAAAACCATCAGCCCCCACACCTTTCGGCACTCCTTCGCCACACACCTTTTGGAAAATGGCGCAGACCTAAGTGCCATCCAACAAATGCTCGGCCACGAAAGCATCACCACCACAGAAATCTACACACATATAGACCGAAAACATTTAACGGAGGTCATTAACCGGTATCATCCCAGAAAGGAAGCCCCCTAGCCACCGAAGGGGAATGCCATTGCTGTGAAAAACCAAAAAGCTCCTTTTGGAGCTTTTTTATAGAGTTTGAGTAAGAGTTCCGGGGCCCCGGGGGCCTTTACTTCGCTATGTTAACCGCTCTCGTTTCACGAATAACGGTAACCTTCACTTGTCCAGGATAGGTCATATCCGTTTGTATCTTTTGTGAGATTTCAAACGAAAGCTGTGCGGCTTTTTCATCGCTCACTTTATCGCTTTCGACCATCACGCGAAGTTCGCGTCCGGCTTGGATTGCATAAGCTTTATTAACACCACCAAATCCAAAAGCGATATCCTCTAAATCCTTCAACCGCTGAATGTAAGAGTCCAGCACTTGACGTCTTGCTCCAGGTCTCGCGCCGCTAATAGCATCACAAACCTGAACAATTGGCGATAGCAATCCAGTCATTTCTATTTCGTCGTGGTGAGCCCCAATGGCGTTACACACTTCTGGTTTTTCACCGTATTTCTCAGCCCATTGCATTCCTAAAAGCGCGTGTGGCATTTCGGTTTCCATTTCTGGAACCTTTCCAATATCGTGAAGCAATCCAGCTCGTTTTGCAAGCTTAGCGTTCAATCCAAGCTCTGCAGCCATAACGCCACAAAGTCTTGCAACCTCGCGGGAGTGATGCAAAAGGTTTTGTCCGTAAGACGAACGATACTTCATTCGTCCCACTGCTTTAATAAGCTCTGGATGCAAACCGTGTATTCCTAATTCGATAACGGTTCTTTTACCCACTTCAATGATTTCTTCCTCTATTTGTTTGGTGGTTTTTTGGACCACTTCCTCAATACGTGCTGGGTGAATACGTCCGTCAGTAACCAATTTGTGTAGTGACAAGCGTGCAATTTCCCTTCTTACGGAATCAAAACAGGAAAGGATAATCGCTTCCGGAGTATCGTCAACAATAATCTCAACACCCGTTGCGGCCTCAATGGCGCGGATGTTTCGTCCTTCACGACCAATGATTCTACCTTTTACGTCGTCACTTTCAAGGTTGAAGACTGAAACACAGTTTTCAACAGCTTCTTCGGTTCCGATACGTTGAATGGTATTGATAATAATCTTTTTGGCTTCCTGCTGCGCAGTCATTTTAGCTTCTTCCATAGAAGTTTGCACATATGCCATTGCTTGTGATTTGGCTTCGTCTTTCAAGCTTTGCATCAACTGTGCTTTCGCATCTTCTGCAGATAGACTACTGATTACTTCCAGTTGCTCAACTTGGCTGCGGTGCATTCTCTCTACCTCGCTTTGCTTTTTTTCAAGTATTAAAATCCGCTCGTCGTAATCGGCTTGTTTTTCTTCAAGGTCAGTATTTAGTTTTTTCGATTTTGCGAGTTCGCTGGAAACCTGTGATTCTTTATCGCGAATTCTTTTTTCTGCTTCCGAAATCTTCTTGTCACGGTTTAGAATTACTTTTTCATGTTCAGATTTCATTTCCAAAAACTTCTCTTTGGCCTGAAGTATTTTATCTTTTTTTATCGTTTCAGCTTCAGATTTAGCTTCTTTCAGTATTGATAATGCGCTCTTTTTTGCTCTTGTTATAAGCTGGGAAGCGTTGTTTCGCTCCAGTATTTTTGCAATAAAAAATCCAATCGCAATACCAACGATAGCACTAATTATTATAGTTATGATGTCCATTTTTCGTTGATTTATATGTATAAAAAAAGCCTACATCAATATTGTTATTTTGAATAAACTCCTTAAAAAATGTTTAGGGTTAATAAGCTGGTCAAGTATCCGCTCAAAGACGGCTCGCTTTTACAACTTCAACTCACCCTTTTTAAAGAATTCCTGTTGAGTTTACCAAAATTAGTATTAATGTAGGCAGTACCTTATTTAATTTAAAGAACGTTATGATAATTGCTCCTGCAACAAACGGTCCAAAGCTTTTAGCTTTGCTTCTGTTTCCTGTGTGTCGCTAGATTTATCAATTTGTTTTTGCTCTACCTGGGCGGCAAACTGGAGGGCACACATGGCCAATACATCCTGTTTGTCACGGACGGCATAACTTTGCTCGAACTTTTTAATCATTTCTTCTATCTTCTTGGTCGCCAACCGCAATCCCTCTTCCTGTGAGGGACTGATGGTCAAGGGGTAAACCCTGTCTGCAATAGATAGTTTTATTTTTAATGGTTCGGCCATTGTTATATTTTTATTCGGAAAGCTGGCTTATGCAATGGTCAATTTCCCGAACTAGAGCGTTTATCTTGAGTTTAGTTTCTCGTTTATGCTGGTCGCTGCCGAGCATTGAATTTGCCAGTTTTAATGAGTTACATTTTTCGGTCCAAATTTCAATTTCATTTTCAAATTGTTCCTGTTTCGATTTCAAAACGGTTAGTTCTTCTTCCAATTCAGCATTGGCTTTTTTTAATTTTTCGTGCCTTTTAAGCAGTTTGCCAATCCTATTTTCAAGAGAATCAACTATTTCAGAAAGATTACTCATTAAAATCTGTGTTCAATACTTCTTTCACAAAGTTAGCATACCATCCCTAATAAGCAAGCAGTTTTCCATTATTTTTTGTAATATTGAATAATAGTACAATAAATCATCCCCTCTCCCCTTTTAGTCATAGCGTATTCTTATTTTTACACAATGAAGAAATTTTTATCAATGCTCCTGCTTTTTGGTGGGTTTGCGTACAGCCAAAATGACATCCCCACAGATTATTTTTCCAACCCGATGGATATCAATATGGTCCTAGCGGGCAATTTTGGCGAAATGCGCGCCAACCATTTTCACAGCGGTCTGGACATTAAAACGGAACAACGGGAAGGACTTCCGGTTTATGCCCCAGCAGATGGTTATGTAAGCCGCATCAACGTGCAGCACTATGGCTACGGGAAGGCACTCTATATTCTTCACCCGAACGGTTACACTTCTGTTTATGGCCATTTACGTAGCTTTGCTGGCGATATTGAAAAATATGTGAAAGACACCCAGTATAAAAAAGAGACTTTTGAAGTTGAACTTTTTCCAGAAAAAGCGCTTTTGTCCGTTAAAAAAGGTGACCTAATTGCCTATACCGGAAATACAGGTGGCAGTGGCGGCCCACATTTACATTTCGAAATACGAGATTCTTCACAAAGACCTATGAATCCACTACTTTTTGGAATTCAGATTCCAGATTCTAAAACTCCAATTGTGAGTGCCGTTTTTGCATACTCCTTTGGCGAGGATGCACACGTAAACCAAAGTCAAAACCGAACAAAACTAAGACTCATAAAACAAAAGGACGGTAACTATAAAACCGAAAGCCTAACCGCTTATGGTAAAATTGGCTTCGGAATAACCACTTTTGACCAACAGGACGGAGCTTCAAACAAAAATGGTTCCTATAAAATTAATACGCGGTTCAACGGCACTGAAAAGTTTGAAGTACTCTTCAATAAATTTGATTTTTCTGAAACGCGCTATTTGAATCGGTATACGGATTACAATTATTATGAAACCAATAAAAGCATGGTCCAAAAACTTTTTAGGCAGACAAACAATCCTTTGAGCATCATTACAAAGGAAGACGATAATGGCTATATTACCGTCAAAGACAGCCTATCTTCAATTTACACAATAGAAGTTCAAGATTTTAAAGGAAACACTATGCAGGTGTCAATTCCTATTGAAGGAAAGAAGATGGAGATATCAGACCCTAAAAAAGTTGAAAAAACAGAAGACTATATTTTTGCAGACCACGCCACGTCCATAACCAAAGGTAAATTCAGTATTTATATTCCTGCAAATAGTTTATATGAAGACACTTATTTAGATATAAAAGATGAGGGCGATATTTTGAAATTCCACGAAGATTTGATTCCTATACATTCCAATATTTCAATCACAGCTGATATTTCAAACTACACTGAAATAGATAAGGACAAACTTTACATTGGAAGACTTAATTATAAAGGACAGCCCTATTACACTTCCACAACGCGCAACGGCGACAAAATAACGGCGAAAACCAGAACTTTTGGGAGCTACACCGTTGCTATTGACACAACACCACCTAATGTAAAGCCCGTAAACTTTGCCGAAGGAAAATGGATCAGCAACCAAAATTTTCTTCAAGTGAAAATAACTGACGATTTGAGCGGTATCAGTTCTTACAGGGGAACCATCAATGAAAAATTCATCTTGATGGAATATGATTACAAAAAAGACGTTCTAACTTATAATTTCAATGATAATATAAATTTGGAAACCGAGAACAATTTCAAACTTATAGTAATAGATAATGTTGGAAATAGTGCTACATTTGAAGCAAAATTTTTCAGAAAACAACCCTAACCCTTGCTTTTGAAAACAATAAAACTCCCGCTTACACTCCTTTTCTTTTTCTTCGCAACCGTTGTGTTTGCCCAAAAAGCCGTTATTAAAGGAATCATTCTTGACGAAAACAATATACCCGTTTATGGGGCCAATGTAACTTATAAGGACACTGGGACCATTTCAGATTTTAATGGGTTTTATCTGTTGGAAATTCCTTCCAAAGAAGATGTAACTATTACGTTTTCACACCTTAGCCACAAAAAAGTGCAGATTACGGTAAACCTTTCGCCCAACGAAGATTATGAGCTGAATCCGGTAATGAATACCAGTATTGAGCAAATTAGCGAAGTGATAATTACAGGTCGTGAAAACAAACGTGTGGAGGGAGTTACAACCATTTCGCCCGAAGTGATCCGCAAAATGGTGGGTGCCAATGCAGGTGTTGAAAACCTCTTAAAATCACTTCCCGGAGTTAACGGCAATGACGAATTGAGCACGCAATACGCAGTTCGCGGTGGAAATTATGACGAAAACTTGGTTTATGTAAACGAAATTGAAGTATATCGTCCCTTTCTTATCAGAAGCGGGCAACAGGAAGGATTGAGCTTCGTAAATAGCGATCTTACAAGCAATGTTGAATTTTCCGCTGGTGGTTTTCAGGCGAAATACGGCGACAAACTTTCCTCGGTTTTGGACATTACATACCGCAGACCAGTTGATTTTGGCGCAACTATAGACGCAAGTCTTTTAGGTGTTAGCGGTTCTGCTGAAGGAATTTCTAAAAATGGACGCCTTTCTGGGATTTTAGGGATCCGTTATCGCGACAACAGTCTTTTAGTACAGGCCAAAGAAACCGAAACCAACTATCAACCAAGGTTTGCAGATGCACAAACGTATTTAACCTATAAGTTGAGCAATAAATTTGAGCTTAGCTTCTTGGGTAATATTTCCATAAACCAATACAATTACAGGCCTTTAACGAGACAAACAAACTTCGGAACCATTACAGACCCTATCGCCCTGCTTGTATTTTATGAAGGCCGTGAAGAAGACCGTTACAACACCTATTTCGGTGCTTTAAAATCTACCTGGGTAGTTTCAGATAATTATACGGCAAAATTTATTGCCTCACTATACCAAACTACGGAACAGGAATATTATGACATTCTCGCCGAGTACCGTTTAGGGGAAGTTAACACAGATATTGGCAGCCAGGATTTAGGTACGGTTGAATTTACCCGCGGTATTGGAAGTCAACTCACCCACGCGCGTAATGATTTGGACGCTCTAATTCTAAACGTAGAGCACAAAGGAAACTTTTCCATAGAAGAAAACAAGATTGAATACGGCATCAAATATACCCGTGAGGATATTCGTGACCGTGTTCAGGAATATGAAATTATTGACTCGGCAGGGTTTTCTATCCGTCCGCCAATTTTTCCTCCGAACAACCAACCTTACGATCCAAACACTTCGCCTATTGTGCCTTACACAAATGTTCGTGCATACAATGACGTACAGATTGACCGTTTTTCAGGTTATGCACAATGGAGCCGAAAAACGAATCTTGGAAGCAGTGATCTTTGGCTGAATGCTGGCGTTCGCGCACATAATTGGACTGTGAGCGGCATGAATATAGCTAGCACAACACAAACTGTTTTCAGCCCACGCGCACAGGTTGCCTTAAAACCTGATTGGGAAATGGACATGCTTTTCCGTCTGTCGGGTGGGGTATATCAACAACCTCCTTTTTATCGGGAATTGCGCGATGCCTCCGGAACGGTTCTGCCTGGTGTGAAGGCACAAAAATCAATACATATTGTTTTCGGAAACGATTATAGCTTCAAAATGTGGGAACGTGAGTTTCGTTTGAATTCTGAATTGTACTACAAACATCTAACAGACGTAAATCCATATACTTTAGATAACGTCCGCATCCGTTACCAAGCCAATAACGACGCTGTTGCTTATGCCTACGGCCTCGATTTGCGATTAGCCGGAGAGTTTGTTCCTGGCACGGAAAGCTGGGTGAGTTTTGGTTATATGAAGACCGAAGAAAACATTAATGATCGCGGCTACATCTTCCGCCCTACGGACCAACGTTTGAAGTTTGCAATGTTGTTTCAGGATTACGTGAAGGTGATTCCTTCACTTAAAATGTATTTAAACCTTACTTATAATACGGGTCTTCCTGGCGGATCGCCCAGTTATGCAGACCCTTACAATTTTATCAAACCCGTTTGCCCGACTACAAACGCGCCGATCTTGGTGTGAGTTACGTAATTGTGGATGATACGAAATTAAGGGATAGCGGTTGGTTAAAAGCCTTTAAGGAACTGAGCATTGGCGCGGAGATATTCAACATATTTGATGTGCAGAACTCTATAACAAACACTTTTGTGAGAGATGTTTACACCAAAGTTCAGTATGCAATCCCAAACTATTTAACGCCACGTGTTTTCAACGTGAGGCTTACTGCAAGGTTTTAAATGGTAACTGTTAGCGGTTAATAGTAGAAGTTTTACACAAAATGAGAAAAACGTTACTGATAATATTTACACTAATTGGAATTATTAGTTTCGGGCAAGAATTGACTTGTAAAGATTTTAAAATTGGAACATTTAATGTGGAAGTCTTAGAACCTGTAAAAATCGAATGGAGAATTATTCGTGAAGGAAATCAACAAACTGAATTAATAACTGAAATTCCTGAAGAATATAAAGATTTAGGATACCCAACTGACCCACATTATGCAAATATTAAGTGGTTAGATGATTGTACATATATACTTACTTATGATGGATTCAAAGCTGAATTGACTGAAAGCCAAAAGTTCATTAACAATGCAGGTGGCGTAATGACTGAATTAATAAAAATTGAAGGAAAATGTTTCTATTATAAATCCACGATGATTGTTGACGAAGGAGAGTACGTAATAGAAGGAAAATTATGCAAAAAATAAAATAAACCTATATGCAATAACAAGCATCAAGCATCAATAAACTCCTTCAACACATCCACCACATAATCCACTTCTTCTTTTTTGTTGAAACTGGAAAAGGAAAAACGAATGGAAGGTTTGCCTAAATCTTCATCGGAAAGAATTTCATTCAAAACATGCGAACCCCCTTCACTCCCACTCTGGCAGGCGCTTCCCTTGGAGCAGGCAATTCCTTTTAAATCTAACTGAAACAAAAGCAGCATCGCTTTTTCTGCGGAAATGGGCAGGCAAACGTTCAACAGCGTATAAGTGCTTTGTTCATTGTCTCCACACCCGCCATTAAACTTCACATCTGGAAAATTCGCTGAAAGCTGTTCCTTGAAATATTCTTTTAATTCTGTGATATATTTCCGCTCCTTTTCAAGGTTTTGACAGGAAATCTTTAAGGCTTCAGCCATTCCCGCTATTGCGTAGACCGCTTCCGTTCCTGCGCGCATTCCGCGCTCCTGCTCACCACCGTGTATTAGAGGCCGAAGCCCAGAGTTTTTTCGGATAAAAGCAAAACCGGCCCCTTTTGGCCCGTGAAATTTGTGTGCAGCAGCAGCAGCAAAATCTATGGGTATTTCCTTAAAATCCAATTCAAAATGGCCAACGGACTGCACTGTATCACTGTGGAAAAGCGCGTTGTGATCCTTGCAGAGAAGTGCTGCCCGCTTAAAATCCAAAAGGTTTCCTATTTCATTGTTAACGTGCATCAAGCTCACCAAGGTTTTTTCAGTAGTATTTGCTAAAAGGTGTTCTAAATGCTCGAAATCTATATATCCACATTCCTTTAAATTCACATAATCTACCTGAATGTTGTATTCCTTTTGAAGCCATTCCAACGTATGCAATACAGCGTGATGCTCAATTCGGCTGGAAATAATTCGCTTTACGCCAAGGTCGCGTATAGCGCTGTTAAGTATTAAATTATCGGCCTCCGTCCCGCCGGAAGTGAAGATTATTTCACTTGCGGAAACATTTAAAAGCTTCGCGATTTCCTTACGGGCATTCTCAAGTAATGATTTGGATGACCTGCCGTAAGCATGTGTAGATGAAGGATTTCCGTATTCTGTTTTTAAAACTTCAGTAATGCAATTAATCACTTCCTCTCTTGGCTTGGTGGTAGCTGCACTATCAAAATATACTTTTTTCATTCAGCAAATATTTTAGTAAGATTGGGCCGTGACCCTATTCTATTTAGGGTAAATTCCGCCCAAAAATTTCGGTTCGCAAAAATACATATTAAATCAGTTTTGCCGGCGTTTCAGTTAAAAAGAAATGCGTTACTTTGTAGCTGTTGATGATTTTTATAAGAATGAAATCCCCATTCGCAAGTAATACAAAGCAACGACGAATAATTTTGGCATGCCATTCCTGGGCTGAGCGCAGCAGAAGCATTCCTCTATCAAAATATTTAATACAGATGAAAAAAATTCTTTTCCTTTTTTTTGCAACAATCCTTCTACAGAGCTGCAATGACGGCGATATTATTATTACTACTTTTAATTTTGACGATGCCGATCTGAAAACCTGTGGCGTTGCAGGCAATTATGTGTTTTACAAAGTGAACCCGGAAGCGCTAGAAAGCCTTTCGCTAAAGCTGACCGTAACGGACAGCCTTTATAAGACGGAGGGTACAAAACCATATATACTCAATGGCACCACCAATTTTGCAAACTACCGAACCTATGACGGGGTCTTGGGCAACGACTACTTTTGCAGCATTATTCCGCCCACTTTGCCAAGGGTTACCGTAGATTATTTAGCTGCTTCGGGCACTGCGGAATTCACAACTACTTTTGGCTATGATGACAATGACGGCGTTCCCGCAGATATAGAGTTTGATGGGGATACAGATAGCGATGGCCTTCCAAATCTGTACGATTTTGACGACGATGGTGACAATGTGCCCACCGCACTAGAGCTGGACATTGAAAATGCCGATGGCGATAACGATCCCTTCACAAATCCACTGGACACAGACAATGACGGAACACCTGATTACCTAGATCCTGATGATGACGGCGACGGCGTGCTGACCCGAAACGAAGACAAAGATGGCAATCTAGACCCCAGAAATGACGTTACGGATGCCAGCGTAGGCGCAGATTACCTAAACCCTGCCGTAGCCGTTGATTACGACATAAACCAATACCGCCAGCACACCTATAAAATCGTAAAAAGCGCAAAGATTGTCCTGAAAAATTTGGTGTTAGTTAATGGCCAAGAAGAAATTACCCAGGAAACTCTGAACATGGGAACCCTCAATAATGTGGAAACCATTCCCAAAACCACCACGCCGGTGTTTAATTAGGTAGGTAATTGTTTAATTGGTTAATTGTTTAATTGGTAATCTAAATAGCTGCTTTTTGCCTAATCGCTCTTCGCTAATTCCTATTCTCTTTTAGGATTCTGATAAATATAAACTTCTGTGGCCCCACGCCCATACTTTTGGAAATCGGCATCGTAGAATTTCAAATTGTCATAACGGTTAAAGAGATATTCCAGCTCCGTGCGCAGTACGCCCTCACCCACGCCGTGGATGAAAACCACTTTTTGAATTCGTTTTGAAATGGCAAAATCCAACTGCCTTTTTGCCGTGTCCAGCTGAATGGTGAGCATTTCATAATTGTCCATCCCGCGGGCTTTTGGCACCAATTGGTTGATGTGCAGATCTACTTCCATGGGTGGTAAACTGCGTTCTTTTGGCTTTATGCGTTGGGTTTTACCTGGTTTTTTATGTTCTTTTTCTGAAATAACCGAAGCATCGTCCATCCGTGACAGTTCTCTTTTTGATAGGGAACCATCCATCACGATAAGTTCGTTTTTTGCAAAATCCAGTTCAAAGCCATCAGGGGTTATGATGGTTACCTCATTGCCGTTCACGGCAGTAACCACGCCCGAAATAGCATCATCCAGCACCGAAACCTTGTCGCCTTTCTTCATAAAAAATTTTACTTTTAATTATTATCTCTAATTAGTCGCCTAAAGCGCCATTTAACACTGTTAATATCCTAATAACGAAAATTTTACGTATTTTGCGTCAAACTGCGCTATAACCTCATCTGTAAGGAAGATGGCACGATTCTCGACGACGTGCTGGTTTCGGCCTCGCTCGAAGATGGCGCGCCGAGCGAGAAGGACGTGAAGGCC
>JAPKFY010000107.1 GCA_026646335.1 Aequorivita sp. | reverse complement strand
GTGGCTGCGTAAGAACGCATCAACTCTACCGCCGTTGGCTGGGGTGAAAGCAGGCCGCGCAGGGTATTAATGGTAACAGGAAAAAAGGTGAGATAGGCGGCAATAATAAATCCCCTTAGAAAAATTTGAAAAGTCAATCTGCTTTTCGTTTTGGGTAAGTTCGCCAGTTGTTAAAAGTTGCCCTAGAGCAGAGTACACTTTAAATTGTGCGGCAGTCCGAATGTTGAAAGTCACTAGGTTTTGTGTGGGGTTTGGATATACGCTTATATCAAAATTGTTTTCAGAGATACCAATTAGCTCACATTCAAAACTGGATAGCACTTTAGAAGCTGCTGGAGGATTAACCAAGAGTTCCTCTGTTAATAACGGACAATAACAGTCATTATCATCTAGATATAATTTAAGCCAAGAAAGGGCTATTTTACCCACAGCACCATCGCCGCCGTTAGGCGTATTTGCCACCGAATGATTTCCATTTGCAATTTCAAAAAGCAATTTGTTGGTTGTGTTTGGAGTAGCGGCATAATGAAGGTCTGCATGTTGTGCTGGAGGGGCGGTAGGATCATTTTGACCGCTGAAAATTAACACAGGACTGTCGTGGTTTAAGGAAGGGTTCGGTAGCCAAGGGCACAAAGCAACCACACCTTTAATCGTGTTGTCCAATACTGCTGCACGTTGCGCTCCGCCACCGCCCATAGACCATCCACTTACTGCGAATTTATCTACGTCAAGGCTGTTTTCTAGCGGAGAAGTGATTCGTGTATTTTCTTGTCGCATTGTTTCCAAAGCATCTATAAGTGCTACAGCCCTTTCTTCTGGAAAATCAAAAAGGGAGTTGGTTCCAATAATAATGGTAACTATTCCGTGTGAAGCATAGAACGGTCCCCATTCTGCAACACTTGAAGGCAGCGCTGAAAATCCAGGGACAATGGCAATACTCGCAAAAGGAGGTGTAGCATTGGTGGGATAATATACTGTAGCACCCTGATAATCCGGGCCATTTCTAATGCCATCGGCTTCGGTAAGTGTGGCAACGTCATAAGGCCCGGGGTTTGTTAAACTCTCAATTGTTACATCGCCGCATTGAGCGAATAGTATGTTTGGCGCAAATGAAGTTGCTAAAAACAAAAGAGCTACTGCGTATATTTTTTTCATATATATTCTTTTAAATCATTTCCAATGTTGAAAATTAAACTTTTTAAAGTTTTTACCGAAATATAAACCGTGCAAATAGCAATAAAATCTTCCTGGAATATTTCGTTATCTTTGAATGTGGAATCATTCACAGATAATCCAAACCAATGAACGAATCACACCGCATCCAAACCCTTTTTACAGATTTATATCACGGCCATCCCTGGCTGGACGTTACGTTGCAGGACACACTTTTGCAAATCACTCCAATACAAGCAAACCAACGCCCCATAAAAGACGGCAATACTATTTGGGAAATAGTAAGCCATATCATTTCTTGGCGCGAGAATGTCTTAAAAAGAGTGCAAGGCGAAGTGATCCAAACTCCATCAAACAATTACATAAAAAAGATAGAAGACACTTCGGACGAAGCGTGGCGCCAAACTCTCGAAGCGTTGGAAACTACTCAAAAGGAATGGCTCTACTTTCTGAGTAAATTCAACGAAGCCGATTTTATCAATGAATATCCAGTAAACAAGCTTACTTATTACCAGCACATCCACGGCATTATTCAGCATGACGCATACCATTTAGGCCAGATAGTACTTTTGATAAAAATGGTAAAACCTTAAATCCATCCATGCTCCAAACCCTGGTACATTACACCCTGCATCTTTTGGTCCCCGGCCTAATAGCCTATATTTTTTTCAGAAAACAATGGAAGAAAGCGTGGCTAATTATGCTCGCCACAATGTTAGTAGATGTAGATCACCTCTTCGCCACTCCAATTTTCGATCCAGGCCGTTGCAGCATCAATTTCCACCCCCTGCACACCTATTGGGCAATGGCGGTTTACGTATTGTTATTATTCTTTAAAAAAACCAGAATCATAGCAGTAGGCCTATTATTCCACATGCTAACTGACTTTATAGATTGCCAGTGGTAATCCAACAATCCAAAAATCTAACATTCTAATAATCTAATAATCTAATAATCTAATTATCGATGATGATAGGGTTCATTCCTCAAAATAGTAAACCCCCTATAAAGCTGTTCAATAAAAAATAGCCGAACCATTTGGTGTGAAAAAGTCATAGAAGAAAGTGAAACTTTTCCGTTGGCACGTTCATAAACTGCCTCACTAAACCCATACGGCCCACCAATCACAAAGATGAGGTTCTTCAACCCACTGTTCATCTTCTTCTGTAGAAACTCCGCAAACCCTTCCGAAGTAAATGTTTTTCCCTTTTCGTCAAGTAGAATTAATACATCGGCAGAATTGGTTCTCTTCAATATTTTTTCCCCCTCGGCCTGCTTTTGAAGCATCTCAGAAAGATTTTTCGCATTCTTCACATCCGGAATCACTTCCATCTCAAAAGAAACATAAAACCCCAACCTTTTGGTGTAGTCGTCCATCAAGGTTTGCAGTTGGTTGTTGTCGGTTTTGCCTATGGCGAGTAGTGTTATTTTCATTAAAACTTTTTCAGAAGTTAAAAATACAAAGATAAAAGTTGCTACTTCCCACTTCTCACTTCGTCCTTCAAACTTTTTAAAGTATTTTAGCTGAAATTTCCTTGCTATGATTTCACAAAAACAATTCAACAAAGAAATAGACATCATCATCACCAACGCCATCCGTGAAGACGTTGGCGATGGCGATCACAGTTCTCTGGCCTGTATTTCTGAAGATGCACGGGGCACCGCAAAACTTTTGGTAAAAGATGAAGGCATTATCGCTGGAGTGGAATTTGCACGCCAAGTTTTTGAATATGTAGATCCCGGCCTAGAGCTCGATATAAAAATAAAAGACGGCAGTCCCGTAAAGTATGGCGATGTGTGTTTCTATGTTTCGGGCCTTTCGCAATCTATTCTAAAGTCGGAAAGGTTATTGCTGAACGCAATGCAGCGTATGAGCGCCATAGCCACTAAAACCAACGAATACGTAAAACTACTTGAAGGTACCAATACCAAAATCCTCGACACCCGAAAAACCACACCCGGCATTCGTGCTTTGGAAAAGTGGGCCGTAAAAATTGGAGGCGGGGAGAACCACCGTTTTGCTTTGTATGATATGGTAATGCTCAAGGACAATCACATAGACTTTTGCGGCGGAATAACCAAAGCCATTGAAAAGACGAAAAAATATTTAAAAGAAAACCAACTGGGACTTAAAATTATAGTTGAAGCCAGAAACCTTGCCGAAATAGAAGAAATATTACGGTCCGATGGTGTGTATAGAATCCTGATAGACAATTTCAATTATGAGGATACCCGAAAGGCGGTAAAGCTCATCAACGGAAAATGTCTGACTGAATCCAGCGGAGGCATCACATTGGAAACCGCGAGAGAATATGCCGAATGCGGCGTGGATTATATTTCCAGCGGTGCATTGACGCATTCCGTTTACAATATGGATCTGAGCTTAAAAGCCGTTAAATGAGCGAAGACGAAAAGGAAATAAAAATTCCCGTTATCAGGGAACTTGTAAGGTTCAGCAAAAAAATAAAACTTCCCGGTATGGGGGGAGAATTTTCACTTTACCACTTGCTGGACATTTATGGAACAGGAATATTGAAAGGTTCTTTTTCGCCCCGTGCGAGTTCCATTGCTTACAGTTTTTTCCTGGCGCTATTTCCTTTTTTACTGCTTTTGCTAAACCTTATTCCCTATATCCCCATAGATGGGTTTCAAACTCGCTTTCTTATATTTATGGAAGCCTTATTGCCAGCGCAGACAACGCAGTTCTTTTATCCAATAATCGCGGATATTGCGGTGAATCCCCGGGCAGGTTTAATATCCTTTGTGTTTTTTCTTTCCATATTCCTATCAACGAATGGCGTAAACGCTATTTTCAGTGCGTTTGAATTTTCGTATCACGTAAACATCAACCGCAATTTTTTTAGGCAGTATTTTGTGGCGCTGGTGGTTTCAATTTTCTTGGCATTGTTGTTGTTAACTTCAGTTGGGGTCATTCTTTATGGAGAATATATCATTCACGACCTTCAGTCCAGAGCTTATATAGACAATGATCTTTTCTGGATTTCGTTCTTTCAATTTCTTGTTTTTGTAATAATGATCTATGTGGTTATTGCCACGCTCTATTATTTCGGCACCAAAGAAGGTAGGTCGTCCAGCTTTTTTTCAATTGGTGCAGTAACCACCACAGTGCTGTTTCTGCTTACCACATACTTTTTCGGTGTCTATATCAATAATTTTTCAAATTATAACGAGTTATACGGTTCCATTGGTGCACTTTTGATTTTGATGTTATATATTTGGATAAATGCAAACCTCTTGCTGCTGGGTTTTGAATTGAATATTTCCATAAAGCGGCTAAAAGAAAAAATGTAAACGTTAAACCTAATTTTTAAACTATGAAAAAAATACTTTTAACCCTCTCCCTAGTTGCCCTTACCGTTATGACGGCCGTGGCACAGGACGTAACCGGAAAATGGAAAACCCTTGACGACGAAACCGGCGAAGAAAAATCAATCGTCGAAATCTACAAACAGAACGGGAAAGTGTATGGGAAAGTAGTGGAGATTTTGAATCCTGCTAAGAAAAACGCCACCTGCGATAAATGTGAAGGTTCAGAAAAAGGAAAACCTATTTTCGGGATGGTAATCATTAAAGATCTTAAAAAAGATGGCGATGAGTACAATGGCGGTACCATCACGGATCCAAACAACGGCAAGGTCTATAAATGCTATATAGAACTTGATGGCCCCAACAAATTGGACGTTCGCGGTTATATCGGTTTCTCACTTTTGGGAAGAACACAAACCTGGACGCGCGTTAACTAAAAAATATTAAAAATAGTATCTTTAGGCCACCAAATTTTGGTGGCTTTTTTTTACTAGCAAAGCGAGCAAACCGAAAAAAAACATAACCCATAACCCATAACACATAACTTGTACTTCATAGACGTCATCCTCCCTATCCCCTTAAAGCAAACCTTCACCTATAGCGTGAACAAGGATGAAGCTGCCTTTTTGAAACCCGGAATGCGTGTGGCGATTCCCTTTGGAAAATCAAAGGTTTATACAGGGATTGTCTATCAAGTTCACGATCAACCCCCAGTAGGTTACGAAACGAAGTCCATAGACCATATCTTGGATGAAGAGCCTATTATCACAAACTTCCAATTAAAGCATTGGGAATGGTTGGCAAATTACTATATGTGTTCCTTGGGTGAAGTGATAAAAGCAGCCTTGCCAAGTGCTTTTTTACTGGAAAGCGAAACGATAATAAAGTTATCCACGGAAAAGAATTGGGATGAAAAATCGTTGTCTGATGAAGAATTTCTGGTCTTTGAAGCCCTTCAGCATCAGTCCTCACTGCATATAAATGATGTGCGTTCCATTCTCGATAAAAAAAACGTTGTTTCGGTAATTCAAAAACTGTTTGAAAAAGGGATCGTTGAAGTTGAGGAAACGGTTTATGAACAATACACGCCAAAACTGAAACGCTACATAAAACTTTCACAGAGATATACTTCCGAAGAAAACCTCCGCGAACTATTGGATTCGTTGAATCGAGCCCCAAAGCAGCGCGATGTATTGATGAATCTTTTTATGCTGAACAGCCAAACCAAAAAGCCCATCAGCTCTACAGCGCTTCAAAAGAAAATCGAAGCCTCTGCGGCAACGTTGAAATCGCTTATCGATAAAGGGGTTTTGGAGGAATATTTCATTCAGCACGATCGTGTAGAGTTCTCCGGTGAAGCTTCCCAAGAAATAAAAACCTTGAACGAAGCGCAAATAAAAGCTTATGACGAAATAAAAACTTCCTTTGCCAATAACGATGTTGTGCTGCTCCACGGTGTAACTTCCAGCGGAAAGACAGAAATCTATGTTCGGTTGATTGAGGAAATGATCGCTTCCGGAAAACAGGTTTTGTATATGTTACCCGAAATAGCTTTAACTACCCAATTGATTGCTCGCCTTCAAAAATATTTTGGTGAAAGAATTTCGGTCTATCACTCTAAATTTTCCGTAAACGAAAGGGTTGAGGTTTGGAATAATGTGCTTGCCGAAAAACCCAAAGCGCAAGTGGTCATTGGTGCGCGCTCGTCTTTATTCCTTCCTTTCAAAAATTTGGGATTTATTATTGTAGATGAAGAACACGAACCTTCCTTCAAGCAATACAGTCCCGCGCCGCGCTATAATGCCCGCGACAGTGCCATTGTTCTTGCCAACCTCCACAAGGCAAAATTGTTGATGGGTTCCGCCACACCTTCACTGGAAAGTTACCACAACGCAAAATCTGGAAAGTTTGGGTTGGTTACTTTGAAAAAACGCTTCGGAAATGTGTTGATGCCAGAAATTGAATTGGTAGATATAAAAGAAAAGAACCGTAAAAAACAAATGATCGGCCATTTCAGCGATAGGCTTTTGGAAGAAATGCGCGAGGTTTTAAAGAATGGGGAACAAATAATTCTTTTTCAAAATAGAAGAGGTTTCTCACCAGTTGTTGAATGCACAACTTGTGGCGTTTCACCACAGTGCCCAAACTGTGATGTGAGTTTGACGTTTCATCAGCATAAAAACCAGTTGCGCTGTCATTACTGCGGCTATCATATGGCTATGATGCAAAGCTGTATTGCTTGTGGCAGTGAAACCTTGGACACCAAAGGTTTTGGAACCGAACAGATAGAAACTGAATTGAAATCGTTGTTTCCCAATCACAAAGTCGCCAGAATGGACCAGGACACAACAAAAGGAAAACATTCCTATTCAAAATTGATCGAGGCGTTGGAGAACGGGGAGATTGATATTTTAGTAGGCACACAAATGCTTGCCAAAGGTCTGGACTTCAGAAACATTAGTCTCGTTGGCGTAATGAACGCCGACAATCTTCTGAACTTTCCAGATTTCAGAGCGCATGAACGCAGTTTTCAGTTGCTTCAACAAGTATCGGGCAGGGCAGGGCGCACCCAAAAACGCGGCAAGGTTTTAATACAGACTTACAATCCGTACCACCAAATCTTGAAACAAGTTAGCGTTAATGATTATGAGGCGATGTATAAGGAACAGTTGGAAGAACGCTACAATTATAAATACCCGCCTTTTTTCAGAACCATAAAAATTGTTTTTAAGGATAAAAACTTGGCGCGTGTTCAAAAAGCTTCAGTGTGGTTTGGCCAAGCTTTAGAGATTCAATTTAAAGAAAATATTTTAGGGCCTGAACCCCCACCGATTGGAAGGATAAAAAATAAATACATTATCAATCTTCTCGTCAAAATTCCAAAGAATCAATCGTTGGAAAAGACAAAGAAATACATAGAAAACGTGCAGCGCAGTTTTAATTCCATCAAGGAATTTTCAAGTGTGCGCGTCAATATAGATGTAGATAATTATTAGGCGTTCTGCGTGGCTGCTAATGCTTCAACAAGATCCGCTTTTCTGTTGCGGCTCAAAGGCAGTTTGTCTTTGTCCAATTCAATGGTCTTGCTGTTGTAGCGCTGCACTTTGTCCAAATTCACAATGTAAGATTTGTGGATTCGCAAAAACCGATCACTTGGCAATAGTGCCTGAAAAGCCTTCATGGTTGAAAGAACCACAAGTGAGTCGAATTCGGTAACCAATTTTACGTAATCTCCCAACGCTTCAATGTATCGCAATTCGTTCAAGAAAACTTTTCTTTTCTTCAGATTGCTTTTCACAAAGATAAAATCCTCATCATCAAAACCTTCTTCGTTTTTCAGCTTGTAATTATTGATTGCTTTGTGAACGGCATTTAAGAAACGATCTTTCGCGATGGGTTTGCGAAGGTAATCTACCGCATCATAATCGAATGCTTTAAAGGCGTACTTGGTTTTACCGGTCACAAAAATTACTTGGGGCTTCTTTTGAATATCGTCTAAAAGATCAAATCCGGAAAGAATAGGCATTTCTATATCCAGAAAAATAAGGTCAATTTCAGTAGAGGCGAGACCCATTTTTGCTTCAACGGCATTTTTGTACTCTCCAACAAGTTTAAGAGATGGGTGCATTTGGATAAGCTTTACTATTGAAAGCCTTTGCAGCGTGGAATCATCCACAATTGCACATTTAAGAATTGTTTTTTCCACAATAGTAGGTTTTGCGTAAGACAATAGTATGCAAATAATCGATGAAATGCAACTTTTTTTGATTTTAATCGAAAAAATTATACACTTCGTCTAAAATGGATAATTTCAAAGACTATTTAAAATTAGGTTTGAAAATAATAAATAAAATAGTATTTTTGCACCCTCTTGGCAGAAAGCCAAAAGTTTAATCATTAATTTTAATAGATTTTTTATGAATCATTACGAAACTGTTTTCATCTTAAATCCCGTTTTATCTGAAGATCAGATAAAGGAAACAGTAAAGAAATATGAAGATATTCTTGTTTCTAAAGGTGCTAAGATGATATCCAAAGAAAATTGGGGCTTGAAAAAACTTGCTTACCCAATTCAGAACAAAAAAAGTGGTTTTTATCACCTTTTTGAGTACACCGTTGATGGTGAAGTAGTACACGAACTAGAAACTGAATTTAAAAGGGACGAACGTTTTATGCGTTACCTTTCAGTAAGCCTAGATAAGCACGCAATTGCTTGGGCAGAAAAAAGAAGAAACCGCGATAAAAAATCAGCATAAATTATGGCCACACTACAACAACAAGCAAAAGGAAAAAAAGACGGAGAGATCAGATATCTTACTCCGCTCAACATAGAGACCAACAAGACCAAGAAATATTGCATGTTCAAAAGGTCTGGTATTAAATATGTTGACTATAAAGACGCAGATTTCTTATTGAAATTTGTCAATGAGCAAGGTAAAATTCTTCCGAGAAGACTTACTGGAACTTCATTGAAGTATCAGCGCAAAGTGGCCGTTGCCGTTAAAAGAGCACGCCATTTGGCACTTATGCCTTACGTAGCCGATTTATTAAAATAAAAAACCAGAAAGTATTATGGAACTTATATTAAAGAAAGACGTAGAAAATCTGGGATTTGCAGATGATCTTGTAAGCGTGAAAAACGGTTACGGAAGAAACTTTTTAATTCCACAAGGGCACGCAGTACTTGCAACCCCTTCGGCTAAAAAAGTATTGGCAGAAACTTTGAAGCAACGCGCCTTCAAAGAAAAGAAAGTAGTTGACGAAGCCAAAACACAGGCTGAGAAACTAAATGGACTTGAAATTAAAATTACTGCCAAAACTGGCGAAGGTGATAAATTATTTGGTTCAGTAACTAACGGAGATCTTGCTGAAGCCCTTGAAAAAGAAGGTGTTTCTATCGAGAAAAAATACATTGCTGTTGCTGGTGGAGCTGTTAAGCGTACCGGTCAATATGATGCTACCATCCGTTTCCACAGAGACGTTGTGAGTACCTTCGCTTTTGAAGTGGTTGCCGAAGCTAAACCGGAAGCTAAAAAAGCTAAATCGGAAGCTAAACCAGAGCCACAGCCGGAAGTTAAAGCGGATGACAACTCTGAAGCAAACTAAAAAAAAACGATTAATTTTTATAAAACCTTTCCCGTTCTCGGGGAAGGTTTTTTATTTAGAAATTTTTCTGCTTAGAAAAGATGTTAGGAACAAAGAATAAAAAACTGATAACAGATAACTGAGAACAGACAACTGATATGAAATACGCTAGGTTAACAAAAGAACAGTTTGAAGAACTGCACCAAGAATTTATAAATTTTCTGGCAACGCAAACCATAACCGCTGATGAGTGGAGAAAGCTGAAGGTAGAAAAACCCGAAGTAGCTGAACATGAATTGGATATTTTTAGCGACTTAATCTGGGAAGGGGTTTTAAACAAGGTGAAGTATTTGGAACACATTTCCCCCAAACAAATGATGCTTTTTCACATTTCGGAAGCATTTATGGAATTGATCGCCATAAAAGTAGAAGATGAGAATATAGATATTACAACAGAATACGGCTACAAATGGCTTCAACAAAACATGCACGATGATGCGGTAAATCTCTATACTTCAACAAAAGCCATCAAAGACGATAGAAACAAAGATGTTTTTGTGTTGATCCAGCAGGGTTCTGTCATTACTAAGGGAGCGCTTTACAATTATTTTAGTGAATTGCTGAGTGAATAACGTATAAAGTCAATGCCGAAAACGTGCTCAACGACCCGCAAGCGTTTCAGCGGTTTCAGCAAGCGCAGGACAATCTCGGCTCGGCGCTGAGCCGGCTGCTGGTCGTGGTCGAGCGCTATCCCGAGCTGAAGGCCAATC
>JAPKFY010000106.1 GCA_026646335.1 Aequorivita sp. | reverse complement strand
AGCGGATGCGCTTCATGATCTTGACCTTCGGTTCGCGGATGATCTCGTCCGCGTGGCGCTCCCAGTCCGCCTCGGTGCTGATGAAGAACGTCGTGTGTCCCGAGTCGCCGAAGGAGGTCTGCACGACGAGATCCTCACCCTTGGTTTACGGCATCTACAATATTGTCAAAATCAATTTTGGGGACAAAAGTAAAATTTTCCTTTTCAGAAATTGATTCACAAAATCGAACCATTTTTTCAAGCTCCATTTTATTGTCGTTCAAAATACCTTCATATATCGAAGTGCCTGGAGCACCGTAAAGTACGTCCGCAGTAATGTAGCCCGATGGCTTTTGCGAATTGAGAATATGGAACGTGCAGGTTTCGCCTTCAAAAAACCTCATGGCAAACCTGATGGCATTCTTTGAGTTTTCAGAAAAATCTGTGGGTAAAAGAATATTTTTCATTGTGAAATAATAAAGAGATTTATCAAAAATAGTCCCTCAGGGTCGCTTCAAAAATGACTTTCATCATATAACGGTAAATGTATTTTTTTATATTATTTATTTGAAATTTAAGGATTTGGGATAATTTTTAATTATGGGATAAAATGCTCCTTTTGTATGACGAAAATCATATTCTATTTCTCTTTTGAGCCTTAATTTTGCCCTGTAAATTAATTTTAACAACTATGAAGAACATAATGAAATCACTAGCCGCAATCGCAATCCTAACTTTGATAAGCTGTGGCGGAAAAGAAGAAAAAAAGAATGAAGGTATTCAAATTGGTCAAAAACCTGCTGCTACTGAAACCCCAAAAGAAGAGCCTGCCTCAACAGAGAAGCCTTCAGAAACGGTGGATCTAACAAACAAAGGGGTTGGTCCAATTAAAAGTCTAGAGCTTCCTGCAACAATAGATGATGCAATGGCAGCTAAAGGAGCCGAACTTTTCAAAACCAATTGTACTGCCTGTCACAAAGCAGATAAAAAGTTTATCGGTCCTGCTCCAAAAGGCATTTTGGAAAGAAGAACTCCAGAGTGGATTATGAACATGATTATGGATCCAGAAGGAATGACCAAAAATGATCCTCTTGCACATGCCCTTTTGTTAGAGTTTAACGGCTCGCCAATGGCAAACCAACACATGACCGAGGAGCAGTCAAGAGCAATATTGGAATATTTTAGAACACTTTAATATACACTAAAGCAACCAACCCGCCCTTGCAGGAAACCAAATCCTGCAAGGGTTAAAAACCAAGATTAAAATGAAAACAACCATTAAACTACTATTTGTTTCGGCTGCATTACTTCTGTTTTCAGCTTGTAAAAACGAAACAACTACTGAAACTGGAACTACTGTAGAAGGTTCCACTCAAAGCGATGTCCAGTCTAGCAACAAAGGACAGGCTTTTATTGAAGATGATGAATCAGCACCTAACGTGCTTCAGATCGCAATCGGGTCGCCAGACCACACTACCTTAGTGGCAGCTGTGCAAGCAGCAGGGTTAGAAAACTCACTTGTAAACGCTGGGCCTTTGATGGTCTTCGCGCCTACCAACGAAGCTTTTGCAGCTTTGCCAGCAGGAACAGTAGAAGAGTTACTGAAACCTGAAAACAAAGAAAAGCTGGCTTACATCTTAAAGAACCACGTAACTCCCGGGAATTATACAAAGGATTTTTTGAAGAAATTTAAAAAATTGGGACAAGCAAGTGGCGAAGACGTAACTGTTGAAGTAAGAGGCGAAGATGTATATGTGGGCGGCGCTAAAATTCTAGCTAGTGTTCCTGCAGGAAACGGGATCGTTCACGTAGTGGATAAAGTGATTTTACCAGCAAACTAATTTTTAAACAATTTAATTTAAACAATAGAACAATGAAAAAATCAATTAATATTTTGATCTCCCTAATTATGGTTGCCGGACTGGTGAGCTGTAACGATGGTGGAAACCAAAAGGGTAAAAAGGGAGCCCAAGGAGGATTGGCTACCAACGCCGCGGAAAGAGTATATGTTGCTCCCGGGGAACTCGATGAATTCTATGCATTTATGTCTGGAGGTTTCAGCGGGCAACTTGGCGTTTACGGCTTGCCATCAGGCCGATTACTTAAAGTTCTTCCTGTATTCTCACAGAACCCAGAAAACGGATGGGGATATTCTGAAGAAACAAAACCTATGTTGAATACATCTTATGGGTTTGTGCCTTGGGATGACTCTCACCACCCTGATATTTCACAAACAAACGGTGAATTAGATGGCCGTTGGGTGTTTATCAACGGTAACAACACACCTCGAATTGCACGTATTGGTTTAGAGAGTTTCAAAACAGAGGAAATTATCGAAATACCAAACAGTGCGGGTAACCACAGTTCTTCTTTTATTACCGAAAATACCGAGTATGTGGTAGCAGGAACACGTTTCTCTGTACCAGTTCCACAGAAAGATATGTCTATAAAAGACTACAAGGGTAACTTTAAAGGAGCGCTTACGTTTATTAGTGTTGACCAAGAAACAGGAAGAATGGGGATTAAATTCCAGCTAATAATGCCAGGATTTAACTATGACCTTTCTCACCCTGGACGTGATAAGAGTCACGGTTGGTTCTTCTTTACTACTTATAACACTGAAGAAGCCCACTCGCTATTAGAAGTTAACGCTTCACAAAACGATAAGGATTTTATCGCCGCAGTAAACTGGAAAAAGATTGAAGAGTATGTGAATAACGGTGGAGGAAAAAAAGTTCCTGCTAAGTACGCACATAACATTTTGGATGAGCACACTCACACTGCTACTTCCACTATGTTGACTGAAGTTCTTACAGTAAACCCAATGGATGTTCCTGGAGCTGTTTATTTCCTTCCTACTCCAAAATCACCTCACGGTTGTGATGTTGATCCAACAGGAGAATATATTGTAGGTAATGGAAAACTTTCTGCAGATTTAACAGTGCACAGTTTTACTAAAATGCTCGATGCTATTGAGAACAAAAAATTTGATGGCGAAGCTTATGGTATTCCAATCTTGAAATTTGAGGATATCCTTGCAGGTGTTGTTAAACAACCAGGTTTAGGGCCACTTCACACAGAATTTGATGATAAAGGAAATGCTTATACCACATTCTTTATCTCTTCTGAAGTAGTAAAATGGAAAGTTGGAACTTGGGAAGTTTTAGACCGTCAGCCAGTGTTCTACTCTGTAGGTCACGGTATGATTCCTGGAGGAAACTCACGTAAGCCATTTGGTAAATACTTTGTAGCCTTGAACAAGATTACAAAAGACAGATACTTGCCAACTGGTCCGGAACTTACACAGTCTGCCCAATTATTCGATATTTCTGGCGATAAAATGGAACTGTTGTTAGATTTCCCAACTATTGGCGAGCCTCACTATGCCGCTGGTATTCCTGCGGAATTGGTTGCGCCAAAATCTAGAAAGATCTATAAACTTGCGGAAAACAAACACAAGTATGCGGTTCTTCAAGATAGCGAAGTTAGGGTAGAGCGTGTAGGTAAAGAAGTACATGTTTATATGAATATGATTCGAAGCCACTTTAACCCTGATAACATTGAAGGTGTGAAAGTTGGAGACAAAGTGTTCTTCCACATTACAAACCACGAACAAGATTTTGACGTACCGCACGGTTTCGCAGTAATTGGTGCTAATAATGCTGAATTGCTTATTATGCCAGGAGCAACTGAGACCTTAGTTTGGGAACCAAAACAAGTAGGGGTATGGCCAATCTATTGTACTGACTTCTGTTCTGCACTTCACCAAGAAATGCAAGGATATGTACGTGTAAGCCCAGCTGATTCGAATATCGAATTGTCTTGGAGCTTAGGCGAAGACTAATAAGATGTTTTTAGTTGTGAAAATACTAGATTAGTGATTGATAGTATTTTCAGTAAAGACGGGGGTTGTTGATTTCCCCCGTCTTTTTTAAAAATTAGTAGAAACATTTCAATTCTATAAAAAATCATCAGCAATTATATCTGCACGCACACTTAAACCAGAATCCAACCACACACTGAAGTTTAAGATTTAAAATTTAAACAAAATGAAAAAAGCAGGAATAATAATGATAATTGGCTCCTTGCTATTATTGGGTCTATTTAAATTCCCATTGTGGAATATTATGCTGGGCGCGCCTCAATACCCAGACCCACTAGGGATGGATATTTATATACAAGGAATACAAGGCGTAGAAGAATTTGATATTCAGAATATTGACGGCCTTAACCACTATATAGGGATGAAAACTATTCCTAAGGTGGAAGATATGTGGGAGTTTAATGTGTTTCCAAAAGTGATAGGTCTAATGGTGGCTCTTGGAGTGATCATAGGAATCCTTGGTTTCTTTGGTAAAGTAAGTTACAAATGGTTTTTTGGCTGGTTCGTGTTGATGTCTGTTCTCGGAATAATGGGAATGTACGATTTTAACCTATGGCTTCTAGACTACGGAACTGATCTTGACCCAAAAGCTATTATGAAATTAGAAAACCTAGACGGCACCCCAATGACGTATAAACCACCACTAATTGGCTATCAAAAAATGTTGAATTTCGATGTTGATTCTTGGCCTGGAACCGGAGCTTATATGATATTCGTAGGAATGATGCTTACTGTAGTAGCCTTCTTTGTTGGAAAAAAAGAATATAAAAAATAATATAATTAGTGCTCCTTCCCCTTGAGAGGCATAAAGCAATCTGGGGAAGGAGAATTAATAAAACGTGTAAACGTTTTGTTAAGACGAAAGGGGTAAACCTTTAAATTTTTAGAGTTATGAAAATTATAAAATTATTGCTCATTTCTTTGTTGTTCACGGCATGCAACGTTAGCCCACAGCCTATAAATTATGGCTCAGATGCTTGTCACTATTGCAATATGACTATTGTAGACAGGCAACACGCTTCACAAGTGGTGACTGCAAAGGGGAAAGCTTTTAAATATGATGCCATTGAGTGTATGGTTCACTCTTTACAAGATGAGTTTAAGGACACAGAAATGGCGCACTATTTAGTAGCAGATTTTAACCAACCCGGTGAGTTGATAGATGCTACAAAAGCTTCTTATTTGGTCAGCGAACAATTGCAAAGCCCAATGGGAGCGAACCTTTCAGCTTTTTTAAATGAAGAAGCGGGAAAAAAGGCCCAAGAAAAATTTACGGGTGACAGTTACTCCTGGAAAGAAATCCAGGATCACCTAAAAATTATTAAATAAAAAAATGGCTTCAGCAGTTTCTGAATGGCTGGACAGCCTCCAGGATTTGCTGAAGTCTTTTTTTATTAAACGGGAAATCTTACCGATTTCCGAAGGCATCAGTTCTTAAATTTCAATCCTTGAAATTTCATTAAATTCTGTATCTTCAACTTTTTTTAATTATCTCGCAAGAGAATGACTTCGTATTGATTAATTTTGACTCCATTTTGAAAAACAAACACCACATATTTTTTCTTCTGCTTATATTGTTTTCCATTACAAACGCATGGTCAAAAACAATAACGGTTTGTTCCACTTGTCCTTTAAAAACAATTCAGGAAGGCGTGCTTCAAGCTGAAGAAGGCGACACTGTTTTAGTAAAAAAAGGCGTTTATAAAGAAGCCAATATAAAAATTAATAAAAGCATCGCCTTGATAGGCGAAGATATGCCTGTTATAGACGGAGAAGCAAAAGGTGAGATTATCACCATTGGCGCAGATAATGTTATGCTCGATGGCTTTAAGATAATCAACGTTGGCGTAAGTTACACCACAGACTATGCTGCTGTACGTGTTGTAAATAGTACTGGATTCGTCATTCAGAATTTAGAACTCCAAAAACTTTTTTTCGGAATTTATCTTCAGAAATCCAACGATGGAAAAGTTTTAAATAACAAGGTTAGGGGAGAAGCCGTAACCGAATTCAATTCGGGCAATGCCATCCACTTATGGTATTGTAAAAACGTAGAAGTAATTGGAAATGACGTTCAGAAAGTCCGTGATGGAATTTATCTTGAATTTTCGGATAATATAAAAATCACTAATAATATTAGCAAGAACAATGTGCGTTATGGGCTTCATTTTATGTTCAGTAACAATAATTATGTAATCAATAATGTGTTTGAAACCAACGGAGCAGGAATAGCATTGATGTTTTCAAAATTTATGGAAGTTGAAAACAATGTTATTAAGAAAAACTGGGGAACCGCGTCCTACGGTTTGCTGTTGAAGGAAGTAAACGACGTCAATATGATAAACAACTTATTTATTGAAAACACTGTTGGGATTACAGTTGAAGGGAGTAACCGTTTGGTGTACTCCAACAATGATTTCACTAGTAATGGCTACGCAATAAGAGTGAAAGGTGCCTGCTACGATAATCAAATAATAAACAACAACTTTCTCTATAACTCGTTCGATATCTCTTATAACGGACGGATCAACGACAATAAATTTGACAACAATTATTGGAGCAACTACACAGGTTACGACCTAGATAAAAACGGGATTGGCGATGTGCCATACCGCCCTGTGAAATTGTTTTCATATATAGTGAATAGAACCCCGGAAACCATAATTTTACTGCGAAGTCTGTTTATAGACATCATAGATTTTTCTGAAAAAGTTTCCCCAGTATTCACTCCAGACGATTTGATGGATAACAATCCAAGAATGAAACTCATACAACATGATAGAAATTAAGGATCTATATAAAAAATTCGGAAAGAACGAGGTGCTAAAAGGCATTGATCTCTCTATAAAAGAAGGTGGGATTTTCTCCATTCTCGGCCCCAACGGCTCGGGAAAGACCACACTTATAAAAGCGATACTGGGAATGGTTTTGCCAGATTCAGGTGAAATTTCCATCAATGGGAAATCCTTAAAGAATGATTTTAAATATCGCGATAAGATCGATTACCTTCCGCAGATCGCCAACTTTCCGGGAAACCTGAAAGTGAATGAGCTCATTGATATGATCAAAGATCTAAGGGCTTCACAAGCAACAAAGGACGAAGAGCTAATCGAGCTTTTTAAGCTACAACCATTTCTGAATAAAAAATTGGCGAACCTTTCCGGCGGAACAAAACAAAAGGTGAATTTAGTGCTTACGTTTATGTTTGACAGCCCGTTGATAATTCTTGATGAACCCACGAGCGGCTTGGATCCTATTTCACATTTGAGATTGAAGAATTTAATCTTTTCCGAAAAGGAAAAAGGTAAAACCATTCTTGTTACCTCACATATTTTGAGTTTTGTAGAAGAAATTGCCGATGAAATTGTTTTCCTTTTGGAAGGAAAAATTTACTTCAAAGGGACCATTTCAGAACTGAAATCCAAGACCGAACAACCCGATTTTGAACACGCAATAGCCTCCATTTTATCCGCTAGTTATGCTTAAAATATTAAAATACAGTTTTTACGATTTAATGCGAAGCCGTTGGAGCTACGTATATTTCTTGTTCTATTTACTGCTAGGCATTGTGCTTCTATTTTTGAACAATGACCTTTCAAAAGCGGTGATAACATTGATGAACGTTATCATCATTCTCGTTCCACTAATCGGGACCATTTTTGGGGTGATGTATTATTACAACTCCCGCGAATTCACTGAACTGCTCTTGGCACAACCCGTAAAACGAAGCTCCATCTTTTTGGGACAGTATTTCGGTGTTGCCACATCGCTGACAATGAGTTTGATTATTGGATTGGGAATGCCTTTCGTTTTCTACGGAATTTTCAACAGTAGCGCTATTTGGGATTTTTCCCTATTGTTGATTACCGGGGCTTTTTTGACCTTTATTTTTACGGCATTGGCCTTTGTAATAGCCCTTTCCAACGAAAATAGAATTAAAGGCTTTGGCTATGCCATTTTGCTTTGGTTGTTTATGGCGGTAATCTACGACGGCCTATTTTTAATGTCGCTTCTTTATTTTGAGGATTATCCATTAGATAAATTCTCCTTGGTTGCCACAATGCTGAACCCTGTAGATTTATCTCGAGTACTGATTCTATTAAAACTCGACATTTCGGCCTTATTAGGATATACCGGTGCGGTTTTTCAAAAATTCTTTGGCACTAGCTTTGGCTTGATTCTATCTTTTGTAATGCTGGTATTTTGGGTTGTTGTCCCAACTTTCTTTATATGGAGAATTGCTAAGCGAAAGGATTTTTAAAGTGTTTTTTACTACAGTACTTTGTTGTGCTTTGTATTTTTTAGATTAATGTTTGCTTTAATTTATTCGGTTATAATCAGTTTTGAAGTATTTGAAACACCTCCTTCAGTACGTGTCCTAATATAAAATATACCAGTACCTATATGGGCTGGAACAGTTAAAGTTAACATTTGTAAACCTGTTTGGTGATATCCCAAATCGGCTACATAAACGAGGGCGCCAATCAAATTATACACTTCAATCTGCACTTTTGTAGCCTCAGTGATTTCGTAACTTATATTCAAACTGCCGCCTGCTGCTACTGGATTAGGAACTATGGACTGGCTTGTATTCGCAATGAACCCAGGAGTTGATAATTCTAAATCGTTTAACATACGCGCCAAAATATAATCAAAATTGTTATTTGCGTTTCGTGCTTTACCGGCAATTACTATTTTGCCATCAGCCTGAAGGGCCATACCCAGGGCTTCATCTACCTGATTAGATATCTGGACCTTTGCGATTCCATCAACACCAAATGTAATATCGGCGGTGCCGTCGGCCAGGTAACGCCATACAGCCATTTCCACATCATTGGGTGGTCCTTCCCCGGTTCCGCCGGCTACAAGTATCTTACCGTCTTCCTGGACATGGATAGCGTTTCCAACATCATAATTCCCCAGGTCAGAAACAACGATGCCATCCACTCCAAAACTAGTGTCAAGATTACCGTCTGTGTCAAATTGCATTAATAGCATATCGTAGTTGTACTGAGGTGAAGCGGTAAAACCAGCCACTACGATTTTATTTTCTGCTGTTAGTTTCATTCCAAAACTTTCAGCATCAGCGCCAAGCGGAATTACCGTCTGCCCATTATTTCCAAATGTAGTATCAAGTGTACCGTTGGGCATAAACCTAACAACGAGCATTGCAAAATAATTCAGACCAACAGAATAATGTCCCGAAGCAACTATTTTTCCATCATCCTGCACAACAAGGGAATCAAAAACATTTTCCGATTCAATTACAGGTATTGTTGCTACTCCGGCATCTCCAAATGTGGTATCAAGTTCACCATTTTCATTAAAACGCACCACCATTGGAGCGTTATTATAATCCAGCGTTTTTAATGAGCCCGCTACCAGAATCTTATTATCCTGCATGGCTACAGAGGTGCCAAAATCTTCGAAAAACCCCGCTGGTATCGGACTCACTTTTTGTACCACAACACCGCCTACTCCAAAAGTGCCATCCAAGCTACCATTTTCATTTAACTGGATGAGCAATATGCGGTAGTCGTTATAATCAGTTGTACTGCCAACCATCAGTATTTTGCCATCCTCTTTGATAAGGACATCAAATACATTGGCCTCTGCGTTAAGTGAATAGGTAAAAATGCCATTCGTGGCAAAGGTCAAGTCAAGGCTGCCATCAGGCAAAAACCTGTATGCCTGTGTTGATGCCACAAAATTTGCATCGTAGGTCATTCCGATAGCCACAATTTTTTGGTCATCCTGTACTACTACATCATTAAAAAGATCTAAATTTCCGTTATCGATAATAACGGTACCCCCATTACCGAATGAGGTGTCAAGTGTTCCAGGTGCTTGGGCAAAAATTGCCAAAGGCAACATGAACAGTGCAATAAGTACAATTTTTTTCATAAGTATAAGTTTATTGAAAATTAGTAATTATATTTTATTTTTCAGTGTTTCTAAAAGCTTCTCTAATTCTTTTCTGCTCCTTTATTTTCTGCTTATAAAACCGCTCAAATTCTTCCTTGCCACCGTCTGCCTTATCTTTCTTTTTCTTGTCCTTGTACAATTTGGTTTAAATAGAATCTATGAATTCCAAGTCCTCATAAGAAGAAAGCTAATAAAGTTATTGTTGTCTTATTTTTCATAATGTTTAGTGCGTTTCATTTTCCTTAGTTTGCCCACGGCCCGTATAACCATCAGTTACGGGATTAAAATTAATGTTTTTCGGATAAGCACCGACGGTAGCAATTATTCGTGGATTCGGACGCAGTCGAATCCGCCGTAATTGCGGTTATACATCGTTGCCACACGTTTTTTTATTCTGTTACTGTTTTAAATCTGTTTTTAAAAATCAAAATACTTAATACAGTTCCGATTATAAATCCAAAGAATAAAAATCGTCCGAAATTCAGGTTGTCATAATCCATTTGGATTTTAATTTCGTTCCCAATATTAAATCCAGATGTAGCGCCCGCCCTGAGCGACGAAAGCGGCGTGATCTCGTCCACCGAGATTCGCAAACTGGTAT
>JAPKFY010000105.1 GCA_026646335.1 Aequorivita sp. | reverse complement strand
TCTGCCCCACCATGGATACGCACCAGGCCATGCAGATCTTTCATGCGATTTTTTTGGTGAATGAGCGCGGTGAGCATCCCGCGCCTTACACCTTGATTGCCGCCGAAGAGGTCGCGCAAGGCACATTCCCTTGTAAACCGTTTGTTTTCATTTACATATTTTATGATTTTACTATTGTCAGAAAGAATATCTGCTTTGGGGATTTCTGTTAATTTCTCAATCTTTTTAGTAGAAATTTCATTTTTAATATGAAAAATTTTAGTTTCCTTTAGATTTACTGCAATGAAAAAATTAGCATTAATTGTGGAAGCAAAATTATAGCCGATTGAATAGTCAGATTCCTTAATCTTGATGTGCTCAGCTTTGCATTCAACTGTGATAATTATTGAGGGAATGATATTTTTATCCTTGTCTAGTTTATTTCTCCAAATGGCAATATCTGCTTCATATCGTTTTTTTATTTTTACATCTTGACCTAGCTGACTTAAAGAGTAACCATATATATTAACAAGACGACAGATAAACTTTTGCTTTAATTCTTCTTCTGCTGAATTAGAAACCCACTTATCTATTATTGGAGCATATATTTTATTATTGTTTTTATTTATTTGTATCCCTAATTTCATTTTTCGTCCAATGTTGAATTTATTAATTCCTTTACATCAATACCAAACAAATTGGCAATTTCTAAAAGTGTATCTAATGAAGGTTGCACTTCATTAGTACACCATCTAGATACCGTAGTTCCGTTTTTATTTAGCTTTTCTGCTAGCCATTTGTTAGTCTTTCCGTGTTCAGCCAAAACAACTTTTAACCTGTTTATTGCTTTTTTATTCATAATTATTTGCATCTAATGCAAATATATCAACTTTAGACGATTATTAAGTATTTCGAAAATTATAATTTGATTGGGTGGCGGTGGGTAATGAAAGCTCTTTTGATTTTATGTGGTACAAGCAAAATTAAATGTGCTTGTATGTGCAGAGGTTTTTCTTTTTTTTCAGCATTTTGGTAACGTTTTGTATACGGACCTTTGCAGAAAAGGTCCAGCGGATGTTTTCGCCGCAATTAATTTATAGCTGTTATTGTGCGCTCTTTTAACACTTAAATTAATTTAATTTCTGTGAGGCCTAGACCCTATTTCCAAGTTGGAGTGAATTTAATAGTTGGTTTTTTCATTAATCAATTTTCTATAAATAAATATGTGGAAGCTTTTAAACTTATCCCCTTACAGGCAAATAGACAATGCACTGTGGCTCAACTTCAAGTACCGTATCGCCAATAATAAAGTTCGGGATCATTCATGGTCCCGAAAATGATTGGGCGGTATGTGAACAGGTCACTGCCGATGAAATGGGACAGACGTTTTTGAATATTATGCCCGATGACCATTCCAAGATGAGCTATCGTGACATTCGACATATTAGGATGGACAGAGAACCACTTCCCCATTGGGAGGCCATTACGGGAATGTTCTCGGTTGCCGATGGTGAGATACTACGGTATCTCCTGCACGCAAAAGTGCCCATCGAGATGTTCGTGCGACACGAGCTCGCATCGCGTGGCTATGACAAAAATTACCGCTGGTGCGGGTTTGATAAAGCTGAAGAGATTTGGCTGGAGTAATTTAATACATAAAACACCTAGCTAAAAAGATAGGTGTTTTTTAAAATATTATGCTCTTAATTGGGATATTTTGCCTGCTCTATTGAATTACAACTCTATAATTTGTGACCCATTTGTTAATTGTAGACATTTTCGCGTATGATATTCCAAGTTTGACTGTTTAATCACCAAGTTTTCTAATAAATAAAATTTCCTTCATTGCACCAACAAATAAACTTTTGTGCCCTTTATCTTTATTTGTAAATACTCCAACAATGGACATATATCCTTCATAAGGTTTGTTAATAGAATTTTCGATAAAATCTTTCTCTTTAATATAAAGATAAATAGCATTTTCGGAAATAACATTTTCATAATCGTCCTTGTGTAAATAAACTGCATTTCCTTCATGTTTAAAACTCAAATAACCTTTTATTCTAATTTTCTTGTTTTCATAATCTTGAGGATTTACTATCAGTTGTACTATAGACACATCCAGAATTTCATTTGTCTTTTGTGGAAAAGCACTTTTACAATTTAAAAAAGAAATAAATAAAATTGCTAAAAAAAAATATTTTTTCATGTTGTCATTACTTTTTATCTAATAACCCATCAGTTTTAACACCATCAAGATAAATGTTTGGCTGAACATTCGGGGTTACATTTGGATTAATATTATTTTTTCGAGAAGGCGAGCCTGGTTGACTCGGGATATCTGTTGAAATTGTACGTATCACTTTTCCATCAGCTGGCATAGATTCACCCTTAACATAGGGATCATGTTCTAATAAACTTCCTTCTGGAGTTGCAACATAGGCAGAATAACCTGGGGTATCTTCCGCATTAGATCGATTTGCACTTTTATCTTGATCAGAAAAATCATTCACATTTTCCATCGAACTTCCTCCAACTCTATCATCACTTCCATGGGTATGAGCATCACCAACTTTTTCTGTTCCCTCTGGAACATCTCCAATAATAACTGTCCTTTCTCTTCCTTTCACTTCACCAGTTCCATCTCCATTATCAGTGAACAAACTGTTTTCAGGTACCGTATATGAATAGTAAGTCCCTCCATTTTCATCAGTTCCTTTATATAATAATGAACCTAATTCAGTATTTGAGTTAATCGAAATACCATTATATAGTTTTGCAAAATCTTTAGCAGCTTCTCTTTTTGATTTAAACTTATCTCCTGGATCAGGACCCATAGGTGCCATCCCATCAGGGTCTATAAAGTACACGGGATTATCAAAGGCATAGTTATAGGGCGAATGCCGTCTCATCTGTTCCGCCAGCGGGTCGATGTTCATCCAGCGCCCGAGTGCGGGGTCGTAGTTCCTTGCGCCGAAGTCATACGTATTTATGTCGAACTCGCTTTGGTACTCCTTGCCGCCGAACTTGTACTTGTAACTATCCCCAAGAAATGGGTTAACTGGCGTAAGGGTAACCCCAGTTCCCGGGCCCAAATCTCTTGTTAAAACCTTATGGGCGGTGTTGTAGCCGTTGTGCTTTAAACCATAGGGGTAATAATGATCTTCCTCTAAAATAGAGATTTGGTTGTTGTTGCTTGGGTCTTGTGCGTATTTTAAGCGGATGTTACCGAGATGGTCGGTATAGTTAAACACATAACGAAATGCATAATTTGTACCAGAACCTAAACTTATGTTTATTGCTTTTACGTAACCCTCAGCGTGGGGGAAAAAGTCTAAAACATTGTTTGTGTATTGAAACCCGTCCATATAGTCGGTGGTGGTTATAGTGGTGCCATTGGTTACTTTCTTTTTTAGTTTTGTTCCCGTGGCATCATAAAAATACTCAATTTTTCCGCCACTTGAAAAAAGAATTTTTGTAGGGAGGTTCAGGTGGTTGTATTGAATGTTTGATATTTCTTTGTATGGATCGGAGGTTAGGTTACCGTAATCGTCATAGTTAAATTTATCGTTAGCTCCTGCGGTGTTCATATTGAACCCTGCGGGAGAACTCTCGGCATCATGAACTTTTTCAAGTTTGTTGCCAGCGTCATAGGTATATGATAAATCATCTATACCTATTACGCTGTTTGCATTGTCCTGTTCGCCGTTACGTGTAAGCGACAATATATTGCCATTACGGTCGTAACTGTAATTGGTGCTGTATGAATCCGTTCGTGGCACAGAGGTATTTGGTTTTTGGTAGTAGGATGCCAGCAATCTGTTTTGATAATCGTAGGCATAGCCATATTTGCGCTGTATGAGGTCGCTGCTGGTGCGCCAAAAAGTTTCGGAAATGTTGCCGTTATAGAGGGGCACTACCGCACCGTTTATGTCGTCTGCAACTTCTGTATAATTTATCTTAAAAGCAAACAAATCCTGTGGGCCACCGCCCGGTTGGGCTAGGTTAACAATATTGTTGATGTCCGTGAGCCAGCCACGGACGTTATATTTGTAATCCACGATTTGCAGTGGTGCAGCTCCCGATATATCGGTGCCACCCACTTTTTTGTTTTTTAGGCGGCCGAGGGCATCATATTCGTTCAATGACAGAAGCTGTTCTGCACCGTTGCCTATTTTATGGGTATGTTTTAGGGGTCTGGATTGGTCGGTATAGGTATAGACATCCTTAGTGGATAATATTGCGGCCTGGGCATCTTTTTTGTGCTGGGTAATGGTGTATTGTGGGTTGCCAATAAAGTCGAAGTCGGTATCTGTTTGGGTAAAACCAGAGGTAGAATTGGAACTTTTTACTCGTACTGGACGTGCTTTTTTGTCGTACAGGGAGTAAGCGCTGATGCCATTTGTCTGTCCAGCTGTTCCGAGTTCCCGCACCCAACTGCCCGTAGGAAGGCCTTTGGGCTTTTGG
The DNA here is from genome assembly GCA_026646335.1 of Aequorivita sp. Taxonomy (GTDB): domain Bacteria; phylum Bacteroidota; class Bacteroidia; order Flavobacteriales; family Flavobacteriaceae; genus Aequorivita. The sequence goes on along the minus strand of JAPKFY010000105.1, from coordinate 6,075 downwards.
GAGTTTTTCTTGTAATACACCTCAATATCCCCTTCGCCCACTGTGGTGGGGATTGTCACTGGGGCATCGGAATAAAGATAATCGTCATAATAGTTTACCGTAAGTACGTGATAGCCCGAAGTTGGCGGTACTTGGTTGGAGTAACTGAAATCCACATTGTTTACAGAGCTAATATTATTACCATTAAGGCGTACCTCTGAAATATAGGTTGGAATTGTCCGAGCCATTGCTTCTTGCTCTGCTTTGCCAACTGTACCTTGTTTCCAGAGTGTATAAACAACCCTATTAAAAATGTCGTATTTAGTGTGAAGCCAGCCTTCAGCTTGGTCGCCAAAGGGTGAGAGGGCAGGGCCAGTGGCGATGAGGCGATCCAGGGCATCATAGACCATATACTCCCAGTGTTTGCCGGGTATTTTTTTGGCTATCAAACGGTTTCGGTAGTCGTATTGGTATTGGTAGCCGAGTGCATCCAGTAGGTTTGGGGGTACGTTTCCATTTGAAGTAATCTGTGCTGAAAGTTTTGGGGGAAGGACAAAAGTAAGATTGCCGTATGCATCATAGATGTAATAGGTATCTATCGTTATTGACCCAGTGGAGCTTTTGGTTTCACCAATGGGGATGTCAAAAGTTCGCTTTAGGATCATCCTGCCCATCTTGTCCTTAAACTCTGTTGTTGTACCCTTGTTGACATCACCAGACTGCCAGTTTTCATCCTTGGTCACGGTCTTGTAAAGTTGGCCCTTGGGATACTTTTGTTCATAAGTGAGTGCGGGGGCATTGCCAGTGAGCGATACGGAAAAATGATGCACTTCTGTGGAATTGTTGGTTTCATAAGCGAATTTTATTTCGTGGCCACTATTGTTGGTGGTCATTGCCCAATCACTGCCGGGAGCTGCTTGCTTCATTAATCTGTTTAAAAATGAATCTTCAAATTCCTTTTGTGAATAAGGGTTTGGAGTGCTACCAAAGAGATTTGTATAAAATGTGGAAGTTTTATCTGGAACATCTTCTTCAATATTTAGTGATGGAGAATTTCTAACTAATGGAAGATATTCCTTTGTTTGTCTACCAAATCCATCATAATCTATATGGGTTATAAAATCACCACCGTTGCCCGCTTGTTTGTGCGCTATTTTTTGAATTGGGCGGCCGAGGCCGTCTATGTAGGTTATTTCGATAACTGCGTGTAGTGAGTCTGCCGTTTCATCTTTGTAAGTTATGGTCTTTACATAGTTTTGACCTGTGCTCTGTGCCATTAGGGTTGTGCCAAAAAAACCGAACAGCAGGGTTGATACTACAGCAAACTGAAAATGGATTGCCTTGATGTGGCTATTGGTGGTTTTTAGTAGTTGTTTCATACTATTTTGCTTATTTAGTATTGTTTTTTTCCTTCCATCTCTTGGCAGAAAATGCCAAGAGCCACCTTCCTCTTGATTTAACTTTGTGTTTTTTTATGCTTTTTCAAGGGGAAGGAGCATTTAGTGTGCATAATTATATTCGTTTTCAGAAAGTATTTTTCCCTCCTTATCCTTGACCTGTTCCAATCTTCCAAAGGCATCGTAATAAAAAGTAATGATATCGCCCTTGGGGTCTGTAATGGTCTTGACCCCATTTAAAGGTTCATAGGTATAGGTGGTTACCATTGCATTGGCTGTTGTGGTATCATTACGAAGGTCATCTAAATAATCTTGTATTTCGTTCTGATCTGTTTCGGTTTCAATCTGTCCCACCAACGACCCCAATTGACTATTAAGAGCTGCTCTAGTCATTCCTTCTATTTTGGCTACTGGAAATTGCCCGTTATAGCCCCAGATATAGGAGGTGGCTTCACCACTCTTTTGGAACATCTGTACTGGTTTACCATTTTCAAAAATGAAGTTTGTCATTTCCTCATATTGACTTGGCACATAATTTGGCGCGGAGTTATTGCCTACTTCACCCTTGTCATATTGGTAGGTTTTTTTTATGTTGCCAAATTCATCGTATTCAAAGAATTGACCGAAGATTTGACCGATCGCGTTTACTGAACTGAACACTTCTTTGCCTATTGGCAGAGCGGCGGGTAGACTCGAATTCACTCCGGGAGACCAAGGGTATGTATAGTATGTTGTCACTTCTTCTGCATTCTGATCGACTATTGTTAAACTACTATTTTTATATTTGGTGGAGGTCAGTTCTATTGTCTTCAAAAGGGTTTCATCGTCATAGGCTATAAACTGAACCGTGGTTACTGGTTCTTTTGATGTTCCTAATTTTAAGGAATCTGTGGTGGTAATTTGGATGGGGAGCATCGTAGTATTACCAGTGTATTGCATATGCCTTCCTTCACCGTATCCACTATAGTAACTTATTTGCCAAGTTAAACAATAGTAATGTCCTAGGGTATTCCAGTGCATAGTCTCGCTGATACCGACCTGGTCATATTGGTATTCAACAAATTTTGCAATAGTAGTATTGCCGCTGAATATTTTTTCGCTTGATAAAAGGTGGCCAAGTGTGCCAAAGCTGTAGTTCTCAACAAAATTACTTTCCTTCTTTTGTTGTTTACCGTCCTCTTCCACCACTGTATTAACTTTCTTATAAAAATATCCGTTCAATAAACCATCTTGCTCACTAACAAAGCTGGAATGGAAAATTTGTTTTATAAAGTCACCAGTGTGATTTTTCTCAAATGTTTTAATATTAGCCAAGTCTGTCTCAAGGCTCTGGCCCATCAGCTCAAAATAACTATATGTTGTTGTTTTTAGGGAATTTTCAAATCTGTCCCTGTCCTCAATTTTCTTTACCCGAAGGCCTCCGCAATATTTAATTATATTATAAGTGGAATCAAGCCCTGCATTTGGTTCATAATGGAATTTAGTTGATCCACCAGTGGGATAAGTTATAATTTCAAGAACTCCCGTTTGCAGATGTTGATTGCTGTGTGACCGATCTCCTGTGTTGAGATCATAAAATTGTCCAAAGCTATACATATTATTACTAAAATAACTTCCTCTAATATTTTCATTCCAAGGAACCAGTGCCTTATTAGATGATTTACCATTGAAATACCCAAAAAAATCCTGTGCAAAAGAATATTTGTCAGGAAGGTCACCTTCCACATATTCAAACGAATAACCGGGAAGTTCTTGATTATTTTTTTTCTCAAATATCCTCTTTAATTTTAACCTTGGATCACCTTCATATGAATCATAGTCAAAATTAAACTCTTTAAAGGTTCCAGTAACTTTGTCATTGATCGTTATTTTTGTCAGTTTCTTTTTCCAAGTTGAAAGGTCATCATCCTCTGGACTATACTCAAAGAGGATATCCACATTCTCACTGCTTATTTTATTTATAAGTTGTACGGTATAATTGTTATAGACACTAGTGGTGGTCTTTTCAGCATATAGATCACCATTTGTTGCACACTCTTTTCCAGAGGCAATAGTAGTTGAAATAATATGCGGTGTGTTTTCCACGATATTATAGGGTTCATATTCAAATGAAATTGTTTTATTGTTCTTGGTATTAATGGTGGTCAGCATCCATCCGGTCTCAATATCATCATCATAATCATGCCCGCTGGGCCAAGGTGGTTCCGATCCCTCTCTATCAGTAGCGTATATAAAACCTCTACTGCTATTTTCAACATAACCATTTTGACCAAAATCATAGGTGTTACCCATTTGGTCTTCAATAGTCTTTCCATCGAATATAAGCTCGTCTGCTTGGTTTTTTATTACATCTCCACCAAAATCTGTTATATATTTCCCGGAAAAATGTAAAAAATTATAGGTATAATGATCTGGATTATGATCAAGTATTTTATTATATCCAGTATCATAATCCGGAGGATATCCCCGCATTAAACTCTGGGTAGGTTCATCAAGTATATCCCAATTATCATAAAAACTATTCGGTAAGGGTCCATAACCCCAAGGCCCAGGCCCATGACCTGTTAACCACCCATCCTCATCAGGTCGACTGCTCACACTACGGAATATTGCTCCTCCCGCGTTCAGTGTCCACTTAAGTCCCACAGCGGTAGCAAGCTCATTTACCTGTATGCCAGAGGCATGATATGATAACGAAATGGGAATACTCACCCCATCTACCTGTAGTGTATAAATAGGGATATTGATGTTGGGTATTCCTGTAGCAGTGTTTACCGGAGTATCGCCATAGGTTCCCAAACTTGCAGCATTGGGAGATACGGGCATTTCTATGTTGTTATAGTCTATAAAAGCCTTTTCGTTGTTAATCTGTCCATAAACCGTGCAAACCGCAAACAATAAGGTGCATATCAAAGATGTTTTTATTTTTTTCATTCTAATTGCTCTTTAAAATTTTAACTGATTCCGTGGACACATCTGTGGACACGGTGACAATATAAACCCCCACAGGAAGTCCCTGAAGGTCAATAGGCACAGTCCTGCTGTTTATCTCAAAAGATTGTACTTGTTTTCCGATGATATCGTACACGCTTGTGTTTCCAGTTTCAAAATCGTGGTTTACGATAACATTGGTATAGGTCTCTGTTGGGTTGGGAAAGGCTTCCAAGCCTACATATCTGTCTGCTTCATCTTCTTTGTCCTTATCCCGCAGTTTGACCACCCAAAAATCACTGCGGCCTTGTCCTGTATTCTTGTCGCGCGAAACTTTGCCCTTGGAAGTACCTGCCAGCAGATAGCCTCCATCACGGGTCTCTACCAATTTTTTAAGGTTATCCTCGCCTGCACTGCCCACGGTCTGTCGCCATTTTTCCTCACCATCATTACCAATCTTTAAAGCAATGAAATCATCTATACCTTTTTTATCTGCTCGTTTGAGACCCGTATTTTCGGTTTTTGCGTGTCCGCCTAAAAGTAAGGTGCCATCCTCGTTCTCGGTAATGGAAGTGAGGACATCGGTTTTTCCAAAGTCGTAGGTCTGTTGCCAATCCACTTCGCCAGTTTCTGATATTTTCAATACCCAGAAATCGGTGCCTTTACCGTTTGATTTTTTCTTGTTGCCCGAAGTTCCTGAACTGGAATCTCCGCCTATTAGATAACCGCCTTCTTTTGTTTCAATAATCACATATAAATGATCATCCGCTTCACCGCCAAGGGTTCGTTGCCATTGGACCTCTCCATTTTTATCAAGTTTTAATATCCAGTAGTCTCCTTCTCCGAAGGCATCCTCGGATTTGTTGCCGGATTTGCTAGAGTTGGACCAGCCACCAATAATATAGCCCTCGTCCTTAGTGGGCAGGGTGCTTTCCATTCGATCCATATATTGGCCTCCGAAAGTTTTTTGCCATTCCACATTTCCATTGCTATCTAGTTTCACTACCCAATAGTCAAGGCTGCCATAGTTGGCTTCAGTTTTAAGGCCAGAGATTTCACTTTCGGAAGAACCGCCAACTATATACCCGCCATCTTTTGTCTGATGTATTGATTTTACAATATCCCTCCCAGTTCCACCAATGGTCTTTTGCCATTCCTCGTCTCCTTTGGGATTTAATTTGATGATCCAAAAATCTTCTTGTCCGAAATTATCATCCTTTTTATCCCCGCTTTTCAAAGAGGTGGAGTTACCAGCAAGGATAAAGCCCCCATCGAGCGTTCCCTGTATGCTCTTCAAGAAATCTGCCCCAGTGCCACCAAAACTTTTTTGCCAGTCCAGATCGCCTTTTTCATCCATTTTCCAGACCCAATAATCAAGGTCCTTTATGTTTTCCTGTTTTTTGTTTCCCGTTTTCCCTGAAAGGGAACTTCCGGCAAGGATAAAGCCATAGTCGGCAGTAGGCTGGGCATCGAAAAGATATTCAGATTGAATGCCACCATAGGATTTTTCCCAGAGAATGTCCTGTCCGTAATGTTCAGCAGTGAGGAACAAAAATATTCCCGCCAAATAAAAGGAAAGCCTTCTGGATGTGTAATGCTGTTTCATAAAATAGATTTACAATTAAAAATGTGCTGCTTTTATTCCGATTATAAGGAGCGATTGATCCTTAAATAGGAAACGATTAAAATTGCCAACGCCTGAAAAATTCGGAGTTGTAAAAACAAAATATATCTTATTGTACTTGCGCAGTCATAGACCATATCGTGC
>JAPKFY010000104.1 GCA_026646335.1 Aequorivita sp. | reverse complement strand
ATCGTCGCAGGCTCAGGAACCACGCCCGTGTAGACGTTGTCGATGTTGACCCAACTATTGACGCCGGGATCGTCGGCAAGTGCGAACAAAATGATGGTAAATCCACAGCAGAGTATCATCGGAAAAATCGTTGCAACGGGTGATGTTATTAGCCACAATAGGCCGCCATTAGTGGATGTAAAAGAATTTTTCACTGGCAGGCTATTATTTAAAGATTAGTTTATCTTTACGGGCGTTGAAAAAAATATGAAGCCACTTCTTTCCGTATTCACAGCCATACTTTTAAGTTGTCCGCTTTTTTCCCAGGAAAAGGAATTAAAGCCAGTTTCCTTTGAGGCCGATTTTTTCTATGGAACCATTCTCGAGCACAATCCAGATATTGAACATTTAATCACAGGGCATCCCACAGGTTTTATGCTTTCATACAGCAGAAAAACTTACGGGTTTAATGAATGGGAGCGCCGCTATAACAATCCCGACTGGGGTTTTACCTTTGCCTACCAAGATATGCACAATGAATACTTGGGAGATGTAGTGGGCGTCTACGGCCATATGAACTGGTATTTTTTAAATAGGCATCTAATGCTCGCAGTGGGGCAAGGAATAGCGTACTCCGTAATTCCCTATGACCAAGAAACCAACTATCTCAACAACGCATATGGGACACACCTTTTGAGCACCACTTTTTTAAAGGGAAATTTTGTTCGAGAAAATATATGGAAGGGGCTTGGTTTCCACGCTGGGTTTACGGTTATTCACTACAGCAATGCCAATTTTAAGGCGCCAAATACAAGCACCAATACTTTGGCTTTGAATGCAGGACTGAGCTATCAATTGGATTATAAAGAATTTCCAGAGTATATACAAAAAGAAGATTCCCTCAGCAGAACACATGCCGAAAGGTTTAAATATAATCTTGCTTTTAGAACGGGCATAAACGAAAGTGATGTAATAGGTTTAGGGCAAGAGCCGTTTTATGTGATTTCGGCTTTTGTGGACAAACGCATTAATTATAAAAGCACATTCACTGCGGGTGTAGATGTTTTCTTTTCCACATTTTTAAAGGAATTGATTACTTATCGCTCCATAGCTTACCCCGAAGACGGCCTCTCTGGAGATGAAGATTACAAGCGCATCGGTCTTTTTGTGGGTCATGAATGGCGTTTTAATAAGGTCGCGTTTATTACGCAATTGGGTTATTACGTTTACTGGCCCTATGAATTTGAGAACCGCGTATACAACCGTTTGGGACTGAAAAGATATTTCTTTAATGATACTGTTTTTGCTACCGCTAGCGTTCATGCACATTGGGCAAAAGCGGAAGCCGTTGAATTTGGCGTGGGCTATAGATTATAAAAAAAATAGATTGTTTCCAGAAGTGATATTTATGAAAAATATAGTTTATATAGTATTGATTCTTCTATTTGCAGGTTGCAGCTCTGACTCGGGTTGGGACTGTATTCAGACTCCAGGTACTATTGTGGAGAAAGAAGTTTCTATGCCGCCTTTTACCAAAATACTGGTTTGGGAACGCACTAAACTGTTTATTCAGCAAGGCGAGGAACAAAAAGTTGTAGTTGAAACCGGAGAGAATTTAATGAACGACGTCAAAGTTTTCGTAACCAATGGCAAGCTTGAGATCCATAATAATAATTCCTGCAATTTGGTACGCGATTATGGTTTGACCAAAGTGTATATAACTTCTCCAAACATCACTGAAATACGCAGCAGCACCGGACTTCCCATAGAAAGTATAGGTGTTTTGCGATTTCCCAGTTTAAGCCTAGCTTCTGAAGACCAACATAACGAGGACCAATATCACATTGATGGCGATTTTAAATTGAACTTGGAAGTAGAAAGTTTAAATATTGTCGCCAATGGTCTTTCCAAGTTCTATTTAAGCGGAAGTGCGACCAACGCCAGTTTTGGTCTATACGCTGGTGATTGTAGAATTTTTTCAGAGGATTTGACAGTGCAGAAATTAACGGTTTATCACCGTAGTACCGGCCCAATGGTGGTAAATCCACAGCAATCCATCAAAGGAAAAATAGTAAGCTTGGGGAATGTTATTTCGAAAACCAGACCTCCAATTGTTGAGGTTGAAGAGCTTTATCGCGGCAAACTTATTTTTGAATAGTCAATTCAGAAAACAACTTTTCCAACGTAGTATTTTTTTGGTGCAACTGAAGTATTTTCAAACCATTGTCGTGCGCAAAATCGAATACCTTGCCGCGCATATCCTGCTCGGTTTCAAAATACAGCTGATAAACAAACCCTACTGAATTCTCAATCTTTTCAAGCTTCGGAAGTTTTTGAAGTGCCACTTCCTCCACACGATAGTCAAACTCCACTTCAATAATTTGCTGTTTGCTGTTTTTTAGGTCTTTCAGTTTTTTGTCGAGAACTATTTCGCCTTTATTGATAATGATCACTCGGTCGCAAATAGCTTCCACTTCCTGCATAATGTGAGTGGAAAGCAAAACTGTTTTTTCCTCCCCAACGTTTTTTATGAGCTGCCTAATTTCAATCAATTGATTGGGATCCAAACCTGTCGTGGGTTCGTCGAGAATCAAAACTTCGGGGTTGTGCAACAGCGCATTGGCAAGCCCTACACGCTGGCGATATCCTTTTGAAAGTTGCCCGATTTTTTTGTTGGCTTCAGGCATCAATCCTGTTTTTTCAATGACGCTTTCAACTTCGGCTTTTGGGATATTGTATATTCCAGCATTAAAAAGAAGATATTCCCGAACATACATATCTAAATAAAGTGGATTGTGCTCTGGCAGATAGCCCACACTTTTTTTCACGGCAATATCGTCTTTGTTCACTTCAAAACCATTCACAATGGCAACCCCTTCCGAAGCGGGAATAAAAGTGGTCAAAATTTTCATCATCGTGGATTTTCCAGCACCGTTCGGGCCTAAAAAACCAACGATTTCCCCTTTTTCAATAGTAAAGGAAACCTTGTTCAGCGCTTTTTGTTCGCCGTAAATTTTGGTGATATTTTCTACTTGAATCGACATATTTTTAAATGTTGAACAAAGTTAAGCAAATAAAAAACTGAAAAAAGTCTTTTTCGTTTTTAAGAATTAACTACATTAGCAATCTATTAAATCACAATGAGCACAATTTTTACTTTCAACAATTTTTGGTTTTTCTATTTTAAAGATAGCGCCGGGATTGTTGTATAGTTATTTTAACCATAAAACATTTAAAGTCCCGGAAAAATTTTCCGGGACTTTTTTTTTAACTTAAAACCATCTCAATATGAGCATTAAAATCGCAATTCAAGGAATTGAAAGCTCTTTTCATCACCTTGCCGTCCAGAAACTTTTCCCCAACACCAATGTAAACCTTATTCAATGTGATAGTTTTGATAGGGTAACGGAAACAATCACCAACCTAAGTGCCGATTTTGGGGTTATTGCCATTGAAAATTCCATCGCGGGATCCATTTTGCCAAACTACAATTTGATAGACAGAGAGGACCTTCAAATTTTGGAAGAGGTTTACCTTAACATAGATATGTATGTAATGGCTTTGGAAGGCGAGACGCTACATACCATAGACGAGATACATTCTCATCCCGTAGCGCTGCAGCAATGCAAAGATTATTTGATGCGCCTGCAGCCCCATTGCAAAATCGTGGAAGGCAAAGACACCGCATCTGAAGCCAAAAGAATAAAAGATGAAAACCTAAAAGGTGTGGCAGCAATTGCAGGCAAACAGGTTGCTGAGCGCTATGGACTTAAAATACTGGACAGCCACGTGCAGAGTTTGAAAGAAGACAAAACCCGTTTTGTGGTTTTGGGCCGGAAAACCGAAGCTTCACCAATCGATGCCAATAAAGCCTCGTTAAAATTTGTGTTGGAACATCAGGTGGGCAGCCTGTCCAATGTACTTCAACTGCTGAATACTTTCAATATCAATCTTACCAAAATACAATCGCTTCCCATTCCAGAAAAACCTTGGCAATATGCATTTTTTGTCGATGTTCTCTTTGAGGATTTCGGAATTTTTTCAGAAGTGATTACCTTGCTCGGAAAAACCGTAAAAGAATTTAAAATTTTGGGCGTTTACAGACAAAATCTGGAGAACACACCAAGCATCCTTTTAAAAAACAGTGTATATGGAGAATGATAAATCCCTTCGCAATTGGCTAAATACAATGAATTTGGCACATCCATTGGTAATCGCTGGCCCGTGCAGTGCTGAAACAGAGGAACAAGTTTTGAAAATAGCACACCAGCTAAAAGAAACCGACACTACAGTATTGCGAGCCGGAATCTGGAAACCCAGAACGCGTCCCGGAAATTTTGAGGGGGTGGGTGCTTTGGGGTTGAAATGGCTACAAAAAGCGAAACAGGAAACCGGAATGATGATTGCCACCGAAGTAGCAAACGCCAACCATGTGGATTTGGCGCTGAAACACGATGTGGATATTCTTTGGGTAGGTGCGCGCACCACGGTTTCGCCATTTATTGTCCAGGAAATAGCCGAAGCCCTGAAAGGCTCTGATAAAATTGTTCTTATAAAAAATCCTGTAAACCCCGATTTGGCACTTTGGCTAGGAGCTGTAGAACGTTTTTATGAAAGTGATGTAAAAAACCTGGGAGTAATCCATCGCGGATTTTCAACCTATGAAAAAACGCGCTACCGCAACAATCCCGAATGGCAAATACCGATTGATCTTCAGAATAAATTTCCAGATCTGCCGCTTATTTTGGATCCATCACATATTGCAGGACGCAGAGATATTATTTTTGACCTTTGCCAAACCGCATTGGACCTCAATTATGACGGACTAATGGTTGAAACACATTACGACCCGGACAACGCTTGGAGTGATGCTGACCAGCAAATAACTCCCAAAACCTTGGATCAAATGACGGTAGATTTAAAGATAAGGAAGCAGGAAGGGGACGAGGTAGAATTCAAAAATAAGCTCAGTACGTTGCGAACAAAGATTGATGTACTTGACCATCAATTGATAGAATCTTTGGGAAAACGCATGAAAATTGCCGATGATATCGGTAAGTTGAAAAAGAAGAACAACGTCGCAATCCTTCAAACAAAACGATGGAATGAGATTTTGGAAAAAATGATTTTGGAAGGCGAAGAAAACAAGCTGAGCGAGGAATTCATTCTGCGAATTTTTAAAGCCATTCACCAAGAGTCCATCAATCATCAGAAAAAGGTTATTAATGATTAAAAAGTTTTGCAACTTTGCGGCATGAAAGGCCTTGTCTATAAATCTACTGGAAGCTGGTACAGCGTTAAAGCTGAAAACGGTATTTTTTACGATTGCCGTATAAAGGGCAAATTCCGCATAGGGGGAATTAAAAGTACAAACCCAGTGGCGGTGGGAGATCACGTTGATTTTGATATTGAAAAAAAAGGCGATGAAACTGTTGGTGTAATAAAACACATTGACGAACGTGAAAACTATATCATCCGGAAATCGGTAAACCTTTCAAAACAAACCCACATCATTGCGGCGAATGTTGACATTGCTTTTTTATTGGTAACGCTGAACAATCCCCCCACATTCACCACTTTTATAGATCGGTTTTTGGTTACTGCGGAGGCTTATCATATTAAAGCCGTATTGCTTTTCAACAAAATTGACACTTACAACGAAGACGAATTGTTAGAGATAAAATTCCTCGCTGCGCTGTACCGAAAAATAGGGTATGAGTGCATTGGAATTTCGGCTATTACTGGAAAAAATATTGACAAAGTAAAAGCTTTGATGCAAGATAAAGTAACAATGTTTTCCGGCCATAGCGGTGTAGGAAAATCTACTTTAATAAACACAATTGAACCTGGCTTGGATCTAAAAACCTCAAAAATCTCAAACCAGCATTTACAGGGCCAACACACCACAACTTTTGCGGAAATGTTCGATCTCTCTTTTGGCGGACAAATAATAGACACTCCTGGAATAAAGGGTTTTGGAGTGGTTGAAATTGATAAAGAAGAATTGGGTGATTACTTTCCTGAGTTTTTTGAACTAAAGGAAAACTGTAAATTTAATAACTGCCTACATTTGGAAGAACCGCATTGCGCTATTAAAAAAGCTTTGGAAGAGGAAGAAATTGCGTGGTCTCGCTACAAAAGTTATCTACAGATTTTGGAAGGGGAAGAGGAACATTTCAGGAAAGATATTTATGAGAAATAAAATTCCAAATCAAAAAAAAAGTTGACATATATTAATAACTCAATAACTCAATAACTCAATAACTCAATTACTCAATACCCCAGTAACCCAGTAACCCAGTAACTTTTTAACCCAAAATGCGAGCCTTAATCCAAAGAGTAAAAAAAGCATCCGTGACCATCGATGGAAAATTATTCTCCGAAATAAATCAAGGGCTGCTCATTTTATTGGGAATTGAGACCGAAGACACTCAAGAGGACATCAACTGGTTAGCAGGAAAAATTGCCCGCTTGCGGATTTTTTCAGATGTAAACGATGCGATGAATCTTTCGGTGCAAGATGTAGGTGGCGATTGTTTGGTGGTTAGCCAATTCACACTTCACGCAAATACAAAAAAAGGGAATCGCCCATCTTTTATTGATGCCGCGAAACCCGAGATCGCTGTTCCATTATACGAAAAATTCGTGTTTCAGCTTGAAAACGAAACAAATAAAAAAGTGCAAACCGGAAGTTTCGGAGCCATGATGGATGTAGCATTGATCAATGATGGCCCGGTCACCATTTGGATTGATTCAAAAAAAAGAGAATAATCTCTTTAACTTTTTCTTAACCTTTCAGAAATTTTATATATTGCCCTGTTATATACAGATTCATGAAAAAGATTTTTTTCCTCACACTTCTGCTTTGCTCGGTTCATATATATTCCCAAAAAGACTATTCCATAGCTTCTATAAACAAGGACCTTACTGAATTTTCAAACAGTGTTTTGATTGATGAATTGGTTGAAATAGACGTGACCGACATCGACAAAATGAAAACCAAAACACTTCGAGTTTTGGCGGTGCTCAACAAAATGGGCGATGGCGATACCCATCTTCGCGAATATTATGACGACAATTCTCGCGTAAAGGATATTGAAGTTTGGATTTATGATGCTTTTGGAAAGGAATTGGAAAACTTTAAAAAGAAAAATTTTGTAGATGTAAGTAGAACCGGAATAAGTATTTATAGTGATGATCGAATGCTTGGTATAAATTATACGCCCACTACTTACCCCTATATCGTGGTTTACAAAAGCGAAACCGAAAGCGGAGATTCTGCATTTATAAGCCCCTGGTACCCTTTGGGAGGGTATGCTGAAAGCACTCAAAAAAGTGTATTGAAAATTAAATTTGCCCCAGCAAACAAACCAAAATATAAATCCCAAAACTTAGAAGGTTTTGATATTTCAATTTCTGAAGCCTCAGAAGAAATTACTTTTACAGCTTTAAATTTAATGGCGATTCGCGGTGAGGAATACAGTCCTTCATCTAGCAGTATTTTCCCTAATGTACTTTTAGCACTCGATGATTTTAAACTAAAAGAAACTTCGGGCTCAGTCAAGGATTGGAAAGAGTTTGGTGAATGGGTAAACAAAAACCTGCTTTCGGGTGTGAACGAACTTCCAGAAGGAACTCTTTCAAGGATTAAAAGCTTGGTTGCAAATGAAACTACAAATGAAGGAAAGGCACGTAAAATCTATCAATATGTGCAAGACAAGGTTCGTTATGTTTTTATAAATATTGGTATTGGCGGTTGGAAACCGATGCCCGCTTCAGATGTTGACAAACTAAGTTATGGCGACTGTAAGGCATTGACCAATTATACAAAAACGCTCTTAGAGGCAGTGGGAGTTCCTTCATATTATACTTTAGTAAACGCTGGAGATGATAAAGTAGATATTCAAAAGGATTTTGCCATTATGCGGTTTAATCATGCCATCCTTGGAATTCCAGATGGAGATGAAATAACCTGGTTGGAATGTACTAGTCAAGATGCACCCTATGGTTATATGGGTGATTTCACGGATGATAGAGATGTAATAATAATGACGCCCGAAGGTGGAAAAATTGCACACACCAAAATTTATAAAACCGAGGGAAATACACAAGAGAACACTTCAAAAGTAAAAGTTGATGCCAATGGCAATGTTACGGCAAATTTTGAAAGTGTTTCCAAGGGACTTCAATATGACAATAAATACTTGCTTCCCAAGAAGAAAAAGGACGATGTGGATGAATATTATAAAAATCGTTGGAGCTATGTCAATGGGTTTTCATTGAACAATTTTGAATTCAATAACGATCGTGAGAATATAGTTTTTACTGAAAAAACTTCAATTAGTATTCCCAATTATGCAAATTCCGTCGGCAATGATTTTCTGTTCTGTGCCAATATTTTTAATCAAAGCCAACACATTCCACCGCGCATTGAAAACAGAAAACAAAATCTCTATTTGGGCCATGGGTATATAGATATAGACACAGTTGAAGTTGAAACTCCAGAAAACTTCTCGATTGACGTCCTGCCGGAAGCAACCGTTTTGGAAACCAAATTTGGAAAGTACGAAATTGGCTTCAACAAAACCACAGAAGGAAAATTGGTTTACACCAGAAAACTGCTCATCAATAAAGGCGAATATCCACCTGCGGAATATGAAAACTATCGTGATTTTTTACGGTCCATTGCAAGGCTCGACAAAACGAAAATACTTTTAAGACAAAATGTGCAATAACTAATTTAACACAATGAAGATAAACATACTCACAACAATTACGGTTCTGTGCTTCCTGAACATTTCAGTTGCCCAAAATTACAAATTCGGAAAAGTCTCTGAAGAGGAATTGCTTCAAAAAGAACACCCAGCGGATCCAACTGCAGACGCCGCAGTACTTTACCGTGAAACCAAAACCGAATTCCAATACACACAGGATGCGGGATGGTATATGGTTACCGATTATTTTGAGCGTGTAAAAATTTACACTAAAGAAGGTTTTGACCGTGCAAATGCAACCATTGATCTTTATAAAGGGGATGGCCAGGACAAACTTCTTGGACTGCGAGGAATTACATATTATATTGGTGCTGAGGGAAAAATAGAAGAAGTAAAACTTAAAAACGACGGTATTTTTGAGGAGGAAACCTCAAAGTATCTTTCTCAAACAAAAATCACGATGCCCGATGTTCGCGAAGGCTGTGTTATTGAGTATAAATATACCATCAATTCGCCTTTCATCTTCAACATTGATGAATTCAGGTTTCAGGAAACCATTCCCGTTGATAAACTGAAAGTACTTTTCAAAACGCCGGAATATTTCGTGTACAAAACGCACCAAAGAGGCTGGGTTCCGTATAAAGTTAATACAGAAACACGGGAAAGAACGATGAGCTATAGACAGACAACTCAAGATTTAAGGGCGCTTGGCGGGCCTGGCCTTCCGGAAACCACAACAAGAGAGATAAAGTTTAAGGAAGATACCTACACAGTAGAACTGGATAACGTTCCAGCCCTCAAAGAAGAAGCTTTTGTGGGTAATTTGGATAACTATACCACGGCCTTACAATTTGAGATGAGTTATATTGACATTCCGGGTGTGCCGCTGAAAACTTACGCAACTAATTGGGAAGACGTTTCAGAAAGTATTTATAGGGTTGATATTTTTGGCAATGAACTGGAACGAAACAACTATTTTGAAAATGATATAGACGCTCTTTTGAACGGTGCAACCAAACCTGAAGAAAAGATTGGCAGAATATTTTCATACGTTTTGAATAAAATGACATGGAATGGCTACAATGGCTTTTATACCAACGAAGGCGTTAAAACAGCATATAAAAAAGGCTCAGGTAATGTTGCTGATATAAACCTGATGTTAGTAGCGATGCTGCGCCACGCAAAGCTAGACGCCAATCCAGTTTTGGTAAGTACAAAAAAGCATGGAATTCCGCTGTTTCCAACCCGCAACGGTTTCAATTATGTAATTGCAGCCGTAGATTTGCCTCAAGGAACTTTGCTGCTGGACGCGACCAACAAAGATGCTGAAATAGGCGTTTTAAAATCTGACATTTTAAATTGGCAAGGTCGCGTTATAAAGAAGGAGGGAGCTTCTGGCTGGGTTTCTTTGAGTTCAATGGTTCCTGCTGTAAAAAGCGCTATGATAAATGCTGAAATTAAGCCAGACATGTCGTTTTCTGGAAAAGCTCAAAACAGGTTTACTGGCAACTATGCCTTTCAATACAGATCTGAATATAAAAACTTAAACGAAGACGCCCAGCGCAAGCTAGTAGAGAAAAACACCAACCAAGCCGAACTGTCCAATTTACACTTTGAAAATTTAACTACTCTAGGCCAACCAGTTTCTTTGGAGTATGATTTTGAAGTTCTTGATGTCGTGGAAGATGTGGCTGGCAAGCTCTATTTTTCACCAATGGTTATTTTGGGAACCCAAGAAAACCCATTCAAATCTGAAACTCGTCAATATCCTATTGATTATGGTTATCCATTCAAAAATCGGTATATCTTGAACATTTCACTGCCCGAAGGCTATAAAGTGGAATCGTTGCCCGAAAATGCAGTTTTTAATTTAGGTGAAAACATTGGAAGTTATCGTTATCTTATCTCTCAAGTTGGCAACAAACTG
>JAPKFY010000103.1 GCA_026646335.1 Aequorivita sp. | reverse complement strand
CACCCAGGATGTACCAGAAACAATTACAATCGAAAATATGGTTTCGGATGTTGAGAAAACGGTTCTAAATTTCAGACCCAATAAAGCAAAAGCTATTGGGAACTATTTTGGAATGGTACTTTCTGAGAAGGAAAATAATTACCTATTGTATGAAAAATATGCCCTAATCTACTTGGAAACAGATTACAAAAACAAAAATCCTGAAATATTAAATGGAGCAGCTTGGTATTTTTTTGAACATATTGAAAACAAAAAATCACTAGAAAAGGCACTGTCCTGGGCACTTGAATCCGTAGCTAAAGAAAGTGATTTTTACAATAATGATACTGTAGCCAATTTATACCATAAACTTGGAGATAAAAACAATGCACGTATTTATGCAGAAATAGCACTGAATTTAGGGAAAGATGCGGGAGAAGACACATCAACTACGGAAGCATTATTACTGAAATTGAAATAACCCATTAAAATGAACCTCTTAAAAGAAGAAAAAAAAGTCTGGCAAAAGCATTTTCGAATTGAAAAATTAGAAAATATCCCAAAAGAAATGACAGGATTTTCCTCAATTGACGGCGATGCCGATGATGAACTAATGTTTTATTTTGCCAAACGAGTTTCTATCCCAGAAATATATTTAAAATGTTCTTTTGTGACAGATGAAGGTGTTAGCCACATCAGCAAGATTAAGCAATTAAAAGACCTTACCTTAAGAGACCATAAAAATGTAACCAAAGCCAGCATCCCTTACTTCAACCAAATGCAAAACTTAGAAAGTTTAAACATCACCAAAACAGAGATCACCTTATCACATTTATGTGAAAACCTAAACAATCAGAACCTTAAAGAAGTATTTATTTCTTCTGAAGAAAATGAAGAAAATATCCTCGAAAAAGCATTTATACTTAAAGGGCGAATGCCCAATTGCAATATTTATTTAGACACCTGCTTCACAACTGACGCCTTTGGAAATCCAGAAAAGCCAATATTTTAAAACTAGGGATTCAGAAAAAGAATACTAGCTTTACATATAGAAAGATAAAAAGATTCTTTAATTTTATAGGAATGGCACTTTGGGCCATTCCTTTTTTATTTTCAGAGAGAAACTGAAATAATTTTGTTATTTTCACTGCCTTAACAATACTATCATGACAGATCCAAAAAGACTCTTCGACTTCCCATACTATCAACTGGAAAAATATCCTCAGGAAAAAGCTCTCGTTACCAAGTACAACGGTAAATGGGTGGCCACTTCCACCCAGGAATATATAGATAAGGCCAATGCAATAAGCAGGGCACTAATTGAAATGGGCGTAAAACCTAATGATAAGGTAGCGCTAATCTCAACCAATAACCGCACTGAGTGGAACATTTGCGATATTGGCATTATGCAAACCGGCGCACAGGACGTACCCATTTACCCAACCATTTCACAAGAGGAGTATGAGTATGTGCTAAATCACAGCGAATGCATGTACTGCTTTGTTTCAGACAAAGAGGTTTATGAAAAAGTGATGGCTATCAAAGCAAATGTCCCGTCGTTAAAGGAGGTTTACACCTTTGATGAAGTTAAAGGCGCAAAAAACTGGAGCGAGGTTCTGGAAAAAGGAAAGGACAAAAGCAACCAAAACGAACTTGATAAAAGAAAAGACGCCATAAGTGAAGATGACGTAGCTACTTTAATATATACCTCTGGCACAACAGGGAAACCAAAAGGCGTAATGCTTTCGCATAAAAACATAGCAACGAACGCTAAATTCAGCGCGGAAAGATTGCCTATTGAACTCGGAAAATCATCGGCCTTGAGCTTCTTGCCCGTGTGTCACGTTTACGAACGGATGCTTCATTATATGTATCAGTATTCCGGGGTAGAGATAAATTTTGCCGAATCGCTCGAAACTATCAGCGATAATCTGAAAGAGGTAAAACCCGAAGTAATGACGGCCGTGCCGCGGCTATTGGAAAAAGTATATGATAAGATTTACGCCAAAGGCACGGAACTTACAGGCGTGAAGAAAAAACTCTTCTTTTGGGCAGTAGACCTCGGCCTAAAATATGAGCCCTACGGCGAAAACGGCTGGTGGTACGAATCTCAGCTTAAATTGGCCAATAAACTTATTTTCAGCAAATGGCGCGAAGCTCTGGGGGGGAATTTAAAAGCCATTGCCTCTGGTAGCGCAGCGCTACAGCCCCGTTTGGCTCGAGTTTTTAACGCTGCACAAATTCCGGTAATGGAAGGATATGGTCTTACAGAGACCTCTCCCGTTATTTCGGTGAACGATATGCGAGGTAAAGGTTTTAAAATTGGAACCGTGGGCAAGCCTTTAAGAGATACCGAAGTTAAAATTGCAGAAGACGGCGAGATTTTGGTGAAAGGTCCGCAAGTAATGATGGGCTATTTTAAGAATCCCGAAGAAACCGAAAAAGTAATGGAAGGTGGCTATTTCCACACTGGCGATATTGGCGAGATTGACAGCGAAGGCTTTTTAAAGATAACCGACCGCAAAAAGGAAATGTTCAAGACCAGTGGCGGCAAATATGTAGCGCCACAAGTAATTGAAAACGTGATGAAACAATCGCGTTTCATCGAGCAGATAATGGTAATTGGCGAAGGCGAAAAAATGCCCGCTGCCCTTATCCAACCTGATTTCGAGTTTATAAAGGAATGGGGGGCACTAAAAAACCATAAGTTACCTTCAGACCCAAAGGAATTGGTGAAGAACAATGATGTAATAGCCCGCATCCAAGAAGAGGTGGATCTATACAACGAAAAATTCGGCCATTGGGAAAAAGTGAAAAAGTTTGAACTAACCCCGGATGTTTGGAGTATTGAAGGCGGACAGCTAACCCCAACAATGAAAATGAAACGGAAAGTGATTAAAGAGCAGTATAAGGATTTGTATAATGAGATTTATGGGCATACTTCATAAATAATTATGAATTGGCTCCTCCTAATAATCGGCGGCCTCTTTGAAGTTGGCTTCGCAGCTTGTCTTGGGAAAGTAAAAGAAACCGCCGGCTGGGAATCAAAACTATGGTTTGGCGGGTTTTTAATCTGTTTGGCCATCAGTATGTTTCTGCTCATAAAAGCTTCAAAAACACTTCCCATTGGCACGGCTTATGCAGTCTGGACCGGAATTGGTGCAATAGGCATCGTCCTGGTCGGTATTTTTTATTTTAATGAACCGGCCACTTTTTGGCGTGTGTTTTTCCTTTCCACCCTAATAATTTCCATAGTGGGCTTAAAATTTGTAACCAATTAAAGTTGCGTTAAACCAATCCTAATCCTTCTTCACCCCTTCCCTATTTCTTACCTTTAAGGGTAATTTATTTCCTTACCCATGAAGACCATTTGGACCATCGGCCATTCCACCCGTTCGTTCGACGATTTTTTATTATTGCTGAATTCCTTCAACATAAAAATGCTCGTCGATGTGCGCCATTATCCGGGTTCGCGAAAATTTCCGCAGTTCAATAAAGACAGTTTAGAAATATCGCTTCCCGAAAACGGAGTTGAATATTTACACCTCGTAGATTTGGGCGGACGAAGAAAACCGGACCCAATTTCCAAAAACGATGGTTGGCGATTGGATTCTTTTAAAGGTTATGCAGATTATATGGCAACCGAACCGTTTCAACATTCCTTAAAAATTCTTAAAGAAATAGCAACCGAAAAAAGAACCGCCATTATGTGTGCCGAAGCGCTTTGGTGGAGCTGCCATCGCTCTTTGATTGCGGATATTTTAAAAGTTGAAGGTTGGACAGTAATGCACATTATGGCCGAAAATACCGCCACCGAACATCCATACACCGCCCCAGCAAATGTTGTTGATGGAAAACTAAATTATTCGATAGTTGAAAAAACATAATTTGTTCTTAATTTACTATGCGTGCATAATATATTTTTGTATCTTTGGTATTCCACTTTTTCAGAATCTTCAATGCAGGAAAAACATAAAGAAAAAACTATAGATTACATACTGCGCTCCACTTGGATGAGCGTCATTAAAATGTACAATGAGGAAGCAGGGAAAAAAGGAAGTACGATGGCCACGGGGTTTGCTTTAATAAGTATTGATCCCGAAGTTGGAACGCCAAGCACAGCGCTTGGGCCCAAGATGGGAATGGAAGCCACAAGCCTTTCACGCACCTTGAAATCTATGGAAAAGAAAGGGTTGATAGACCGAAAGCCCAATCCAGAAGACGGTCGCGGGGTGTTGATTCATTTAACACCTTTCGGAAAAGAGATGCGCGATTTTTCGAAAAAAGTGGTTTTGGGATTTGATGAAGCCGTTCAAAAAAACGTATCAGCGGAGGATTTGCAAACCTTCCGAAAAGTTGCAAACACAATCAACGAGTTGATTAATTCAAAGAAAATATACGATTCAGAAAAATAAAACAATATGTCAAAAAGAAGAATTAACAAAGTAGCGGTAATCGGTTCCGGAATTATGGGAAGCGGCATAGCCTGCCATTTCGCCAACATTGGCGTGGAAGTGCTTTTGCTGGACATTGTTCCCCGCGAACTTAATGATGCCGAAAAGAAAAAAGGGCTTACCCTTGAAGACAAAGTGGTGCGAAACCGCATCGTAAATGACGATTTACTGAAAGCCATAAAAAGCAACCCTGCACCACTCTATCACAAAGATTTCGCAAAACGTATTTCCACTGGAAACTTGGAAGACGATATTTCAAAAGTGAAAACTGCAGATTGGATTATTGAAGTGGTTGTGGAACGCTTGGACATTAAAAAACAAGTTTTTGAAAACCTCGATAAACACAGAAAACCCGGAACACTTATTACTTCAAATACTTCGGGCATTCCAATAAAGTTTATGAGCGAAGGCCGCAGTGAAGATTTCCAAAAGCACTTCTGTGGTACGCATTTTTTCAATCCCCCGCGATACTTAAAACTTTTTGAAATTATTCCCGGACCAAAAACTTCAACTGAAGTATTGGATTTCCTAAATGGTTACGGTGAAAAATTCCTCGGAAAAACTTCCGTGGTTGCAAAAGACACACCTGCGTTTATAGGAAACAGAATCGGAATCTTCGGCATACAGAGCCTTTTTCACCAAGTGAAAGAAATGGGCCTGACCGTTGAAGAAGTTGACAAATTGACCGGTCCCGTAATTGGCCGACCAAAATCCGCAACCTTCAGGACCGTTGATGTGGTTGGTTTGGATACTTTGGTGCACGTTGCCAACGGAATCTATGAAAACGTTCCTAACGACGAAGAACACGAAACGTTTAAACTCCCAGGCTTCATCGATAAAATGATGGAGAATAAATGGCTGGGAAGCAAAAGTGGACAAGGTTTTTATAAAAAGGTGAAGAATGACGATGGCAGTAGTGAAATCCTTTCGCTCGACCTCAATTCTTTCGAATATAGAAGCGCCAATAAAGCATCTTTCGGCACTTTGGAAAAAACCAAATCTGTTGATAAAGTAACCGATCGATTCCCAATTCTTATTGCAGGAGATGACAAAGCAGGCGAATTCTACCGAAAAAACTTCGGCGCGATGTTCGCTTACGTTTCAAAAAGGATCCCTGAAATAACCGACGAGCTTTACAAGATTGATGACGCGATGAAAGCCGGTTTCGGCTGGGACAATGGCCCTTTCGAAATTTGGGATGCCGTTGGCGTTAAAAAGGGAATTGAACTAATTAAAGATTTAGGAAAAGAACCAGCAGCTTGGGTAAACGAAATGCTCGATGCTGGCGTTGATTCTTTTTACACTATAAAAGAAGGGAATACTTATTACTATGATATTCCTCAGAAAAAACATCTAAAAGTTCCTGGACAGGATTCATTTATAATACTTGACAACATCCGTAAAACTTCCGAAGTTTTCAGAAATAACGGGGTTGTAGTTGAAGATCTTGGCGATGGAATCTTAAATGTAGAATTCATCAGTAAAATGAACGCTGTTGGTGGCGATGTTTTGGCGGGAATCAACAAAGCCATTGACATGGCCGAAAAAGATTACGACGGTTTGGTAATTGCCAACAACGGCAAAAACTTCTCAGTAGGCGCCAATATCGGAATGATATTTATGATGGCAGTTGAGCAGGAATACGACGAATTGAACGCTGCCGTAAAATATTTCCAAGATACGAGTATGCGTCTTCGCTACTCCTCTATTCCAGTTGTGGTTGCACCACACGGAATGACTTTGGGCGGGGGTTGCGAATTCACGCTTCACGCAGACAGAGTAGTTGCAGCGGCCGAAAGTTACATCGGTTTGGTTGAGTTCGGCGTTGGGGTAATTCCCGGCGGCGGTGGATCAAAAGAAATGGCGATGCGAGCGAGTGATTTATTCAGAAAAGATGATGTTGAACTCAACACCCTTCAAGAATATTTCTTGACAATAGCAATGGCAAAGGTTTCAACTTCGGCCTACGAAGCTTACGATACCGGAATTCTTCAGAAAGGAAAAGATATTGTAATTGTTAACCAAAACAGACAGATTGCCGCCGCTAAAGAAGTTGCCCGTTTTATGGCAGATCAGGGTTATACAAAACCAATTCAACGTACAGATATTAAGGTACTTGGAAAGCAAGCAATGGGAATGTTCCTAGTTGGAACCGATCAAATGGTTGCCGGAAACTACATTAGTGAACACGACAGAAAAATAGCAAACAAACTAGCCTACGTTATGGCCGGTGGCGATTTAAGTGAAGCAAGCTATGTAAGCGAGCAATATTTGCTTGATCTTGAAAGAGAAGCATTCTTAAGTTTAACTGGAGAACGGAAAACTTTGGAAAGACTTCAGCATATGATTCAGAAGGGAAAACCGCTTAGAAATTAAAGCCCCTCCCTACCTCCCCAAAGGGGAGGAGTAAGAAATAATAAAATAATGTTTAATTAAAAAACTACCCCGTATCAGTTTCTCCCCCTTTGGGGGAGTTAGAGGGGGCCAATTATGAAAACAGCATATATAGTAAAAGCATACAGAACCGCAGTAGGAAAAGCTCCTCGTGGAGTTTTTCGCTTCAAACGTCCTGATGAGTTGGCCGCGGAAACCATTAAATACATAATGAACGAATTGCCGCAACTTGACAAAAAACGAATTGACGACGTAATCGTTGGCAACGCAATGCCCGAAGCCGAACAAGGCCTAAACATGGGCCGTTTGATTTCGCTTATGGGCTTGGAAATAGTTGATATCCCTGGAATGACAGTGAACCGTTATTGTGCTTCTGGATTGGAAACAATAGCTATTGCTGCGGCAAAAATCCAAAGTGGAATGGCAGATTGCATCATTGCTGGCGGTGCGGAAAGCATGAGCTATATCCCGATGGGAGGTTACAAACCTGTCCCAGATTATCAAATGGCTAAAGAAGGCCACGAAGATTATTACTGGAATATGGGCTTAACTG
This sequence comes from Aequorivita sp., assembly GCA_026646335.1. Classification (GTDB taxonomy): domain Bacteria; phylum Bacteroidota; class Bacteroidia; order Flavobacteriales; family Flavobacteriaceae; genus Aequorivita. The sequence goes on along the minus strand of JAPKFY010000103.1, from coordinate 3,331 downwards.
CTGAAGCGGTTGCAAAAAAATACAACGTCTCCCGTGAAGATCAAGATGAATTTGCTTACACAAGTCAGATGCGGGCGCTAAAAGCACAAGACGAAGGTCGTTTTGATGAGCAAATTGTTCCTATTGATGTGGAACACACTTTTGTGAATGACGCTGGGAAGAAAGTCACGGAAAATTATACAGTAACTAAAGACGAAGGCCCAAGAAAAGGAACCAATATTGAAGCTCTTTCAAATCTTCGTCCAGTTTTTGCAAATGGCGGAAGCGTAACTGCCGGAAACTCTTCACAAATGAGTGACGGTGCCGCATTTGCCGTAGTTATGAGTGAAGAAATGGTAAAAGAATTAAATCTTGAACCTATCGCCAGATTAGTAAGTTATGCAGCAGTGGGCGTAGAACCTAGTATTATGGGAATTGGTCCACTTTATGCAATTCCAAAAGCTTTGAAACAAGCTGGCTTAAAGCAAGATCAAATAGACCTTATTGAATTGAATGAAGCTTTTGCTTCACAATCACTAGCAGTAATTCGCGGACTTGGTCTAGACAAAGAAATTGTAAATCCAAACGGAGGGGCTATTGCTATGGGCCACCCATTGGGTTGTACAGGTGCAAAACTTTCCGTTCAACTTTTTGACGAAATGCGCAAACGTAACCTTCAAGGCAAATATGGAATGGTTACCATGTGCGTAGGAACCGGGCAAGGTGCTGCGGGGGTTTATGAATTTTTGAAATAAATGAATCAAGACTGAAGGGAAACAAGACACAGGACTGAAGGGAAACTGGAGCAATTTTTAATCAAAAACGAAATCAGTTTCATTTTCAGTACAAATACTCCTATTTCTTGGCTCCTGCATGAAAATATTATAAACATTTAAAAAAATATTAATAATCCGAATCAGTTCAATTACAGCACAATCAGTCCTGTTTCTTGAGTCCTGTTTCCTGAATCAATAAAAGATTATGAGCACAACTGAAACAAATAAAAACGAATTACTGCGCGGAGGCCAATTCCTTGTAAAAGAAACCAAAGCCGAAGACGTCTTTACCCCAGAAGACTTTACGGAAGAACAAAAAATGATGCGTGATTCCGTTAAGGAATTTGTAGATCGCGAAATCTGGCCATTAAAGGCACGCTTGGAGCAACACGACTACGCACTGACCGAAGAAATAATGCAAAAAGCTGGCGAAATGGGACTTCTTGGAGTTTCTGTTCCCGAAGCATACGGAGGTCTTGGAATGAGCTTCGTGACCACTATGTTGGTATGCGACTATATTTCGGGTGCCAGTGGATCTGTGGCTACAGCTTTTGGCGCACATACAGGAATTGGAACCCTTCCAATTACGCTTTATGGAACTGAGGAGCAGAAACAAAAATACGTTCCAAAATTGGCAACAGGAGAATGGTTTGGAGCTTATGCTTTAACTGAACCGGGTGCAGGTAGTGATGCCAACAGCGGAAAAACAAAGGCCGTACTTTCTGAAGATGGAAAAACATACGCTATCAGCGGACAAAAAATGTGGATTTCTAACGCTGGATTCTGTAGTACATTTATCGTTTTCGCAAGAATTGAAGACGATAAAAACATCACAGGTTTTATTGTTGAAAACGATCCGAAAAACGGAATTTCATTGGGCGAGGAAGAAAAGAAACTCGGAATCCACTCCTCCTCTACCCGTCAGGTTTTCTTTAGTGACACCAAAGTTCCTGTAGAAAATATGCTTGGCGAGCGAGGCGAAGGCTTTAAAATCGCGATGAACGCTTTGAACGTAGGGCGAATAAAACTTGCCGCTGCGGGTCTAGATGGGCAACGCAGAGTTATTTCCAAAGCTGTGGAATACGCAAATGAAAGAATTCAATTTGACGTACCCATTTCATCTTTTGGTGCCATTAAACTCAAATTGGCTGAAATGGCAACTAATGCCTATGTAGACGAAAGTGCTTCGTATAGAGCAGCTAAAAATGTTGAAGATAGAATAGCCCTTCGCATTGCAGCTGGCAACAGTCACCAAGAAGCTGAGTTAAAAGGTGTAGAAGAATACGCTATTGAGTGTTCTATTTTAAAAGTAGCGGTTTCTGAAGACATCCAACATTGTACCGACGAAGGAATCCAGATTTATGGTGGAATGGGCTACAGTGCGGACGCTCCTATGGAAGCTGCCTGGCGAGATGCTAGAATTACTCGTATTTATGAGGGAACCAACGAGATAAATAGAATGCTTTCGGTAGGAATGCTAGTGAAAAAAGCAATGAAGGGCCACGTGGATCTTTTGAATCCGGCACAAGCAGTAGCTTCGGAATTGATGGGAATTCCTTCCTTTGAAACCCCAGATTTTTCCGAATTGCTTTCCGAAGAAAAGGCAATGATTGCCAAACTGAAAAAAGTATTTTTAATGGTTGCCGGAAGTGCCGTTCAAAAATACGGAACTGAACTGGAACAACATCAGCAAACATTGTTGGCCGCAGCAGATATCTTGATTGAAATCTATATGGCTGAAAGTGCAATTTTAAGAACTGAGAAAAATGCAAAACGCTTCGGCGAGGATTCCCAAAAAGAACAAATTGCAATGTCTCAGTTATACCTTTACCACGCTGTTGATATTATTACCGTGAAGGCGAAAGAAGCTATTCTTTCTTTTGCTGAAGGTGACGAGCAACGCGCAATGTTGATGGGTCTTAAGCGATTCACCAAATATCAAAATATGCCGAATATTGGCGAATTGAGAAAAACGATTGCCGAAAAAGTTATTGCTGAGAACAATTATCCTTTCTAATATCTGCATGGTTTTTGAAACCTTGCAAATTTTAGATAAGATTTTTAAATATTAGACCCAACAGATTTCTACTTGTCCGCTGAAGCTATTTCAGCGTATAAGGAAAATCTGTTAGGTCTTTTTCTATATAATACGTATCTTTAGTTTGAAATAGTTTTTGAAATTTCATGAAAAAGATTCTTTTTTTATTATCACTTTCTCTTCTTTGCCTTGCGTTTTCCTTCAGCGATACTTCCGGATTAAAAATTTTAATTCTCAATAAGCTAAACGAATACTCCTCAGGGAAATATCCAGAGAAAATCTACATTCATACAGACAAACCCTATTATACCGCTGGAGAAAACATTTGGTTCAATACCTATCTTGTTAATGGGGTTTCACTAACAAAAACTAATAAAAGCAAAGTTATTTACGTCGAGTTAATTAATGACCAAGACAGTATAATAAGCGGGCTAAAACTTTTTACCGAATCCATAAAACAACACCGCATCCACGCTGGAGTCGGCAAAAGGCAGAAACTCCCCCGGGCAGATGCACATCTCCATATCCGTTTCGTTGA
>JAPKFY010000102.1 GCA_026646335.1 Aequorivita sp. | reverse complement strand
CGTGGACAATCATATTTTAAGGGAATTTGTACGAAGTTAAAATTTCTTAATGACGAAGTGGAAAATTCATTATATTTTTTTCCTTCTATGTAACAAAAGTTACTGTTTCTCTGAATTAATAACTTCATTTTTGAATTGTCTAAATGCTTCATTTCAATATGATTAAAATCATTTTAACAGGTTTTATTTTGGAGTAACTTAGAACATTAAATCTCTATACCATGGCAAAAATCGTAATATTGGGTGCCGGCATTTCGGGCCACGTGGCCGCTTCGCACCTTCGCAGAAAATTGGACAAAACCCACGAAGTAGTCGTGGTCTCGCCCAACAGCAATTACCAATGGATCCCCTCAAATATATGGGTGGGCGTGGGCAGGATGAAATCTAAGGAAATTCTTTTTCCTTTGGCTCCTCTTTATAAAAAGAAGGGAATCGATTTTAAACAGGCTAAAGTGGTAACCTTCCATCCAGAGGGTGATTCTGAAATAGACAAACCTTTTGTAGTTGCTGAATATGTTTCAGAAGGCAATCGAGGTGAAAAGAAAAAAATCACTTACGATTACCTTATAAATGCCACAGGCCCAAAACTTAACTTTGAAGCTACTGAAGGTCTTGTTCCTGGCACAAATAAAACCTATTCAGTTTGTACCTATACCCATGCCGATCACGCTTGGGAAGGATTGAGTGCGCTCATTGATGAAATGAAAAAAGGTAAAAAAGCCAAAATAGTAGTTGGTACCGGCCACGCAAAGGCCACTTGTCAAGGCGCTGCTTTTGAATACATATTGAACGTTGAACAGGAACTGCGAAGACACAATGTTCGGGATATGGCACAAGTTACATGGATTTCCAACGAATATAAACTTGGGGATTTTGGGATGGATGGCATGTTGCTAAGTTATGGCAGCAATATCATGAAATCCAATGAAATGATTGAAATGATTTTTGAGGATCGCGGAATTAAATGGATTCTTGGCGCTGGTATCACAAAAATTGAAGATGGAAAGGCGAATTATGAAAATTTGGACGGAGAATTCAAAAGCATTGAATACGATTTTGCAATGTTGCTTCCTTCCTTTTCTGGCCACGGATTTAAAGCTTTCAACAAGAATAATGAAGACATAACTGATAAATTATTTAAAGGATTTATGATTGTGGATGCCGATTATACCCCGAAACCTTATGAAGAATGGAAGGTACAGGATTGGCCAGAAACCTATCAAAATCCGAGTTACAATAATATATTTGCACCGGGGATTGCTTTTGCACCCCCGCATCCTATTTCCAAACCGAGAAAAAGTCCAAATGGCACCGATATCACACCTTCACCACCCCGTACGGGAATGCCATCAGGAATGACGGCGCGGCTGGTAGCTGACAATATTATAGACAGCATTAAAAATCAAAAGGAGACAAGGCACCATAAAGGCTCAATGGGCAATATGGGAGCTGCTTGTATAGCTTCGGCGGGATATGGAGCTACAAAGGGAAGCGGAGTGAGCATCACTACTTTTCCTATAGTGCCGGATTATGTGAAATATCCAGATACCCAAGGACGAAAACTAGGGAAAACCTTTGGCGAGATAGGTCTGGCTGGACATTGGTTAAAACTGATGTTGCATTATGCTTTTATGTATAAGGCCAAAATGAAACCATTTTGGTATTTAATTCCTGAATAATTCATTCTAAACAACAAACCGACTTGTTCTTGCGTTGGACAGGTCATATAAAGAATAATACAATGGCGACAAAAAGAATTTCAAATACCAAGCGTTTTTTTATGATGAACCCCATCATTCAATTTTTCAAATTTATCTATTTGAGCCTTAAAATAATGGTTATTGTAGCTGGTGGACATGGCGGAACCCGAAAAGCGGGTTATTAAACTGATGCTCGTCATAAACAATTTGGAAAATTATATATATTTTTGAATCCTAAATGAAAACACTTTTCGCCATATCGCTTTCCTTCCTCGTTTTTTTTCAAAGCGCGGGCCTTGGCATGACAGATATTTTTCTGTTTGGACGTTTTGTGGAACACGCAGAATATCATTCCGAAAACTATGGCGATGATTTTTTTACTTTTTTTGAAAAACACTACGGAACTTTAAAGATCGAACATCAAAAAAATCACAATGAAGATGAACAAGAACACCAGGAACTTCCTTTTCAACATACTTCCTGCAATCATTTAGTTGCCGAGGTGATTTTGACGGCTTTTGAAATCCCTCTCTTAAAACCAGTGATTTCATCGCAAACCGCTTCCAATTTCCATTATCAGAACCTGTATTCTTCTCTCGAAAAATCCTCGATTTTTCAACCCCCAAAATTCACATAGCCAAATAAAGACTATTCTTTTTAGAAAAGTTTGCCTTAAAGGAAAATGCTGTTTATTTGTTGCTGCCCCAAATGGGTAACCACAAAATATAGACTCATTGAAATGAAAATTCATTAAGTAAATATTAAATAAACAGTGTTCAAAAAGGTTTTATTCGGCTTCACTCCACCCTTTTATCCACATCTTCAATTCGACGGAAAAGTGGAATTCAGAAATAAATAGTAACTCAAAAAATATAAAATCATGGATGCAACACACCTTCATTTGGTATTGGCGCATTTCCCAATAATCGGGACCATCATCGGCACCACGATATTGGCTTATGGCCAAATTTTTAAAAATATTGAAATACAAAAAGTGGCCTTGACGACTTTTATAGTAATGGCACTTTTAACAATTCCTGTTTTTCTAACAGGTGAGGAATCGGAAGAAACCATTGAACAATTGGCGGGAATTCCTGAACAATTAATTGAAAATCACGAAGACCTTGCAAAAAAAGCGATTTGGCTTATGGGGATATTGGCTGGGTTGTCATTAGTTGCTTACTACACAATCGTCAAAAAGTTTTCATTTGCAAAAATACTATTGTGGATAACTTTAATTGTTTCCTTGGCAACATTTGGACTTTTTGCCCAGGTGGGCAATCTAGGTGGTCAAATTCGCCATTCAGAAATAAGAACGGAAAGTAAGCTAAATCAAGATCAAACAGGAAATTCCGTTAAGGATAAAAGTGAACATGCCGATAAAGAGCATGCCGATAATGATTAATTGAATCCGGTATCAAAAGAATGTGTGATTGGTGGAAGTTTTGTGTTGAATTTAAAGTTTACGGTAACCAAGATTATACTGTTAAACTAAGTTTTGTGCTAAGCCTTCGCCAATCATACATATTTATAGCTACCTGAAATCAATTACAATTTTACCAATTTTCCAATATCGTTTCGATTTAAAAAAATAAAATTTTGCTATGCTATCAAAAATCATTCAATTCAGTATAAAAAACAAACTAATCATCGGGTTGTTCACGATGGTGCTGATAGGCTTTGGAACCTATTCACTCACGCAGCTTTCCATCGGTGCCGTGCCAGATGTTACAAACAATCAAGTACAGGTAATCACAACTTCCCGCAACCTCTCCACGCAGGATATGGAGCAATTTATAACCTATCCGGTAGAGTTGGAAATGGCCAATTTGCCTGGGGTAATTGAAATCCGTTCCACTTCAAAATTTGGGTTATCAGTGGTTACCATTGTGTTTGAGGAAAAAATGGGAACATATTTACCGCGACAGCTCATTGCTGAAAAGATCCAATCCGCAACAGAAAATATTCCCGAAGGTTTTGGCACTCCGCAAATGGGGCCTATAACCACAGGGCTGGGTGAAATCTATCAATACATTCTCGATGTAAAACCGGGCTATGAAGATAAGTATTCAACCACAGAGCTACGTACAATCCAAGATTGGATTGTGAAAAGGCAGCTCTCTGGAATTCCAGGTGTAGTAGAGGTGAACACATGGGGTGGTCATTTAAAACAGTATGAGGTTGCCATAAACACCAACAAGCTGAACGCTATGAATATCACGGCTTCAGAAATATTTACCGCCTTAGAAAAAAACAACAGCATTTCCGGTGGGGGTTATATTGAAAAGGAAAATCAGGCCTATTTTATTCGTGGCGAAGGTTTGGCTTCTTCTTTGGAAGATATTGGAAATATCGTGGTTAAAAACGAAAATGGGTTTCCTGTTTATATTAAGGATATAGCAAAAGTCCAATTCGGCAGCGCCCCTCGCTTTGGGGCCATAACCGGAAACGGCCAGGGCGAGAAAGTCCTCGGACAGGTTATGATGTTGAAAGATGGCAATTCCATCCAAGTTATTAAAGCCGTTCAGGATAGAGTAGCTGAAATTTCAGAATCTTTGCCCGAAGGAGTTTATATCAATCCATTTTTGGACCGCAGTGTGCTCATTGGCAAAACCACTTTTACCATAGCGGAAAACCTTATTCTTGGAATACTTATCGTGATTTTTATAGTGGTGCTTTTGCTGGGGAATTTCCGTTCGGGATTGGTTGTTGCTTCAGTGATTCCATTGTCATTGCTTTTTACGCTTTCGATGATGTACCTTTTTGGAGTGGACGCCAATTTGATGAGCCTCGGTGCTATTGACTTCGGAATTATTATAGACGGCGCAGTAATTATCGTTGAGTTTGTAGCATTTCAAATAAGTAAAAATGCCTCAAACTTGAATGCACTTCCTTCCGAAGAAAAACAATCGGCAAAGGACGACCTCACCGTTAAGAGTTCTTCAAAAATGATGAATTCAGCCATTTTTGGGCAGCTCATTATTTTGATTGTTTTTATTCCAATTCTGTCATTGAGCGGGGTAGAAGGTAAAATGTTTATCCCCATGGCGCAGACATTCAGTTTTGCACTCATTGGGGCAATGTTGCTTTGTTTTACCTATGTTCCTGTAGCAGCTTCTATATTTTTAAAACCTGCGGAAACTTCCAAAAGAAACGTTTCGGTCCGTATTATGAGTTTTCTCAATCGTTTGTACGAACCAGTCATCCGTTGGGCATTGGGTGCCAAAAAGCTGGTGTTAGGCATCGCGGTACTAATTCTTGTGGCAACTATTTATCTCTTTACAACAATGGGCGGCGAGTTTGTCCCAACACTTGATGAAGGCGATTTTGTGATCCAACCCATGCTAAAAACAGGTACTTCCCTCAGCAATACCATTGATATAACGACGCAAATTGAAAAAATTCTAATAGATAATTTTCCCGAAGTAGATCAGGTAGTCAGCCGTATTGGTGCCGCCGAAGTACCCACGGATCCAATGTCTATGGAGGAAAGCGATGTTATTATCACTTTAAAGCCCAAAAAGGAATGGGTTTCAGCCAAGAGTAAAAATGAATTGGCAGATAAATTCAAGGAGGCCTTGTTGATTATTCCGGGAATGGAAGTGGAATTCACCCAACCTATTGAAATGCGTTTTAACGAACTAATCACGGGAGTTCGTGCGGATATTGCCATCAAGATTTTTGGTGAAGATCTCGATGTGCTAAGTAGTAAGGCCAACGAAATTAAGAACCTGATTGAAAATGTTGAAGGTGCCGATGATATTATTGTGGAAAAAGTGGCTGGTTTACCAGAGATGAATGTAAACTTCGATCGAGTTAAAATTGCACGCTACGGACTGAACATTGAAGATTTAAACGAAATGATAGCCATGGGTTTTGCGGGGAAACCCTTGGGAAGCATTTTTGAAGGCGAAAAGCGTTTCGACCTCGTGGTGCGGCTAGATGAAAACAACCGTCGCGACCTTTCAAACCTACAAAATTTGTATGTTGATATTCCTTCCGGGGGGAAAGTTCCGTTAAGCGAACTTGCTGAAATAAAATATTCCAAAGGCGCTGCAAAAATATCACGGGATGATACCAAACGCCGCATTGTAGTTGGTATCAACGTTCGCAGCCGCGACCTGCAAAGCGTTGTTGATGATGTTCAAAAATTAATTGACGACAATATAGAACTTCCAGTGGGTTACACAATTGATTACGGCGGACAGTTTGAGAACCTGCAAAGTGCAAAAGACAGGCTTTTAATAGCAGTTCCCGTGGCATTACTGCTGATTTTTGTTTTGCTTTATTTCGCATTCAACTCCGTAAAGGAAGCCCTGATGATTTATTCGGCAATTCCCTTGGCGGCAGTGGGTGGCGTATTATTGCTTTGGATACGCGATATGCCTTTTAGCATCTCGGCAGGGGTTGGTTTTATTGCGCTATTTGGGATTGCGGTACTCAACGGTATTGTGTTGATAGAACATTTTAAGGAATTAAAGAAAGAAGGAATGAAAGATAAAAAAGAACTCATCATACAGGGTACAAAGGACCGTTTACGTGCGGTTTTGTTGACTGCTTCTGCTGCGGCACTCGGTTTTTTACCGATGGCCATTTCAACCAATGCCGGAGCCGAGGTTCAAAGACCATTAGCTACTGTGGTTATTGGCGGTTTGATAACAGCTACAATTTTAACCTTAATCGTCTTGCCGGTGTTGTTTTCAATTTTTGATTCAGATAAGAAAATAATCAGTTTAAAAAGAAAAGGAAAAAAGTTGCCAGTTGCCATAATTATTTTCTTGCTTGGGTTTTCGGGAATAGCACAGGAACAGCCAAAAACATTAGAAGATTTAAAGCAAATGGCTATGGAAAACAACGCAGGACTAAAGGCTTCTTCGCTTCAGGTTGACGAAGCAGATGCCTTGATTGGAAGTGCTTTCAATTTTGAAAAAACCACTGTTTTTTATGAATTTGATGAGAATAATCTGGCGCCAAACAATGAACCCCTCAAGGTTTTTGGTGTACAGCAAGGCTTTCTTTTTCCTACGGTTTATTTCGCTGAAAAAACTGTAAACCAACGGCAATTTGAAATGCAAAGTAGCCAATATGAACTTCAAAAAAGAAAAACGGAAGGTTTGGTGGCTGCCGCATATTATCAATTTCAATTTGAGAGAAACAGGGCGCGGGTTTATCAAAGTTTGGACAGCCTCTATCAAAATTTCGCCCACGCTGCCCAACGCCGTTTTGAACTCGGGGAAACCAATTATTTGGAGAAAATAACCGCTCGCGCCAAACAGCGACAGTTGGAAACCGATTTTAGGCAGAGCAAGGAAGATGTGCAAATTGCGATGGAACGCTTGAAGGCCACCGTGCAAGCCAAGGATAGCTTGCGAATTTCCGAAGAGCCTTTACAGAAATTGCAACTTTCGCTGTCAAATTTGGAAGGGCATCCAGCAATAGACTATTACCAAAGTAGAAATGAATTTTTTGAAGCAAAACGCAGCCTTGAAAAGCAACACTTACTTCCGGATATCAGCCTTTCTTATTCCTTGGGAAGCAATTCGGGCTTGAATCAAAATTTGTATGCCTATCAAATTGGGCTTAAAATCCCCTTGTTTTTCAGTGGAAATGCTTCAAAAATAAAAGCTTCGAAAATCGCGGCAGACGTTAGCCAAAGTCAGGCTGAGGATTATAGAGTTCATTTGAATTCAAGGAAAGTTCAGTTGCTCAATGAAGTTTCAAAATATGAAGAAGCCCTTCAATATTATGAAACGGAAGGAAAATCACTTTCAGGGGAAATTTTAAAAACAGTGAACATCAGTTTCAAAAATGGGGAGATAGACTTCTTTCAATATATCCAAAGTCTTGAAAACGCTTACGAAATTGAACTACAGCATCTCGAAAACCTCAACAATTACAATCAAGCGGTTATCGCTATCAACTATTTAATTCTTTAAAATATTAGTTATGAAATATATAAAATCACTTTTGTTGCTTTCAATTTTAGTTTTAGCAGCTTGCAACAACTCAAAAACGGAAGAGACTTCGCTAGAAATTACTTCAGAAGAAAGCAATCCAGGAATAATCCATCTTTCAAAAGCGCAATTCGAGAACGCAAAAATGGAAATAGAGCAATTCACCGAAAAACCTTTTGCCAAAACAGTCCAAACAAATGGAATGATTGACGTTCCACCGCAGAGTAGAGCTGTGATAAGTGCTTTTTCGGGGGGGTATATAAAAAACACGCCCTTGTTGGTCGGCAATAAAGTTTCGAAAGGACAGCGGCTGGTAACCCTTGAAAATCCTGAGTTTATCACGATGCAACAAAATTATTTGGAAAGCGCCGAGCAGCTTTCCTATTTAAAATCGGAGTTTGAGCGCCAGAAAATTATGTTTGATGAAAAGATTACTTCGCAGAAAAGTTATCTAAAAGCCGAAAGTGAATATAAATCGAATTTGGCGCGATACAACAGCTTGAGGAAAAACCTCGAAATGTTGAATATAAACCCTACATCGGTTCAGGCGGGAAATATTGTTTCGCAAGTAAATATTTACAGTCCAATTGATGGCAACGTGACCCAAGTCTATGTGAATACGGGCACTTACGTTTCTCCAGCCGACAAGATTATGGAAATAATGAACACCGATCATATTCACTTGGAATTGAAAGTTTTTGAAAAGGATCTACTCCAACTTAAAAAGGGGCAGGAAATACTATTTTCAGTACCCGAAGCTTCAAAAGATATTTTCAAAGGCGCGGTCCATTTGGTTGGAACTTCTATAGATCCTAACACACGGACAGCCTTGATCCACGGGCATATTGATGAAAAAGACGAGCAAAACTTTACCACCGGAATGTTCGTGGAGGTTCAAATTGTTACAGGCACTTCAAACCAAATGGCGCTTCCGGAAAATGCCATTGTGGAAATGGAAGATAAAAACTACGTTTTGCTAATTGAAAACGAAAATGCAGATGAATTTGAATTGCGATCTGTAGAAGTGAAAATTGGAGCAAATTATCGGGGTTTTACAGCTATTGAAAATGCTGATCAATTTAATGTTGATAGCCAGTTTTTGACCAAAGGTGCTTTTGTCTTGTTGAAGGAAGAAGGGGGTGGGGGGCATAGCCATTAGGTCAAACAGTGTGTTAGTTTTTCATAGGCGGATTTTCTCGAAGTTATTATTCAGATTACAGAAAGCTGATATTTTATAAAATATGTCTGGTTTACCTTTGATCTGTATAAATGACAAGTTGTTATAATTTGTAAAACGAATAGGGAAAAATTTAAAATCTTTTGAGCTTCCTAAAGCTACTTAAATACTCAGGAATGGCCTTTTAGAGTGTAGCCAATTTACTTGGCATTCGAATAAAAAGTTCAACACCTTTATGTTTTTTATTTATTAGCAAAAAAAAATATTTAATTAATTGAAAAACAGAGTATTGAAAGTTCTTGTAGTGCTTATGTAGTGGGTAAATATTACAATGAGTTGTTCTTGTTGTGGTAGATTAATAAATATTTAAGCTGATTAAAGATATTTTTAACTTTTGATAAATTTAAAAAATACAAAACCATGAAACAAATCATTACTTTAACACTAAGTCTTTTTGTATGCTTAAGTAGCTTTTCGCAGAATACAATATTTTCAACAGGATTTGAAATCCCCATTGATCAAACTGACTGGACCACCGGAATGTCATTAAGTATTCAAGAAGCTCCGTTTGATTACCCTGGCGATTTGGATCCTTGGGAAATGTGGGACAACACATCGCAGGCTCCATATGTACGTTCCGGTAATTCTGCTGCTTTCATAGGAGGAACATTAATTTTAGAAGATAAATACGATTGGTTGGTTTCCCCAGAATTTTTAGTTCCAACTGATTCGAATACAGCTATTAATTACTGGATGTGGTATTATTCTTCAACTCCTTCAAATTGGACCTGGTTATATATAATGGTTTATGATGTTAGTGAAGGCACTTGGGAGATTGGTGAATTAGTATTGTATGAGGAAGACGCCTATTTATATTATGACCAAGAATATTCTTTTAATTTAAGCCCATGGGAAGGGAAGGATATTAAAGTTGCCTTTGTTAAAAGAGGTACCTATCAATTTGCGATGGATGATATAAGCTGTATTTCAGTTAATAATGGAAACGACCTAGCTTTAACTGAAATCCAAGCCCCTACTAATCAAAATGGCTGCACCTTAACAGCAAATGAAGATGTTAAAATTACAATAGAAAACACCGGGACAACCGTTATTAGCTCTTTTGACGTGAAATATTCTATAAATAATGGATTGTTTGTTACTGAAACTGTTAGTGAACAAATTAATATTGGTGAGACTTTAAGTTATACGTTTATAGAAAAAGCGGATCTGTCGGCGTTTGGAGATTACACTATTGATGTTGAGGTTAATGTTCAAGATGATCAAAATTCTAGCAATGACTTACTCACAACAAATATCAAATCGAAAGATGCAGAAATATTAATTGAACTAAAGACCGATGCATTTCCAGATGATAATTCATGGGTTATTGTTGATGAAAACAATACCGTTATAGCCACGAATGGCGTACTTGCAAAGGAAACTTTATATTATGATATAATTTGCCTTATGTCTACTGGCTGTTATACATTTACGCTTGTTGATACTTTTGGGGATGGTATTAGTGCACCTCCGGGATTTCTCAACGTTTATTACAATGGAAACTTGGTGGGCGGATTTGATGAAAATCAATCTAATTTTGGCTCTGAATTTATTATTGATTTATTAGGAGATGGCTGTGGCGTTGCCGATGTAAATTCTGTTTCACAAGAAATGGTGAAAGCATATCCCAATCCTGTAAGCGACTTTTTGTTCTTAGAGAATCTAGAAGAAGGGCATTCTATTCAAATATTTGATATACTGGGAAGAGAATATCCTTCAAAAGTAAATAGAAGTGCAAATAATACTACAGTTGATTTTTCAAACTTGCAAACTGGATTGTATTTGGTTAAAATCACTTCTCAAAACAATAGTAATGATTCTTTTTTAATTCAAAAGAGATAATTTTTTTAAAATGAAGAAAGGAGAGCGGGTTATATAACGCTCTCCTTTTTTAATACAAAATGTTTAAAAGATGCCTAATTGTTTTAAAATGGACAAAATCAATATTCACAAACAGGACATTGAATCAGAGATTGTTAAATTGAAATCTCATAAATTATTATTGGAGGATGAGTTAAAATTGACAGAATTAAAAATTGAGGGTTTTAAAATAAGGCTAATGGCGAGCTTTCCCCTCGGTTTCAGCCACCAGCGCCCGCGCGACAAAATATTCAAACAGGGTACGGTGGGCAAAAGCATAGTGC
>JAPKFY010000101.1 GCA_026646335.1 Aequorivita sp. | reverse complement strand
AATCAACGACCGCCAACTGCCGCTGTGCGTCCGCTGCACAGGCGAGTTTTATACCGCCGGGCTGGCGCTGGCCTTTCAAGCCTTCGTCAGTAGTAAACTTTACACAATTATATTTAACTTAAAAAACGAAAAAAATGAAACTTAAATTACTTTTTTTAACAATTATGGGTTCGGTTGCCATTGCCAATGCGCAATATACGGTAACTGATATCAATGGAAATGTACTTAATAATGGAGATGTTTTAGAATTTTCGGAATTTGGATACGGAACTTCGGCTAATTATGAATTTTTTGTAACAAATGATAATCCTTCAGAAGAAATCCATACCCGTATTGAATATATAGGTGCCGTTAATACAGATGGTTCCTTATTAGAAATCTGCTATGCATTTCAGTGCTATATTGGTTTTACGCCAGGAGCTACCATACCAACTGCACCAGAAGTACTTACACTTGCAGTAGGAGAGACTACTGGTGAGGGTAACCATTTTTTAAACGGCGATGGGGGTAATGGTATAGATATTATTGAATATACTTGTGCCTTCCATCAATATGAAGCAGATGGTGTTACTGAAATAGGAACTCCATTAATTTTTACCTATCGTTATAATCCAGGTTTAATTGGTGTTAATGAAAATAGCAAAGTTAATTTAACCATTCAATCTACACTTGTTTCCAATGAAATGGTGTTGAATGTAAACGAGCCTGTGAGCATGTTGGTGTACAATTTGCAAGGAAGTGTTGTTAAACAAGCGCGTTTTGAAACAGGACTTCAAACAGTTAATATGTCTGACTTGAGCTCACAAACTTATATTGTTAAGTTCAACAATGAAAAAGGAGCTACACAAACAGCAAAGATTATCGTTCAGTAGAACTTAAATTTTTTATAAACAAAAGTGCCCCGAAGTTTTCTTCGGGGCACTTTTTATTTTGTTGAGAATATGTTATTTAGAAAGTAACAACAAGATTGGCGGTTAGGCCAGTATTCTCAGGCACATATCTACAAACTCCTCCTACACAGATCAAACCACCACGCTGACGGCCATAGTTTAATGCAAAGCGAGCAGGACCTTTTGTGTAACTTCCGCCAAAGCTGTAGTAGTGAATTTCTCCTTCGCCTTCGTAGTTCCATGCATCAGAGGCATATAGCGTAAATGCAGAGTTAAAGTTGTATTCCAGCACTCCGGCTACCCAGTTCTTTCTATCTACGTTTTTTCTGCTTTTATCTATCCAAAGATGTTGCAACTCCATACGTAAAGCTTTTCCGCCTTCAAATTTGCGTGTTCCTTCAATTACGGCAATTTGGGCCCTGATGTCTCCTTGTGTGCCCAGGGGACCACCTTCAGTAACACCTTTGTCTATAATTACATCTTGGAAGGTTGCAATAGAGCTCCATTTTGAAGACCAGCGGTTTTTTACCTCTATATTTAAATCGCGGAAATAACGCGGGCCATCGCCTATAAATTTTGGGTCGTATGTTTGTTCAGCGTAATTATAGGTTGCTTCCAAACCTGCCCAATAAGAGAAGTTTCCTGCTAATTTAGTTCCAAGTTTTCCAAGGAATGATTCTCTATCAAAGGAATAATAAACGTCAACTTGTCCTCCCACTTCTCCAGCCCGTTCTTCGGTGTCGCTGAAAAGTAAGCGTGGTTGGGCATTGTATACATATATATTGGACAGCAAATAGTCGTGTTGTTTTGTAAGGGCGGGAACGTAGTTTACAATTTGTTCATTGTAAAGGTTACCTTCGGCATAACGGTCTGAATAAAAACTGAAATTTTCCAATCTTCTAAAAGAGGAATTAATTCCCAATCCTTTTTGGGCATAACCTAAGTTCACTTGTAGTGCTGTGCCATCAAAAAGTTGCGGTGATTCAACTACGCCTTCGTTTATAATTACGTCCGGATCTTTGGTAATTGCTTCAATACCACCGTAGAAATTATTGGCCACAAAATCCAGTCTTCCTCCATAAGCATTAATGTTTGCAGGAATGGAATCGTTACTGCCATTTGATTGATAACGGCCCACATAGCTTGCGCCAAGTTTCAGGTCAACTGCATCAATATTTAAAAGGCCACTTAAGTCAGCACTGGCATCAAGGCCTTGCATAACACCTTCGGACACGTCAAAACCATTTCTGATTTGGCCGTAAACTCCAGTTAGGCCAAGATTTTCAGTCGGGGTGAATTTAACGCGAAGCCCTTTCATGGCATTGTTGATGCCCAGTTGGCGATCTTCCCAGGTTCTAAGAATTAAGCCATTGCCAAATTGCTCATAAAAATAACCTCCGGTAATATCCAGCGATTCGTTTTTAAAGTTTAAGTAATAGGTCCCAATCCCATTTTGCCCATCCCAAGTTGGCGAATATCCCAAAAGAGCTGCAGGAAGATATGATTCATATTGAACCCCGGCGGTAAATTTCCCCAGGGAATAATTAAACTGTACATAATTATTGGATCTAAAGCGGTCATCTGGTGTGTCAAAACCAATTTTTTCATCTGGCATCAGCCATTGTGAGTTCGATTCAAGACCACCAAAGAAGTAGCCGTTATCTTGCGAAAAGGAGACGGTGCCCATAAACATAAAGGCTCCAAGTATAAGTTTTTTCATTGTATAGATTTGGTTGGTATATTTTTTTAATTAGCTGCGGAAAATTCCTTTATTTTTTCATAAAGTTCCAGCTCTGCACCTGGACTGTAACCGGAATGCCTGAAAACAATCTGATTGTTTTTCACCAAAAGGGTTAATGGTACAGTGGCAGCACCAACGGCACGTTTAAAATCATTGTTGGTGTCCAAAAGCACGGTATAATCCCAGCCTTTTCCATTAACCATTGGTTTTACACGTTTCACTCCGCGACTGTCATCAATGGAAACGGCGTAGAGTTTTACATTGGTTTCTGCCTGCCAATCTGGATAAATTTCGCTAATGGCATCCAACTCTTTTATGCAGGGAACACACCATGTGGCCCATAACGATATTACAATTACATTGTTATCCGTAGATAATTCACTCGAATTGATTGGCTTGCCATCTAAGGTAGTCATGTCAACTTTTGGCAAATCATTTTGTGCAATGACACTGAAGGTAACCAATGCAAGAAGAAGGGGAAGTAATTTTTTCATCCAATAAATATTTAATATTAATTAAAGCTTAGGCAATATTAAGTTATTTTTAATAAATACTTAAATTTGTATTGCCGAAAGTTGTGGATTTAACATTCCAAAACCGTGCCTTTATTTTATAAATGCATTATATTAGCCCACTATATTATTTAACTATCTGTTATTATGCGAACTTATCCCTATTTTAAAGTTTTATTTCTTTTTGCTTTTATTGCCATCGTTGGATGCAGCAAAAAAGAAGATCCACTTGGTGCTCCCACAGAAAGTCTGTCGATTACACTTACAAGTGATGCCGGTACAAACGAACTGGAAGTATTGTCTGTAGATCAATTGGTGAATTTTTCAATTATCGGGAGTGATGGAGAAAACTATACGTCTTCGGCAAAGCTATACGTGAACGATACTGAAATACAGGGCTCGTCATATACATTTTCAACCACGGGAACATTTACCGTAAAAGCTATTTACGAAAGTATTGCCAGTAACATACTGAACTTTGAAGTGATAGCGGAGACCGAACGCGCACTGACAATAGATGTTACGAGAGCGATGAATAATCAAACCATTACTTTTGGGTTGCTTGATTCCAGTGGGAACAATACAGCTTCCGATGCTACTTTTTATGTGAATGGTGCGGCAATTACCGGATTTACATATTCCTCTGCAACAGAGGCAACTTATGTAGTTTATGCAGAATATATAATAAATGGCGAAACCTTCACTACTCCCGAAAAAACCTTTACAGTTTATATTCCAAAAAGAAATGTGGTGTTGGAAGATTACACAGGTACCTGGTGCGGCTATTGTTTAAAAGCTTTAGTGGCCATTGATACGGTAATAGTATTGGCTAATCATCATGTTTCAGTAGTCGCCATACATGAAAGTTCAATTGGCCCTCCAGATCCTATGGATTTTGCTCAAATTGATGATCTTCAGGCTGAATTTGATGTGCCAGATAGTTTTCCACAAACTCAGTTAAACAGAACCGTAAAATGGAATGCCACTCCTCCTAGTTCTCTAATTTATGATATGGAGGCTGTAACAAGTATCGCTGGTTTAGAGACAGATCATTCCATTGCAATAAGTTCACAGATTAGTGGCTCTACGCTTTCTGTAGATGCAAAAGTAATTTATAGAAATGGCTCTGAGCCAGGAGATAAGCTGGTAGTATATCTATTGGAAAGTGGAATAATCGCAGATCAAGCCAATTATTTTAATTCAAACCCTGCTAGTCCTTATTACGGAATGGGTAATCCAATTGTAGATTTTGTTCATAATGATGCATTGCGGAATTCCCTTTCAGGGCTTTTTGGAGATAACATTCCAGAAACTTCTGCTTTTCAGGAATACAAAAAGACCTATACATTTACTATTCCCTCAGAATATAATCCTAACAATTTAAGTTTTGTTGTTATGGTCGTTAAAGCTGATAATAGTGCCAAAAACTCGCAACATGCTAAGTTGGGTGAAACTAAAATATATAATTAAAATAATATCTTAAAATAGAAAAGCCCATTCTGAAGAATTTCGGAATGGGTTTTTTCATGGGTTTAAATAGATATATCGAATTATTCGTAATTTTGAAGTCACTTATGGGCGAAAAACTTACCAAACAGGAACTTCACAACCTAGCGATGAACATTGTTGGGAAACAGCTTGAAGCTGAAGGGTATGAATTTTTGGGCGTCAATTCAAAACTGAAAAGTGATCCTCAGTTCGTTGCGTTGAAAGATAAAATTCTTCACTTTATAATTGTTCGCGCAGTTTCTTTTCCTCAAGATGCCCATGCCTACGACCCCATTTTTATGCAAACCATTAAGGAACATGCTGCAAAGTTTGAGGCAAAAACCTATTATGCGGGCGTTGGTCTGGGCCACGGAAGCGATTACGGAGAACCAGTTTTAAAAGATGAAGGTTATACAATGGTTTATAAAGGATTACAGGAAATAATATGAAGAAATTAATTTTTATCCCCGTATTGTTGCTTTTCATTTTTTGTGAAAAGAAAGAAACAGACTACCTTTTTTTACAGGGCGAAGCTTTTGGAACCACCTATAACATTCAGTTTTATTCGGAAAAGGATATAGATTTCAAAAAAGGGCTGGATTCCGTTATTGATGCCGTAAATCATTCCGTTAGCACCTACCTTCCCGATAGCGATATATCCAAAGTAAATCAAGGTGATTCTACCATTGTTGTTGATTCAATTTTCAAGGAAGTTTTTAAAATTTCTGAAGAAGTAAACAAAAAAACAAATGGTTATTTTGACCCTACAATTGGAGTATTGCGCAATGCCTACGGCTTTGGGGATGTAAAACCGATGAAAGAAATTGACAGTACCACTCTGGATTCCTTAATGAAATTTGTAGGTTTTAATAAGGTGAAAATCAACGGTGATGGAACTGTGTCAAAAAAGTATCCAGAGATATATTTCGACTTTAATGCCGTGGCAAAAGGCTTCGGAATTGATTGCCTTGGGAGTTATCTTGAATCTAAAGGCGTAACCGATTATTTAATTGAATTGGGGGGAGAAATTCTCACAAAAGGGGAGAACCTTGAAAATAATCAGGATTGGGTCGTGGGTATTGAAACGGTAGATTCAGAACTTGAAAACCGAAGTTTTGAAGCTATCGTAAAACTGAAAAATGTGGGTATGGCTTCTTCGGGCAATTACCGCAAATTCAGAATTGATTCCGCAACAGGAAAAAAATATGTACATACGTTAAATCCATTAACAGGTTCAGCAGAAAAAAGTGATGTTACGAGTTCCACTGTAATTGCACCTACTTGTGGAGTGGCTGATGCTTACGCAACTTCCTTTATGGCTTTGGGCTTGGAAAAATCAAAAGAATTGCTGAAAAATCTACCAGATGTGGAAGCCTATCTGACGTTTAATGATTCTTTAAACAAGCATCAAGTTTTTATGACGGAAGGATTTAAAAAGCGCTTAGGGAACTAGCTTTTTGCAGACGGGAATCAATTCGCCTTTTGGCAATCTGTATTTTTCCACTTCTTCTGAAGGAATAACATTTGTATAATCCACAGCTTCCACTTTAAAACCAATGCTTTCAAGTTTGGTAAAATAATCCATCCCATACACCCGAACATGGTCGTATTGTCCAAATATTTTTGCACGTTCCTTTGGATCGGTAATGCTGTCGTCTTCAAACGTTTTTTCTAAATCTGCTTTGTAGGGAACTTGTAGAATTGCAATTCCACTGGGTGCCAAAACACGATAAATTTCCTGCATCGCTTTGGTGTCGTCGGGAATATGCTCCAAAACGTGGTTGCAGATTATAAAATCGAATTCATTATCTTGAAAAGGCAAATCGCAAATATCCGCTTTCACATCAGCTATTGGTGAATTGAGATCTGTTGTGGTATAATCCAGATTTTTCATTTTCCGGAATTTCTTATAAAACGCCTGCTCTGGTGCAAAGTGAAGCACTTTCAGATTTTCAGTAAAAAAGCCTGTTTCATTTTTAAGATAAAGCCAAAAAAGCCTGTGCCGTTCCAAAGATAGCGTTCCGGGCGAAAGCACATTTTCGCGAACAACTTCGTAACCGTACGGAAGAAATTTTCGGTACGATTTGCCATCAATTGGATCTGTATATTTATTTCCTTTCAGAAAAAAAGCAAGTATGGGTCTGCCAATAATACTCAGTCTTATGAGTAGTGGCCGTGGAATGGTATTTAAGATTTTTTTGAACAATTGGTAGGTCAGATTTCTTTTTCTCTGTGCTCTCTGTGTCTCTGTGGTGAATAAAACCACAAAGACACAGAGGTCACAAAGGATACTTTTTTAGTCGTTAATTCCTAAACTCCTTCTCCTCATCACTCACAATCCCCAACGCTTCATAAACATAAGCGAAAGTGGAAAGCAGTTCGGGTTTTCCGTTTACCAAAGCAATATTGTGCTCAAAGTGTGCACTAGGTTGCCCGTCCTGTGTAACAATGGTCCAGCCGTCTTTCAATTGTTTTACTTTATGGGTTCCCATATTTATCATAGGCTCCAATGCAATGGTCATTCCTTCAATGAATTTTTTTCCGCGACCGCGGCGTCCGTAGTTTGGCATTTCGGGGTCTTCGTGCATTTTTCTTCCCAAGCCGTGGCCTACAAGTTCGCGTACCACTCCATAGCCGTGTGCCTCGCAATATTCCTGAATTGCAAAACCAACATCGCCCACACGGTTGCAAGCTTTAAATTCGCGGATACCAACGTAAAGGGATTCTTTGGTAATTTTCAACAATTTTTTTATTTCAGGCGCTACCTCGCCCACTTCAAAAGTATAGGCGTGGTCACCGTAAAAGTCATTTTTGATAGCGCCGCAATCAATAGCCACAATATCACCTTCCTTCAAAGGAACATCCGTAGGCAGACCGTGAACAACTGCTTCATTAACACTAGTAAGCAGGGTTGAAGGACAATCGTATAATCCCAAAAAGCCTGGAATGGCGTCCTGGCTGCGAATGTAGTCCTCTGCCATTTTATTGAGCTGGTTGGTGGTAACACCCGGCTTCACTTCCTTTGCGAGCATTCCCAAAGTGCGGGAAACCACCAAGGCACTTTCGCGCATCAGTTCAATTTCTTCTCTTGTTTTAGGTATTATCATAGTACTATTTTAAAAAGGAAAACAATCCTTTCTTCTGGCTTTTAGGTTTCGCAGGTGTAGGCTCACCAATAAGTTGCTGATATATTTCGCCCCAACTTTTAAGTCCGCCAATATTACGGTCATCAATAAAAATATCTGCGTGTATTTTTCGGCTGTATGAAGCATCGAACTCTTCTTCGGGAAAACTTTTGTTTACGGCGTAAAAAACGATGCCGTTTTCTTCACAGAATTTTACGGCTTCTTCCAAAGCACTACCTTTTCGATAGGTCCATAAAATAAGGCGGTGACCTTCATCTTGCAATTTTTTCAAGGTGTCAAAGGCAAAAATAATAGGACGGCCAATGCGAGGATATTCATCTTCAACAAGGGTTCCGTCAAAATCTACAGCTATGGTGAGGGTTTCTCTAATCATCGTCATTTTTCGAGGCGCAAATTTACAAAGAATTATACCGTTGCTAAAGTTTTATTCGGCGTATGCGTGTTTGTATTCCTTGCCGCTTAATATGGCGAGCATATCTTTTTCAAGACTTTCAATGGGATATTCCACGATTCGGCCCAATTCCTTTTCGTTTTTGTAGAAAATAATGGTCGGTACGTTTGTTATGTTTTTTCCCTCTTCGAAACCTTGTGGTGTGGTTTTTTCTTCGGAAACGGTAATTAAAGTGAGTTTGGATTCATCAAAATTGGTACCATCCAAAATTTTGTAAAAATGTGGGGTTTCGCGCTGGCTGTCTTCGCACCAAGTTCCCATAAATAGGGTGATTGTTACATCTTTTAAAAGTGGTTTCAATTCTTCCAATATTTCAGAATCGATTTTGTAAGCTTCATAGCCTGTGTTGAACCAATCTTTAAACGCATCCATTTGAAATCCTTTTCGGTTGGCTTTTCCCAAAAGCATTACGGAATCTTCGTAGGGAATGGTGTCGTTTATTTTTTCTTTTGTCCCGAGGCTTCGGGATTCTGAAATCATTTCCGTGGAGGTGTTCTTTTCAACTTTGTTTTTTTCTTTTGAAGAATTGCAGGCAACTAAAAGGGTTGCTGAGAATATGATGATGATTTTTTTCATAGAATTAGATTAAGGATTGTTGTGTCATTATTTCAGGCTTTCCAATCCCCATAATATTGAGAATGGTTGGGGCTATATCTGCCAAAACTCCGTTTTTAACGGCTTTGATTTTTTTGTCCACAATAATGATAGGAACTGGGTTTGTGGTGTGTGCCGTATTTGGCGAACCATCGGCGTTTCGCATCGTTTCACTATTGCCGTGGTCTGCGATGATAATTGTTGTGTAATGGCTTTCCAAAGCTTGTTCCACGATTGCCCGTGCACAGTTGTCCACGGTTTCACAGGCTTTTACGGCTGCTTCAAAAACACCAGTATGGCCTACCATGTCTGGGTTTGCAAAATTTAAGCAGATGAAATCAGCAGTTTCTTTTTCAATCTCGGGGAGAATCATATCCCGAAGTTCATAGGCGCTCATTTCGGGTTTTAAATCGTAAGTAGCGACTGTGGGCGAGGGGCAAAGAATGCGTTTTTCGCCCTCAAAGGGAATTTCCCTTCCCCCGGAAAAGAAGAAAGTTACGTGTGGATATTTCTCGGTTTCAGCAATGCGGATTTGTTTCTTTCCGTTCTTTTCCAACACCTCGCCCAAAGTGTCGTTCAGGTTTTCTTTATTGTAAACCACGTGAATGTTTCCAAAGGAATCGTCATAATTGGTAAGCGTTACAAAGTAAAGTGGAAGTGTTTTCATCCCAAAACCTTCATAGTTTTTTTGCGTCAAAACTTCGGTGAGCTGTCTGCCGCGATCGGTTCTAAAGTTGAAGAAAATAATAATATCGTCTTTCTCAAGGGTTGCGACTGGTTTCCCTTCAGAATTGGTCATCGTAATTGGTTCAATAAATTCATCGGTAATTCCTTCGGCATAACTTTCGGTGATACTTTTTACGGCATCTGTTGCAGATTTCCCTTTTCCGAAGACCAATAAATCATACGCTTTTTTTACGCGTTCCCAGCGTTTGTCTCGATCCATTGCGTAATAGCGCCCAATAATGGAAGCGAGTTTTCCTCCGGTTTTTTCCAAATGATTTTGCAAATCTGCAATAAAACCTTTCCCAGAATGTGGATCTACATCGCGACCATCTGTGAAAGCGTGGACGTACACATTTTTCAAGCCTTCGTTTTGCGCAGCAGTCAACAATCCCTTTAAATGATCAATATGTGAATGCACGCCGCCATTGGAAACCAGTCCTAAAAAATGCACATTTTTGTTGTGACTTTTAGCGTAATCGAAAGCTTTTCGCAGTTCGGGTTCTTTGTTTAATGTTCCGTTTTTCACTGCCATATTTATTTTGGCAAGGTCTTGATACACGATCCTTCCTGCTCCCAGGTTCATGTGGCCCACTTCGCTGTTGCCCATTTGGCCGTCGGGAAGACCAACGTTCATGCCGTGGGTGAGCAACTGTGCGTGCGGATATTTTTTATACAGCGAATCGATAAAAGGCGTATCGGCCTGTGCGATGGCGGAAACGGCGGGATCTTGCGTAACTCCCCAACCATCGAGAATCATTAAGAGGACTTTTTTATTCATTGCGCAAAGGTACAAAGTGTTGTTCGGAAATTCAGTTTTGAGTTTTTCAATTTTAAACCAAGGGTACCAATTTCGGATTGATGTCGAAAATATTCTCTTTCACATACTTTGCAACAAACGCTTCAGAAAAATGTTCATTTCCTAAAATTTTTTCTTCGGAAAGCATTTTTTTCACGTCAATCTGTTCTTTGTACGCTTTCAGCATTGGGACGGAAACTGGGGCGTAGCTAAAATGCCACGGTTCGTATTTAAAACCTTTTCTATTTCCGTTATCTGTATAGACTTCGTGAAAATCAAACTTCTCCGCATTATCATTCAACCACATTTTCAATTTACAGAAAGCTCCGTTTCCGTGGAAATTTTCAGGCATCAGCACATTTGCGGGCCGTGGGGCGTTGGCGTCAATTATATCGATATCGGTTCCCCAATGGTGGCGCGAAGTACCGGGAATGGTGGAGTATTCTATTATTTTTTCGATTGCTTTTTCTGGTGAAAGTCCTTCGGAAGTGAATTTTTTATATTTTCCTTCAAAAATTTCTTTCTGCCGCTGAAAGCTTCGGTAAGCGGAAACAACTTCAATATTTATGTTTTCCTTTGCAGCGGTGGCTTTCATTTTATTGAATGCTTCCTTTGCAGTCTTGTGCATTTTGGAAGTATAACTATCGCCCACAATATCTGGGTTGCCTTTGCCAATCAATTGGTTCCGGACTTTCAGCCGGGCTTCGCGCAGGGTCAGACCGGCCAGGGGTGAGCCTGATTCAACCATAAACTCTTCCAGGCGCATCTGCTG
>JAPKFY010000100.1 GCA_026646335.1 Aequorivita sp. | reverse complement strand
AGCGGAGACTAAAACCCACGCTCCTTCTGAAGCTGTTCATAAGCTTCCTGTACTTTCTTGAACTTTTCCTCACCCCCTTTTTGGTGGGCTTCGTCCATATGTTGCAGTTTATCGGGATGGTATTTTTTCACCATGGTGCGGTAAGCAGTTTTTATTTCGGCAGTGGTGGCGCTTCTTTCTATTTCCAAAATTTTGTAAGCACTGTCCGGATTTTTAAAGAACATTGCTTTTATACTTTCAAAATCGCGCGCATAAACTCCCAGAAAACCTGCAATGCGGTTTATTTCATTTACTTCAGCGGTTGAAACGCTACCGTCTGCATTGGCAATGCTGAACAAAAAGTGAAGGATTTGCAATCTGCTTTCATAACGGGTTCTTTGGCGCAAAAGAGTACAAATGTTTTGAGCCGAAATTTCACGATTCTTTATTACTTCATTAAAAACCTTGAAAGTGGCGTTGGCTCGCTCCCGCCCGTATGTTTGCACAAAATATTGACGCACGTAATCCAATTCGGTTTGGCTCACGTTTCCGTCGGCCTTTATCACCAAAGAGGCTAAAGATAGCAGGTTCAGTTCAAAATCTGCAGGGGTAACTTGCTGCTGTGCTGAACCGAAGGAAGTCTGGAATGTTTTGCCTTTTACGCTTAGATTGTCTAATAGGCTTCCTAAAATGAAACCAACAATGGCACCGGGAAATCGATACAAAAAATAACCAAGAACGGCCAATAACCAACGAAGCATAGAATTGTAATTTTTCTTTTTTTGAGCCGACAAAGGTACTCAATAAAAAAAACAAAACTCAAGCACCAAATACCAAATAAGCACCAAATCACAACAATCAAATTTCAAAAAAAATACAAATTCCTATAATTTCAATATCCAATAGGGACTAAACTATATTTTCAGAGAAATGGAATTTACATCCTTATGGTTTTGATTTTTGGCCTTTCTTTGAAATTTGGAATTTGTTAATTTGGGATTTATCCTTTTAGGAATTCGTATCTTTGCAGTCAAATTTTAATACACTTTAAATATAAATAATATGTACCCACCCGAACTAGTAAGACCCATGCGTGAAGACCTAACCAAAGTAGGTTTTTCTGAATTACATACTGCCAATGATGTTGAAGAAGCATTAAAACAAGGGGGAACCACTTTAGTTGTTGTAAACTCTGTTTGTGGATGTGCAGCTGCCAATGCACGACCTGGAGCGGCTATGTCTCTTCAAAACGACAAAAAACCAGATCATTTGGTTACTGTTTTTGCAGGCGTTGACCGTGAAGCTGTGGATGCCGCAAGAGCCAATATGGTTCCTTTTCCGCCAAGCTCACCATCTATGGCGTTGTTTAAAAATGGCGAATTGGTCCACATGTTGGAACGTCACCATATTGAAGGCCGTCCAGCACAAATGATTGCTGAAAACTTAAAAGGCGCATACAACGAGTATTGTTAAACTTTTAAAAGTTTGCTATGAAAATTACCAAGCCATTCACTATTGTCATTGGCATTTTAGCACTCGGAGCTCTTTTGTTTAATTTTTATCAAGATCCGAAAGTTTCGCATTTGTTCGGAAAGGAAATAAACGATTGGCTTTATAGAGCATTTTGGTTATTAATCGTTGCTCTGTGTATTTACAATTACATTTACATAGACCGAAATACGTTGAAAAATAAATCGAAATCGAAACGTTGATTTTTTTATTTTTTAAAATTTAAACAAGTAAAAAGAAAACCGCCATTTTTAATGGTGGTTTTCTTACTTTTGAATGGTAATGAAAGGACTATCAAAAATTATAAGTTATCCCTTTACGGTACTGTTTTACATACTTTTTTGTATAACAATCTTGGTTTTCCATCCCGTTCAGTGGGTTTGTTTTAATTGGTTTGGCTACACCGCCCATAAAAAAAGTGTCGATTGTTTTAACTGGACCTTATTGCGGTGTTTAAATGTTTTAGGAACCACTTTTCACATTGATATAAACACGAGCATTCCCAACAATGTGCCCATAATAATAGTTTCCAACCATCAAAGCATGTGGGATATTTCGCCTATAAGCTGGTATTTAAGGAAATATCATCCAAAGTTTATTTCCAAAAAGGAATTGGGAAAAGGAATTCCTTCTATTTCGTACAATCTACGGCATGGAGGCTCTGTTTTGATTGACCGAAAAA
Organism: Aequorivita sp.; assembly: GCA_026646335.1. Classification (GTDB taxonomy): domain Bacteria; phylum Bacteroidota; class Bacteroidia; order Flavobacteriales; family Flavobacteriaceae; genus Aequorivita. Next base: position 9,004 of record JAPKFY010000100.1, on the reverse strand, counting down.
ACCCGCGGCAGGCCATTGTTGAAATGGTTAAGTTTTCAAAATATCTTCAAAAATTCAATCGAAGCGGTGTAATTTTTCCCGAAGGGACACGCAGCAAAACCGGAGTGCCAAAGCCCTTTAAAAGAACAGGCTTGCAAACGCTTTTCAAAAAAATTCCGGATGGTTATGTTATTCCCGTTACGTTCAATAATTCCTGGAAGTTACAGCGTTGGGGAATGTTCCCAATACAAATGGGAGTCCGTTTGGAAATGACCACACACCCAGCCATCAAAATTGCAGATTACGACGTGGAAATGCTGATTGACAAAGTGGAAGAAATCATCACTTCAAACATCCATAAATAATGGGTTCATTTTCTTCACGCCACGGCGCGCAGGCTTCAGAAATAATCCAGAACACGATCACTTTCGTGAAAAATGAATTGAAAAACGCTGAAGGCGGCCACGATTGGTTTCATATTGAGCGGGTTTATAAAAATGCATTGTTGATTTCCAAAAGTGAAGACGTAAATGAAATCGTTGTTGCTCTTGGCGCATTACTTCACGATATAGCCGATTCAAAATTCCACGATGGCGATGAATCCGTGGGGCCTAAAAAAGCGCGGCAATTTCTAGAAACCCAAAATCTTTCCGAAGAAATAATCGGGCACATTGTAAAAATCATTGAAAACGTTTCTTTTAAAGGCGGAAACAAAACCAAAGATTTTACTTCAAACGAATTGGAGGTTTTGCAGGATGCCGACAGACTGGATGCTTTGGGAGCAATAGGAATTGCTCGTACTTTCAACTATGGTGGTTTTAAAAACCGAAAACTTTACGACCCTGAGATTGCACCAAATTTGAATATGACACCTGCTGAATACAAAACTTCCGATGCGCCTACAATCAACCATTTTTATGAAAAACTGTTGCTTTTAAAAGACAGAATGAACACTGAAACCGGTCGCAAAATTGCCGAAGAAAGACACCGATTCATGGAAACATATCTGAAACAGTTTTATGCAGAATGGGATGGGGTGAAATAAATCTCTGTGCGCTCTGTGCCTTTGTGGGAAATAAAAACCACGAAGGCACAGAGGGCAAGGAGAAAATTCTAAAACAATTTTAGCTGCGGATTTTTAAGTTGTAGAAAATGTGAATTGTCCAAAGGTTCAATTTTCCTATTTTTCAAATATTTCTTTTTTGCAATTGCCATTGTATCTTTCACTTGTTCGCTAATGGTTCCTTCGCCCTTCATACGTCTTCCCCAATTACTGTCGTTGAGGTTGCCGCCATGACATTCGGCTATTTGATTTAAGATTCGTTCCGCTTTATCTGGAATGGTTTTGTAGGTCCAATCTTTAAAGATTTCAGCAATCTGGCCGTTTAATCTTACAATGGTATAAGCAACATCTTTTGCTCCCAATTCCGCTACTTTTTTTGCCAAAGGAAGAATTTCGTGGCTGTTCAATGAAGGAATAATCGGTGCCATCATCACCCGAACGGGAATATTGTTTTCTGAAAGAACTTCAACAGTTTTCAGGCGTTGTTTGATACTTGCTGTTCGTGGTTCCAACAACCTGCGTGTATCTTCAGAAAGCGAAGTGATTGAAATATTTACTGAAATAATATTCAGTTTTGCCATTTCCTTCAAAATATCGAGATCGCGGAGAATCAGTGAGTTTTTAGTAATGATACACGTTGGGTGTTTCCACTTCAGCATTACTTCCAAACACTTTCTTGTGATTTCCAGCTTGCGTTCCAATGGCTGATAACAATCCGTGTTTCCCGAAAAAATAATAGTGTTTCCCTGCCAATTTTTGGAAGTTATTTTTTCTTCCAAAAGCTGCGGCGCATTTCTTTTGAAAAGAATATTTCGCTCAAAATCGAGACCAGCACCATAGCCCCAATATTCGTGAGTGTTTCGGGCGTAACAATACACGCAGCCGTGCTCGCAACCTTGGTACGGATTTGCAGAAAAGCCCATACCAACGTCTGGGCTGTCAACTTTATTTACAAAGGTTTTTGGGAAAACTTCAATGTAGTTTGTCTTGTTTTTGTCTGCCTCTTCGCCTTCCGCTTCGCAGAAATTCAAATACTCATCCAGCACTTCGTGTTTGTTTTCGAAGAAACGGTTGTGTAGGTTTTTCTGGGCGCCACGGCCTTTTAAAATATTATCAGGCATAAAAAAACTTTGAAGATTGGGTTTCTTCAAAGTTAATTATTGTATTGGAATATATCCTATTTAAATAGGATTATTTCCATTTACTAAATTAAATCAGTTTTTAGGATTTATATATTCCCCCGGTTTTGAGGACTTTCAATAATCTGTCTTGATGGATAGTGCGCGAAAAACGTTCCCCATTTTTATAATATACGCATTCTATAATAGTATCGGTGCTCACTATGCCTGTCAATGGATCTTCTTTTGAGACATATTTTAAAATTTCCATTTTGGGCGAATCGTCCTTGCCTTTTATTTTTACCCAATCACCGGGTTTGAATTTTCTTGCTATCATAATTTTACAATTAAGTTACACATACTAGAAAAAATGATATCGACAATTGCCTTATTGAATTTTGTTTTAAGACAGTTAAAACGCTAAAATGGGAGCTAGATGAGCCCCCATTTATTACTAAAAATCTTCTTAGGAAATTTGGATGTTTCTTGGGGGCTTTTGTTTCGCTTCTTCTTTTTTGGGAAGATGAATACTCAATATACCCTCGTTATAACTGGCTTTAATTTTTCCGTCGTTTACAGACTCGGGAAGGGTAAAACTTCGTTTGAAGGAAGAATAACCAAATTCCCTTCGTGTGTAGTTTCCTTCTTTTTCCTCGCTTTTCTCTTCCACTTCTGTAGAAATTGTTAGGACTTGGTTGTCCAAGGCGATTTGAAAATCAGATTTTTTAAGTCCAGGAACGGCCATTTCCACAGCGTATGCATCAGCAGTCTCCTTAATGTTCACTTTTGGAAGGCTAATTCCAGTATTGAAATTTTGTGAGAATACCGGAGTTAATTCCCTGTTGAAAATATCATCAATCCAAGAGGACCAGGTAGGGAGGTATTTAGAACTACTGTTATTTGTTCGTGTCAAACCTCCACTTTTAGGAACATTCATTAAAGTGCTCATAATATTAAGATTTAAGTTAAACAATTAATTTTATCTCAATTCGGACAAAAGAAATGCCAAACAAGATACCTGGTTTTGATCGCTGGAAATTTTAAATTATTTTAACAAAAGAAATGGGCTATTTACATCCTTTTGCCTAAACTAACCGACAATCTGACATTTTTAAAATGACAATTTTTCAGAATTATGATTTACAGGTCGAGGTTTTTTAGTTAAGTTGAGCTCTCGTTAATTAGTAATTGCTTTTTCCAAAGCCTTCTTCCCGCCTACAACTGGAATTTCAATATTCGTTCCATCAAGATCAATAGTGAGTGTGGTTCCCGGCTCTGGCAAAAGTGTGAATTGACTATCGCTAGAAAAAATCATCAACCCTATTTGTTGTCCAGCAGGTATTACTTGATCATCTGGAATAAGATCAAAAGACATTTCATAAAACATGCCCGGTATTAAAGGTTCGCTTTCGGTTATGGATTTGTAATTCTGCGGATCTGCCCAACCTCGGGTGATAATATTGTCGGTTATTTTTGCATCTGGATATTTGTTCCACGGCAGGGAAACCATCCAAACGGAAAGATTGGCCGCGGGTTTGCTGCTGGCTAGTTTGATATTCAATTTTGAAAGCCCCGAAAGATGCAAGTCTTCTTTTAAAACTGGCGTAACAAAAAGCAGTCTGTGCTTTGAAGTCGCAAGTTGTGCGAGTGAATCTCCCGAAAAATGATAGTCATCAACCAAGGTTTGCGTGCCTTGTTTTTTACTTTTCTCAACTGTTAACATTCCTTCATTTTTTGAAGTTGCTTTTAAATGAAGCGTAACTTTTTCAGCCTCTGGATTTGGATAATTGGGGTAAGGCGTGGGGTTTTCATTAGAGTCGTTTTCACGAACAATCCATGCTTTCGGTCCGTTTTCGATACCATTTTCAATTCCGAAAAGATATTTTGTGAACCATTGATTCATCATAGAAAAAGGCGGAGGCCCGCCGTGTCCTTTTTGATGGTAGTATATCTTTACTGGAAGTCCCATTTCCTCGGCAGCTTTGTAAATTCTGTAACTGTGCTCTGGCATTACGTTCCAATCGTTAAAACCGTGCGCCATAAACAGTGCGGCTTTCATCGGTTCCATATCGTTTAGATAGTCACGGCCAGCCCAAAATTCATTGTAATCGCCTGTTTTGCGATCAATGCCGTTTTTTATTTCGTTGTCGCGATAGGTAGCGTTGTTGTATGCGCGTTTTGACTCATTACCACTGTGGATAAAATCGTAAAGGACATCAACGTCTTCGCCTAAATATCCTCCCGGGGAACGCACCAAGCCGTTACTTCTGTAATAATGATAATAGGAAGTATTTGGCGCAATGGGAATGATTGCCTCAAGCCCTTCAACACCTGTGGTCGCAGCTGCTAAAGGAATTGTTCCGTTATAGGATGTGCCCGTCATTCCAACTTTTCCGGTAGTCCAATACGCTTTTACTTCTTCTGTTCCATCTGGAGTTGTATAGCCTTTTGCACGGCCGTTCAGCCAATCAATCACAGCTTTTGGCGCCAAGGATTCATTGTCACCGCCCACGGTTGGAGAACCTTGTGAAAGCCCCGTCCCTGGAGAAGAGGAATGAATAACGATATAGCCGCGTGGAACCCAAGTTTTAATTTGTGTATTGGAAATGATAGGTCGTTGTCCGGTTCTTGTAACGGTAGGATGAACAATTTCCTTTTCAAAAGCGCCCAATTCGTGATGCACATCGTGAAAAGCGCCTTCAACTTCGGGTGCAACTCCTGCGAAATATGGACTTGATTCATAAACCACGGGAAGTTTTAAGCCTTCGGTTTCGGTTTGTTTGGGTCTTGTAACGTCAACGTGCATGCGGTCCGGTTTGCCGTCGCCATCGGTATCAAAAGTTGTTTCAACCCATAAATCGGTACGAATCCAATCATTTTGATTTTCAAAAGCGGGGACAATTTGCGCTTCCCCGTCTTTAAACCAAGGTTCGGCTTTTTCTTGGGCGATTACTAAACAAGTAAAGCCCAAAATGAAGATTAACAGAAGATATTTTTTCATAAAAGAAAATTTAATTTTTGGGAACTTTCCATCTAATTATTCAACTTTTGTCAAGATTATAGAATTTTTTTCAGTAAACATCTTTGGTCTTATATCTATAAAATCACTTGCAAACCGAATTTGCTTTGAACCAATGAATTCTGCGATGCAAAGTAATTTTCGCTGTTCATTCGTAGTAAGATTTGTTGAGATAAAGTCAAGTGTCATCGGATTTTGCAGTGTATCAATTTTATAGGTCATACTTGCTTTTCCATCGTTTACGAGAAATTCCTTTCCACCAAAAACCTGTCCGTTAATTTCTATTAAAGCATATCCGTCCGTGTCAAAAATAATAGATCCTACTTCGTCTTTTTCTGTACCAGTCCATTTACCAATAAAGGCATTGGTGGTTAATTCTTGGCCCAATGATATAAAGGGAATTGCTAAGAGCAGTATTAAAATCTGTTTCATTTACAAAAATTTAAATGGATTTTTCATCTTTTTTATTTCCCAGGAAATTCCGCTTTCCGCTTTTGAAGAAACGCTTGTGTGCCTTCTTTAAAATCTTCAGTGCCAAAACAGTTTCCGAATTCTTCAATCTCCACTTTAAACCCGTTTTTGTCATCTTCATAATTTGCGTTGATTGCCCTAATTGCCGAAGCGATTGCAACGGAAGAATTTTTCATAATTTTTCCAGCAAGTTTTTCTGTAAATTCAAGCAATTCTTCAGGAGTGGTTACGTGGTTTACCAAGCCGTATTGAAGGGCTTGGGCAGCATCTATCATTCCAGCGGTCATGATCATTTCCATCGCGCGGCCTTTGCCAACTAATTGTGGCAGACGTTGTGTACCGCCATAACCGGGAATTACGCCTAATGAAACTTCGGGCAGTCCCATTTTTGCGTTATCGGAAGCAATGCGAAAGTGTGCCGCCATTGCCAATTCAAGTCCGCCACCAAGAGCAAAACCATTTACGGCAGCGATTACGGGTGTGGAAAGATTTGCAACAAAATCGAATAACAATTCCTGTCCTTTGGCAGCCAGTTTTCCTCCTTCTTCTGTTGAAAAATCTGCAAATTCGCTAATGTCAGCACCAGCTACAAAGGCTTTTTCTCCGCTTCCGGTGATGATTATTACTTTCGTCTTTGAAGAATTGTCGGCTTCTTCAAAAGCGTCGTGCAATTCTTGAATGGTCTCGCGGTTCAGGGCGTTTAATTTTGAAGGCCGGTTAATAGTTATTGTGGTAATGCCGTTACTGGTTTCGGAAAGAATGTTTTCGTATTTCATAATAATTAGTTTTTCTGATTGATTTTCGCCCCCAATTCACGAATAAAATATCAGGTCGAGCGCTCCCGAAGCTTCGGGAGAGACCTACTTTGAATAAAAAAATATTTTAGACTTTTTCAAAAAAAATATCCGTGAACCTGCCCGTCCGGCAGGCGGGTTCGCGGCAACTTCACAAAGCTACTAAAAACCTTAAAGCATTGCGGGAAACGAAACTTTAAAAGTGGTTTTTTCTTCGGAAGAATCCAGCGTTATAGTTCCGCCGTAGGTTTCAACTATATTTTTTACCATTCCCAAACCAAGGCCCATGCCGCTGGTTTTGGTGGTGAACTGTGGCTCAAAAATGCAGCTTCTGTTTTCCTCGGGAACTCCAATACCGTTGTCGGTGACCAAAATATTCACAAAACCACCTTCCGTTTTTAACACGACATCAATTCGTGGTTCTTCGGGTTTTTTCTGTTCTATGGATTGAATACTGTTTTTAACCAAATTTGTAACCACGCGGATCAGTTGTGTTCTGTCAAAACGCGCACGGACCTCATCTTCCTCTGAAAAGAAATAGATATAATCTTCGTTAAAAATATCCAGTGCCAGCTTGCTTATTTTCACGACATTTAGGGTTTCATCCTGCTGGGCGGGCATTTTTGCATAGGTTGAAAAGGCCGATGAAATGGAGCTTAACGTATCAATCTGCTGAAGCAATGTATTGGTGTATTCCGTCATTTTTTTTTCAATTTCCGGATCAATGGAATCAAATTTACGCTGAAAACTCTGTACGGTAAGCCGCATTGGGGTTAGCGGATTTTTGATTTCGTGTGCTACTTGTTTTGCCATTTCACGCCAAGCGGTTTCCCGTTCGCTGGCGGCGAGTTGGGCGGCACTGTTTTCCAGCTCGTCTATCATTCCGTTGTAGGCGTTCACGATGGTGGAAATCTCGGCTGGCGTATCGCTGAGATGGATTTTTTTGTTGCGGGTGTCAAATCGGGTCTCGGATAGTTTTTCACTTATTTCATTAAGCGAACGTGTTATGTATTTTGAAAGGAAATTGGCCAGCGCAATGGCCACCAGCAACATAAAAAAGTAAGCAATCCCGAGTCTGTAAAGATATTCGGTCAATTCTTTTGTAATAAAACCGTCGTCTTCAATATACGGCAAATTTAGAATTGCCAAGGGTTTAAAATAGCTGTCAGTAATGTAGGTATAGGAAGATTGATATTTTTGGCCGCCTTCCTCAAATTCCTTTATATAATTTTTCGTAGGGGAATTTTGGAGCGCTTCCAAAGCAAATCCAGGCATTTTTGGCGAAACGGTATCCTTAAAAAAAGAAGGCTTTGACGATTTTAAAAGATTTCCGTTCAGATCGTAAAGAAAAATCTCAAGGCTGTGAATGTCTTTTATTTCATAAATTTTATCTTTAAAAATCAGGGGAATCTGAGCCGTTTCAACAGGATAGGTTGTGGTCTTCAAAATGTAATTTATGTTTTCACGAATGGCTGCTTCTTTGCGCAACAAGCGGTCGCGGTGATAATCCTGTGCTTCTTCCTTATATTGAAATACGGTAACAATACCAATGAGCACCGAGGCCCCAACAACCAAAAGGAGCATGGAAAGAAAAATACGGGTACGAAGCGATTTTTTGTAAAAGTACATTTACATTATTTTGAAAAAAGAAAGATAGCAATAATTGAACCCAAAAGGAAAATTCCAAAAAACAAATCCCAAATTCCAAAAAAAGGTCATCCCGAGCGCAGTCGAGGGTTTAAATTCCAAAATTCTAAAAAATCAATTTTTATTCTCCCGAATTCTTTTGTAGATTTTATAGCCCATCATCAATAAAACAGCAAAGACTATAATGCCAACGGTTCCGTAAATCCAATTGGTGCCATCTTTTAAAATAACCAAAAAAACTACGGCAAACAGAATGATTGTGGGCACTTCATTAAAAAGGCGCATATAGTTTGACGAATATTTCACCACCCTATTTTGAAGCTGTTTGAAGATCTGGTGACATTTAAATTGATAGATTATCAAGACTGCCACAAAAGCCAATTTCACTTGCATCCAAGGGAGATTCAATAGGGCACTATTTATAAAAAGCAGCCAGATTCCGAAGAAAACAGATAGGATCATCGAAGGCCAAGTAATAATATTCCATAGTCGGGAGGCCATTATTTTGAGCTGCGCACCTAAAATTTCCTTTTCTGGGGAAGGTTTTTGGGAAGCTTCAATTTGATAGACAAACAAACGGACAATGTAAAAAAGACCCGCGAACCAAGTGATTATAAATATTAAGTGAAGCGATTTTATGTAAGGATAATATTGTTCCATTAACAGCTCAGTTTTGTAAAAACTTGGCCGTAAAGATACCTAATTAATCAAATAATGATAGTTGCCAATTTTTAATTGAAAATCAATTTTTGATGAATTTCTTCGCAACCTTTCCTTCGGAGGAAGTAATGGTTATAAAATACATACCTGCTTTAAGATTGGAAACATCTATTTCTTTTGAATTATTGTTTACCGAATTCATTACAATTCTACCGTTAATATCTGTTATTGAAACAGATTCAAAATCATGAAT
>JAPKFY010000010.1 GCA_026646335.1 Aequorivita sp. | reverse complement strand
GTTGTTGCGTCTGAAAAGGAAATTACCAAAATTGAAGTAGATCCCGATGAAGAAACCGCAGATATTGATACTTCAAACAACAGTTGGCCAAAGCGCAAAAAATTGGGGGCTTTTGACCAGTTTAAAAATAAAACGAATCCAGATTAGTTTGGAACTATTTCAAAAATACCCTTCTTCATCATTTACTGAGGAAGGTTTTTTTGTACTTTAGATCTCAGAAAAACTCATCACTCATCACTCATAACTCATAACTCGTTAGTATATTTGCAGCATGATTTCACAGGCAATTTTTCTTTTTATCAGCGGTGCCGAAATAGGTTTTATTCTATTCATCGTGCTTTTGGTCTTTGGCGCGGATAAAGTGCCAGAGATAGCCCGTGGTTTGGGGAAAGCTATGCGGCAAGTAAAAGATGCCACCAACGATATTAAATCTGAAATTACAAAGAGCGCCGAAAAACAAGGTATTGATTTAGACATCACCAAAGACGTCCGCAAAGAAATAGACCAAGTGAAAGAAGACGTTGATGAGGTTACCGGCCCAATTAAAAGAAAATTTTAAATGCTGGAAACCCTGAAACAGTGGGATAGGGAACTTTTTGTTTACCTAAATAGCTTGGGTATTGAGCGCTTTGATGGCTTTTGGATTTACGTTACTAAAATTGAAAGCTGGACACCATTTTTCATTTTTCTTATTTTCCTCATTTTTTATTACTACAAAGGAAAAAAAGCCGTTGTTGTTTTCCTTTTTGCATTGTTGACATTTGCAATTACTTTTTTATTCACAACAGTAGTGAAAGATTATGTAGCCCGTTTGAGGCCCAATAATGTTGAAGCCTTTGCCGAACTGATCCGAATTCTTCAAAAACCAACTTCCTATAGTTTCTTTTCAGGCCATGCTTCTTCCAGTTTTTCGATAACCACTTTTATTGTTTTGGTATTGCGAAAATTTACAAAATGGATTTACCTGGCCTATCTTTGGCCACTGATTTTTGTGATGAGCCGTGTTTATGTGGGCGTGCATTACCCGAGCGATATTCTTGTGGGAGCCCTGGTGGGAACGGTTTTCGCTTTTGCTTTTTACTTTTTATGTAAAAAAATTATAAGCAAGGTTGAAGTCACAGTTAATTAAAACGTTGTAATACAAAAAAGTTTCAGGAAAATGAATTCCTGAAACCTTTTCTGTACGCTTCACAGCGTGCGATGAAAAAAATTACTTCTTTATAAAGACACCCTCTCCAAAGCTGTTTAAGTCTTGAAGAGGGTTCTTTGTATCTTATTGATTCCCGTAAACCACAAAGGTAAAGGCACTATCACGTGCTACACCGGCGGCAGTTTGAATGCGTATGGTAAATGAATTCGGGCCTGTTGGCAAATAGCCTGCAATTTCAGGTGTTCCGAAGGACCCAGTATATGGAGTGACTAAAACAATACAATTGTTCATATCTGTGGCGTGATCGATTACAACATCGTATTGACCAACTGCTGGATTTGCAAAGGATGTGATTCCGTATCCAGTTTGAATATCATTAAAACCTAGCGCTACACTACCGAATGCAATAGGCATAGAGTTGCCATAAACTCTATTTAATGCAGGTGCAGTGGTTGTTTGCTGTACTTCAAGGTTACCGTTGGTACTTAAATTACCACTTCCAAGATCAACTCGCATTGTTTTGATTCCTCCAGCCATAAAGTCGATATCGTCACTTGTATCATTGTACCCAATTCCCCAACCTGGATAAGCGGGTGAATGCTGAGCTATCATTTTATCGGCGTTTGAAGTTCCCGAACCATAGATCATTACAGAGCCACTGTTTGCACTGTATAAGGCGCCAGGTACGCTCGCCATTTGGGTTTCTCCCACATTGGTTCCGTTAAGATTAACCTGTAACCAAGGATCGATGTCTGCCCAATTTACACCTGCAAGTGGAGTAACCGCACCAATTTGTGCAGAAAATACGCCGTTGGCATCTGTATTAAGGTTTTGGGTTTCATTGTAAGCTGCTGGCCCTCCGGCTCCATCTCTTATTTCAAAAGCGATGGTTACTGCGACATTCGTAATAAGCGCTCCACCAGCATCTCTTGCAACTGCTTGGTAATTTATAAGTTCAGCAGCGGCTGATCTGTTTGAAGTATTGTTCGAAATAACGGTAGGTTGCTCGTTTCTGTTTTGTAAAACTTGTGAATCCTGTGTTTTTTTTGTTAAATAATCCGAATTTGATGATGCACCTTCTTCAGTTACATTTTGCGCAATTATTCCTGAAAATGTCAGTAAACATGTTGCGATAGCGAAATAGAATTTTATTGTTTTCATAATTTTATGGTTTTTATTGTTTGATTATTTTAAAAGTTTTTGATTTTTTGGTAGTGCGTTGTTCAATGTTTAAAATGTACAAACCGCTAGTGTACTCGCTAAAGTTTAGGGTTTCATTGGAAGTGCTATCTATAAGTTCTTTACGATAGACTAATCTCCCATTGAGGTCGAAAATTGAAATATCGAAAGCTTCGCCTGCCATATCTTTAAAACTGATATTAAGGTAGTCAGATACCGGATTTGGATATACCGTTGTCTGGACTTCAAGAGTGAAGTCTTCGTTGCTCAATACCACTCCTTCAATAGCGCCTAGCCAAAACCCTTGGCCTAAGGATTCACCATTGGAGATATCCCCAATAACGGCTTCCCCTGCGGTAAAGCTTAAAGTGTTGGACGCGCCACTAATGGTTGCGCCAGAGCTTGCTATTACTTCTTGACTCAAACTCTGCGCATGTGCCATGCCCAGCGTTATAAATGCAATGAGTAATAAATAAAATGTTTTTTTCATAATTTGATTTTTTTAATGGTTAATACTATTTTAAACACTTTTGTTTCGTAAAAAATTTTGATAAAATGATCGTTGTAAATTACTCCTGCAAAAATGCATCGAACTACGAAGGCTTCAAAAGATAAACCACTGAATATCTGCAGATAAACCCCTTTTTTTTTATAGGTTTTTACCTTTTTTTTATAAAATAAACCCCTTATTCGTAAAAGGGTTTTACCTTATTCAGAATAAAATAGAACTGGTTGCTAAGTAATTTGAAGTAAATTTTGGGTATTGAGGATGAGGTGGTTATGAAATATGTGCCAAAGACTAACACATTTGTAACATCCGGAAGAAATTAGTGAATAAATAATGGATAAATATAAATTTTGGAAATTTGGGGGCCTATTTTACCCTGCTTATGGTCAAGCCATCCCGAATGGGCATAATTACCGTTTCAAGTTTAGGATGCTCATTTAATAGTTTATTATACTGAAGTAGTGCTTTTGTGTCTTCATCATCATCTTTCAATTCTTCAACTACTTTTCCGCTCCAAAGCACATTGTCGCTTAAAATAACGGATCCTTTTTTCAGCTTTGGAAGAATTAATTCCAAGTAGTTGGGATAGTTATTTTTATCGGCATCAATAAAGACCAAATCAAAGGTTTTGTCGAGTTTCGGAATTATTTCCAAAGCATCCCCCAAATGCTGGAAAACCTGTTTTCCGAAAGGGGATGCGTCAAAATATTTACGTTGAAAATCAAATAATTCCTCGTTGATATCGATTGTGTGCAGCTCACCGTCTTGCTGCATTCCTTCGGCCAAACACAAGGCAGAATACCCTGTGTAAGTTCCAATTTCCAAAATACTTCCCGGCTGTATTAATTTTGAAAGCATACTCAAAACTCGGCCCTGCAAATGTCCGCTCAACATTCTTGGTGCAATCATTTTTTGCCAGGTTTCACGATTCAGCTTTGCAAGCAATTCTGGCTCAGGTTGCGAATGTTTTTCTACGTAATCGTTTAATCTTTCAGAAAGAAAATCCATTGTGAAATTTTTAGTGAATGCCGCCCATCATCTTTTTTATAATTGGCGAAATGAGTATTGCAAATATACCCACAATCACACTAATTACCCCAAAACTTGCATATACAGAAACATAGGAAAACAATTGTTGGAATCCATCGCTTTGCCCTGAAGCAATCTGCGGGGTCAATCCAGTTAGGTATTCCGTGATAGTTCCGAAGATTCCTTCTGAAAAAATATTTGATCCACTTTCCGAAACTGTAGTAAGTTTCGCAATTTTTCCTGCAAAAAAATGTCCGTAAAAATTCGCCGAAAACCAAACGCCCATGATGAAAGCTACGTATTTTAAAGGCGAAAGCTCTGTCATTTTTGAAAGTCCGATGGGGGAGAGGAACAATTCCCCGACAGTCAAAACCAGATAAGCAATAACCAAATAACTCATTGATGTTTTCGCAAAATCATCCACACTGTGCGCGGAAAGCGCAAATACAATAAAACCCAATCCGAGAAATAAAAGCCCAAGCCCGAACTTTACTGCAGAATTTGGATTTGCCTTTTTTCGACTTAAAAAAGTCCAAAACATTGAAAACGGAATGGCGAATAGGATGATGAAGCCAGCGTTTATACTATTTGTTCCAGCGGCATCCATTCCCACTAAATTTACATTTCTATCTGCAAATAGTGTCAACGAACTTCCTGCCTGCTCAAAGATTGCTGCAAAAAGCGTGTATAAAATGGTAAAGTAAACTGCCACAATTAACCGCTTCTTTTCTTTTGAACTGACAGTTGTAATAATGTAACCTATATAAAAAATCAAAAATGCAGAAACAATCCACACTAAATATCCTTCAAATTCATTAAAGCGGACAAGAGCTGCAAAAATTCCAACGGAAGTGATAGAAGCCAAAACAATCAATTTTCCTCTGTTTAAACCAAACCATTTTTGATTGTAAACTTGTTGGTCAGGTACGAGTCCTTTATTGCCAAAGACATTATTTTTAATACCACTTCTGAAAACCAAAAGGCCCGTAACCATTCCAATTCCAGCCAAAACAAACCCATAATGCCACCCGTATGTAATGGCAAACCAAGCGCATAAAAGTGGTGCAATAGCGGCGCCCAAATTTATTCCAAGGTAAAAAATAGTGAATCCAGAATCGCGCCGGGCATCTCCCTGTTCGTAAAGTTCGCCTACGAAAGACGAAATATTTGGTTTGAAAAATCCATTGCCCACAATTATCAATCCGAGCGAACCATAAAAGAAAATCGGCATTTCAATGGAAAGGAAAAAGTGGCCGAACACCATCAAAATTCCACCGAGAATTATCGCTTTTCGATAGCCCAGAATTTTGTCGGCTAAAATTCCTCCAATCATTGGAGTTACATAAACCAAAGACATATAAGCTGCATAGACACCAAAAGCCATATCGTCATCATACAACAAATGTTTTGTCATGTAAAGAACGAGTAAGGCGCGCATTCCATAGAAGGAAAATCGTTCCCACATTTCTGCAAAAAATAGATAAAGAAGTCCTTTTGGGTGGCCAAAAAGTTGAGGTTGTTCAGCCTCGGAAATTACATTGCCCATAATTGGTTTTTTAATTTAGAGCAATGTAAAACAGATTGTAAGCAGACAGTTTTGCTGTTTTAAATTATATTAAAAAATAGCTTATTGTGTGTAATTGTGAATGGAGTTACAACGAATTACAAAAACACTTTGTAGTCTTTGTTTTCTGCACTTTCAGAGAATTCTTCAAGCAGGGTTTTATCGATTGTAATGTTATTGGGAACAATCCGTAAACGGTATTTGCTTTCACCAATAAAGGTGAAAAGATCGCGGCGATCCAGTTTTTGTGTATCGTCAAGTTGAAGAATATCGTTAATATTTTCAATGATTCGTGTTAGGTAGGTTTGATTTTTTATTTCACCCCCAAGGTTTACTGGAATGGTTTGCAAATCGCCTTCGTTATATTTTCTTCTTATGGCGAATTTCAGCAAGTTTTTATACTGCGTGGTTTTGGAGCCAAAATCAATAGTTTGGTCGTAAATATTTTTGGTGGGAATGTTCAATTTCACCAAGCCCCAATCCAAAAAGTGAATGGTAATTTCATTAGGTTTTGGCGTGCTTGCAAGTTTAATTACCCACGTTGTTGCCAAAACCAAAAAGATGGAAATCAACGATGTTTTAGCGATAATTTTGATGAAATTATTGCTGAAATCGTTTCCGAAGGTTAAGAATACTTCGGAAATCTGCGAGACAAAAATCAGCAGAATCACCAAAACCGAAATAAAGGCGATGATTTTTAAACCTCTATATACAAAGGTTCTGTAGAAGGAGACGCCTAATAAATAACAAAGAAAAGCGGAAAGCAATAAATCTGGAATTCCACTAATTCTTATATTTCTATAAACATTTGCTTCACCTAAAATAAAAGGAAGCACGAAGGTGATTATAGAAGTTAAAACAATTGCAATAATTATTTTCTTGATGTTCTTTTTGTTGTGATAAATAAATCCGGGAGCGTAATAAAAGTAGAAGAGCGCCAACAGCAAAAACATGTTATTGACAATTGAAAAAAGGTTTACTGCTAGTTGATACCCTTGTGTTTCGGTAAAATTGAAGATTGTTCCACCGAAAATCCAGCAGCCAGAAAGCACCCAAACAAACATTGCCAGACTCAAATACAAAAGTCCTTTGTCCACTCTTTTTTGCGAATCGTCCTCTTCCAAAAGTTGACGAAACCTTGCGCGAATGTTGTACCAAAGCGCGAGCAGCAAAACCCCACCGAGAAAGGCGATGCAGATGTGCGAAAGAATGTAGAATTTAGCTACTTCTGTCATTTTTAGCCAAGTATTCTTTTAACTAATTTTTCTTTGGCCGTTTCATCATCGCCACAAAGCCATTGAATTACATTTTTATCCCATATGTCATCGCACTGTTCAGACGTTATAATCTTTTGCTCAACAGCCAAGTCTAAAATTTTTCCGGGGTAGGAAGATTGTACCGCGCTTTCCATTTCTCCTAACGGATATGGGTCGTCCAAGCCCATCAATACTTGTTTGCTTCCTTGATTTTTTACCAATAATTCCAAACCGCCGGTATCGTGCAAGAGCGTATCGAAGAAAATATTTTTGTGTCCAACAGATTTTCGTGGATGTGTTTTCCCTTCAAAAAGATCGGGGCGGCCATCGAATCCTTGTATTCGCCTTCCCAAATTTATTTGCGCCAACTGCCCGCCGTGGGCAAAGCAAGTTCGCATGTTTGGATATTTATCTGCATAACCGTTTAAGGTCAAGAAGTGATAGGCATCCGCACATTGCGCAAGCATCCAAATTAAGTGAAAACGCCAAGCTGTGTTTTCAAGCTTTATGAATTTTTCGCCATCGTAGGGATGGATTTCAACTGCAAGATTATATTTTGAGGCAAGTTCAAAAATGGGTTCGTTTTCTTCGTCAAAAATGCAGCGCCACGTACCGATTGTATCCATATAGTGGGTTGGCAAACACAATAACTGCATCCCGAGCTCTTCTACACAGCGCTCCATTTCCCATAGCGCTCCACGCACAAAACCGGGATGTACCACAAAACCACAGGTAAATTTTGAAGGATGTTCACGCTGTACTTTTGCGTTAAAATCATTCTGAAAACGAAGTGCCTGTTTCATTTCTTCTACCCGAAGTCCGTTGCCGTAGAGTTGCGAAAGGTTTAAGACCACTGCGTGGTCTATTTTGAAACGCTCCATCCATTCCAGCTTTTCATTTAAAAAGAAACTGGAATCGGTAACCGGACGGCTCCAATCTTTTTGGAGCATAAATTTTCGGTCTTTATCTACCCAAAAAATCCCTTTGTCCTGCATAAACTGCGGAATTTCCTCTGGATAGGGAAGTAGGTGTGAATGGCCGTTGATGCGGAGTTTTCGTTTCATTCTATCAATGATTTAGTGTCTGGAATAGCTTCTTCAACAATCACTTTTTCCAACATTTTTAAATAATTTATTATATAATCAAGCTCTTCTTTCACCCAATAATAATTACTTTTTAAAGTACCATCTTCATTATAAAATATGGAATTATCAAAATTATTTGCAATTAGTACATTTTGAATTTTGTTGTTATAGTTTGTGAGTAATGTACTTATTTTATTAAGATGGTTAGCGCCCCTGCCAATGTTATTTATGTACTTCTGATTGATATTTTCAAAATAGCCGGAGTTGAATGCGGATTTCAAAACATACATATTGTCACTCAAATCCAGCCTTTGAAGTTTTGAAAGTTGAGGTTTTTCCTTTGCGTCAAGGCGGGATGCAAATGCTTCCAACTGGTCCGCTACTTGCTTGATATTTTGCGCGGTATATTCAAATTCATTTGAAAGAACTTTGTAATAGTTATTTCGAATCCGTTGATTTTCGGCCTCTTCTTTATAATTATTTAACTGAAACGCTAGATAAACCCCTATAAAAACAATGAGGAGCTCTGTAAAAATCTTAGCGAGTTTTTGAAAAAAAGACCGTCTCATATCTGCTAAAGTTACAAACTTTTGGTCCTTCCCCCATCAACAGGAAGGTTTATCCCATTTATGTAGCTGGCAGCTTCACTGGCCAAAAATGCAACGGCATTGGCAATCTCACCCGGTTGGGCGAAACGCCTTGCAGGAACAAGACTTTTCATAAAATCGCTGGCTTCCTTTTCAGTGTTATTCATGCGTTTTGCAGCGTTGCCCACAATGTCTTCCAACCTATCAGTAGCTGTAAAACCTGGCAGAACGTTGTTAACCGTTATTCCGAATTGGCCCAGTTCATTGGCTAAAGTCTTACTCCAACTTGCAACCGCGCCGCGAATGGTATTGCTCACCCCAAGTCCATCAATGGGCTGTTTTACAGAAGTGGAAATGATATTGATAATTCTGCCATAATCGGCCTCCTTCATGCCGGGGACGAGCGCCTGCACCAAAATCTGGTTGCAGATTATGTGCATTGAAAAGGCTTTCTCAAACTCATCGGTTGATGCGGAAAATATGGGGCCGCCTTTTGGACCCCCAGTATTATTTACCAAAATATGAAAGATTTTGTTGGAAACCGCAACTTCCACCTTGTCTTTCAACTGTTGTGGATTTGTAAAATCTGCTATAAAATAGTTGTGTTTTTGACCTTTGTCGTGCGCCAACTCTATCAATGTTTCTTTCAGTTTTGCTTCATCGCGGGCAACCAAAGTTACAGTTGCTCCAAGTTTTGCCAATTGAATAGCGATCGCTCTTCCTATTCCTGCAGTACTTCCACAGACCAACGCGTTTTTATCTTTTAAATCTAAATTCATAATATTTTTATTGTCACCCTGAGCGCAGTCGAAGGGCTTTTAGGTTAAGATTTCAATCGGGCTTCGACTGCGCTCAGCCTGACATCTTATTCATATTTAATACACACATTCTTAGCCTCCGTAAAAAACCGAAGCGCATCAAAACCGCCTTCACGGCCTACGCCGCTGTCTTTCATTCCGCCAAAAGGAGTGCGCAAATCACGGTTTAGCCAGGTATTTACCCAAACAATTCCAGCTTCAATTTCTTTTGAAATGCGCATCGTTCGGTTTAAATCTGAAGTCCAAAGGGTAGCGGAGAGTCCATATTTTACGGAATTCGCCATTTTTAGAACTTCCTCTTCCGTTTCAAAGGGCATAATTGTTACTACGGGACCGAAAATTTCTTCTTGGTTTACGCGGCACTGGTCGTCAAAAACTTCAATGACCGTGGGTTCTAAATAATAGCCGTTTTCGAAATCTTTTACAACGACCCGATTTCCGCCACAAAGGATTTTTCCGCCTTCTTTTTCGGCGATTTTAATGTACGACTCTACTTTTTCAAGATGCGGTTTTGAAACCAAAGCTCCCATATTAGTTTCAGCGTCAAAAGGATTGCCAACTTTTAGTTGTTTTACTTTTTCAATGAAATCTTTTTTAAATTTTTCAAAAATCGGTTTTTCAACAAAAACCCTACTTCCACAAAGACAGATTTGGCCTTGGTTTGAAAAAGAAGAACGAACGGTTACTTCCAGCATTTTTTCGTAATCGCAATCTGCGAAGATGAGGTTTGGATTTTTCCCGCCCAGTTCCAGCGACAGTTTTTTGAACATAGGCGCTGCTGTCCGGGCAATGTGCTCGCCTGTTTTAGTTCCGCCGGTAAATGAAATTGCTTTTATATTTTTATGTTCAACAATGGCTTGTCCCGCAGAAGGTCCCGTGCCGTGAACAATGTTTAAGACGCCTTTTGGCAAACCTGCTTCTGTACAGATTTTACCGAGAAGGAAAGCGGTCATAGGCGTGACTTCGCTCGGTTTGGCAACCACCGTATTTCCGGCTGCGATTGCTGGCGCGATTTTCCAAGTGAATAAATACAGCGGAAGATTCCAAGGCGAAATACAGCCAACAACGCCAAGAGGTTGGCGAAGTGTAAAATTAATAGTGTTCAAACCTATACTTTCGTGGGCTTCGCTGGCAAATTGGGTAATTGCATTTCCGAAAAACCGAAAGTTTGCAGAAGCTCTCGGAATATCAACTGCCAAAGCCAAACTCAATGGTTTCCCGTTGTCCTTTGCCTCGGCTTCTGCCAAATCGACTAGTTTTTCCTCTATTAAATCCGCAATTCTTAGCATTAACTTGCTGCGTTCTTCAATGGTGGTATGGCTCCATTTTGGGAAAGCTTTCTTCGCGGCTTGGTATGCAGTTTCAATATCCTCGGCATTTGAAGCTGCAATCTGCGAATACACTTCGCCATTGGAAGGATTGTAATTGTCCAACCATTTTTTGGAAAGCGGTTCAACGTATTCGCCGTTTATGTAGTTTAGGATTTTCAAATTAAAAAATATTTTTCAAACCTAACAGGTTTCAAAAACCTGTTAGGTTTTTTAGATTATTGTTTGCTGCTCACTGGCCAATAAGCCATTGCCTTAATTTCAACAATCAAATGCGGATGCGGCAATTGATGCACAGCCACCGTAGTTCTCGCGGGTCCCGTTTCTTTGTTAAAATATTCCGAATACACCTGATTATAACCCGCAAAGTCGTTCATGTTTACCAAAAAGCTGGTTATGTCAACCACATCGGCCATCGTGGCACCTTCAGTGGCTAGGTAATCTTTTATGTTTTCCAGTACGGCACGGGTTTGTTCCTTAATATCGAAATACATAGTGCCCATTTCGTCAATTTTATTAACGCCCGCAAAGGTATTGTCCGGCAAACGTGAACTTGTGCCGCTCACAAACAGGAAATCGCCAGCGCGTTTAATGTGTGGATATGCGCCACGTGGTGTTGCTTTTCCTTCTACTAATCTGCTTTTGTTGCTCATAAACTTATGTTTTTTTAATATAATATTGGCTCCGCTCAATGGCCGATTGGTGGCTGAGTGAAGTCGAAGTCACCCAAACGCCACTTCATCATCGTGAAGAATGGCTTCGGTATGTTTTTTTACCAGTTCCAGTTTTTCTTTCAAAGACATTTTCTCGGTGATTTTTCCGTCGGCTATAAGATTCAAAATCGCTTTGTCCTGTGCTCTTCCGCGTTTCATCGCTTCGGAATAGGGGATTGATTCCTTAAAGGTAACCAAAGAATATTTGCTGTAATAATCTTTGGGAAATTCGGCTTCGAAAGCAGTTTCCAGTTTTCGTTTTTTCTGAAAGATTTCCATCGCGGTGTGTTCCTTCATCTCGTGGAAATTGTCCACAGCCAAATCTGCAATGGCATCCGTATCTTTTTTCCGAAGCGTCTCGTACTCTTTAAAAATAGCTTCCCAATCAACTCCTCCGCCTTGGGGAGGCCGGGAGGGGATATATTTCTCAAGAAATTCATCAAAAACCACTACATCTTCAAAGGAAGCATTCATTCCCTGTCCGTAAAATGGAACGATTGCGTGTGCGGCATCGCCCATTAAAAGCACTTTTCCGAAACTGTTCCACGGAGAGCATTTCACGGTGCCGAGTGGCCCTATTGGATTTCCGAAAAACTCTTCGGAAAGGTTTGGAATCATTTCCACCACATCGGGATATTCCTTGTTGAAATATTCGTGGACCATTTCCGGGGTTGTCAAATTCGCGAAACAGTAATCGCTGTTTTCGTACGGAAGAAATAGGGTTACCGTAAAACTTCCGTCCAGATTTGGCAGTGCAATCAGCATATCTTCGCCTCGCGGCCAAATGTGCAAAGCGTTTTTGTAGGTTCTATAGCCATTGTCTTTTGCAGCTGGGATTTCCAGTTCTTTATAGCCGTGGCTGAGCCATTGCTGCGAAAAACTGAAGAGAAAATTATGGTTGTCGAACATACTTTTGCGAACGGCAGAGCCTGCGCCGTCGGTTCCGAAAATTACATCTGCAGTGATTGTTGTTTCTTTTTTTGAATTGAAATCCCTAAAAGTAGCTGAAGCATTTTCCAAATCAACTTCTTCGCAAGCGTAGTTGAAAATTATATTGACGTTAGGCATTTTTTCTGCTTCATCCAATAACAGCATATTAAGTCCGGGACGTGAAATAGAGTTTATGTATTCATCTTTTCTGCCGCTATAAGGACTCAAAAAAGTATTTCCCGCTTTGTCGTGAATCATCCGGCCGTTCATTGGGATACAGAGTTTTTTGGCTTCTTCCTCAACGCCCGCAAGCCTTAAACCGCGCAACCCGCGATCGCTCAAGGCCAAGTTAATGGAACGTCCGGCATCTTGGGTTACTTTGCGCAAATCGGGGCGTTTTTCAACCAAGGTTACTTGATAGCCGCGCTGTGCCATTCGCAAAGCGAGAAGACTTCCGCATAGGCCAGCACCGATGATTAATATATTTTTCATTAATTATTTTTATTATTTATTGCAGATCTAACAGGTTTTAAAAACCTGTTAGGTCTATTCCAAGACCTTTTTTAGCTTTTCCGAAAAGCGGTAAACTTCCTCAAAACTATTGTAAAGTGGAGCAGGAGCAACTCGGATTACGTCGGGCTCGCGCCAATCGCTTATTGCGCCAGCTTCGGTTAGTTTTGTGTGCAAACTTTTATCGGCGTTTTTAACTTGAATTGAAAGTTGGCAGCCGCGTTCTTCGGGATTTCTGGGCGTGATTACGTTGATGGATTCGTTTTTCATTTCATCCAATAAAAATTCTAAATAGCCGGTTAGCTTTTCAGATTTCTTCCGAAGGTTTTCAAAACCTGCTTCGGCAAAAGTATCTAAGGAAGCGCGAATTGCTGCCATTGACAAAATTGGCGGATTGCTGAGTTGCCAACCTTCGGCGCCAGGCAAAGCATCAAACTCGTGGCGCATATTGAAACGCGTTTTTTTGTTATGGCCCCACCAGCCTGCAAAACGGTTGAGGTTTTCATTGTTGGCATGGCGCTCATGTACAAAGCAACCTCCCAAACTTCCTGGGCCGCTATTGAGATATTTATAAGTACACCAAACGGCGAAATCAGCACCTGTTTCATGAAGATTTGGCTGAATGTTTCCCGCGCCGTGTGCCAAATCGAAACCAACCATACAGTTGTATTTATGACCTAATTCAGTAATTTTTTTCAACGGAAAGGATTGCCCTGTGTAATAATTGGTACTGCCAATCATCAGCAAAGCGATTTCGTTGCCGTGGGTTTTCATAATTTCTTCCAAATCCTCAAAACGGCAAAGTTCTTCGCCTTTTCTAGGTTTCCAAAGAATCAACCCATCTTTTGGATTGAAGCCGTGAAATTTCAATTGGCTTTCAACTGCGTATTTATCTGAAGGGAAGGCGTCACTTTCAACCACAATTTTATATTTGGTTTTTGTGGGTTGAAAAAAAGAAACCATCATTAAATGAAGATTGGTTGTAAGCGTATTCATCACAACTACTTCCGAAGGTTTTGCGCCAACGATTTTTGCCATGTTTTCCGTAAGAAATTCGTGGTACGGAAGCCACGGATGCTTGCCTTCCACATGGCCTTCAACGCCAAGGTTTGCCCAATCTGTCAACTCTTCTTTTATATATTCTGAAGTGATTTTGGGTTGTAAGCCGAGTGAGTTGCCACAGAGATAGATAAGCGCTTCGCCCGAAGCATTTTTTGGAATGTGGAATTTATTTCTGAAACAAGCCAAAACATCTTCGGCATCTTGTTTTTTGGCGTATTCTAAAGAGTTTTGGAACATTTGGATACGTTGAATTTTATCGGCTTTTACAAAAATAGGAATTAAAATTCGTTTAATTGTCTGTTTCTTTTTTCACTGAAATATTGGTGAAATACAACTTGAAATTGCCAGTGCTGTCTTTGTGTGTTTTTGCAATTTCAATACCGTTGAAGTCCTCATAAGCTTCCCAAGTGGTGCTCATTGACGGTTCAAGGGAATTTCCTTGTCTATAGTTCCATTCCTTTATTTTAAAATCTTTATCATAGAAAAAATCATAAGCATCGCCAGGCGTGTAACCTCCTTCGTTCTTGTAAACAATGGTAAGACGGCCCAAAGTGTCTTTGGAAATGGGCGCCACGGCATTCTCTTTTTCAGAGAAAGTGATCCCATCATCCCAAACAAGTTGAAAAGGAGCTAGTAGCCAATATTTGTCATTTATAAAGGCGGCATCGGTTTTCATAATCAGGCTGTCCATTTGTGCACGGTTGTAATTTAAGGTGTCTTTTGCAGACATCATTGACACATCTCCGGTTTTAGGTTTCCAGATCCACGATCGGTCAAAATGGTTTTCGCCACGGTCCACATTGAAGGTAAAGGCTATTTCAGAAACGTCTTTCCAATTTTGAAAGCCATTGGCGTTTGCAATTCGATGCCTAATGTCTAAATTTTCAATGGAATCTTTCTCTTTCATCAATTCATTGGAAGTAGAACTTTCAGAAGATTTTTGGCTGTTGTTACAGCCTATAAGCACTAAAAGTAAAAATAGAGCAGCATAAGGTATTTTCATATTATAGTATGTTTTTTGTAAAAGTAAAGAATACTTTTGGCTTTCATATTTTTTGTATTTTTATTGTGTTAAACCAATAAAACTCTCCAATTGGCATGCGAGTAATCGATAACAAAGAAAAGAACAGGTTTGAGGCCGAGGTTGATGGTTACAAAGCCATCATTGAATATTCCGTGCAGCCAGGTATTTTATCGCTAAACCATACCGAAGTTCCCAAAGAACTCTCGGGACAAGGGGTTGCTAGTGATATGACCGAGAAGGTTTTGCTGCAAATAGAACTTAGGGGATTGAAAGTGATACCAGCCTGTCCTTTCACCAAAAAATATATAGATAGACATCCGGAATGGAAATCTATTTTGGCTGATGAAACATAATAGCGAAGCCCTTTCAATAATAATTGAAAGGGCTTTTTAATGCTACCCAAAATAAAGCTGTGGATTATAATAAGGAATTTGAAACCAACCGAAAAACTTGGAACACTAAAGTTGCCATTCACGCTGAAAGTGAATTTTATGAAATGCAGAATTTCAAAAAAGGAAAAACTTCACTGAAGAAATATGAAATAGAAGCTTTAGGAGATATTTCCGATAAAAAATTGCTGCATCTTCAGTGCCATTTCGGGCAAGATACATTGAGCCTTGCGAGAATGGGAGCCAAATGTACTGGCGTTGATATTTCTGATGAAGGAATCAAGCTGGCAAAACAATTAAATTCAGAATTAAAGCTAGACGCAAGTTTTGTTTGCTGCAATGTTTTGGACACTTCAAAATATGTGTCAGAAAAGTTTGATATCGTGTTTAGCAGTTATGGAACCATAGGTTGGCTTCCGGATTTAATACTTTGGGCAAAAATGATTTCTGAAAGACTGAAGCCTGGCGGTTTTTTTTATATTGTAGAGTTTCATCCTATTGCGTGGATGTTTGATTATACTGTTTCTCCACCTGTTATGAAATATGGCTATCAGCAAAAAGAAGCAATTTATGAAGAATATGAAGGAACCTATGCTGACAAAAATTCAAAAATGGTGAGCAGGGAATACGGTTGGAACCACAGTTTGGGAGAAGTAATTACGGTACTTTCCGAAGCGGGACTTCATATTGAATTTTTAAAGGAGCACGATGCCTCGCCTTATGATATTTTTCCGGGATTGATAAAAAATGATGAAGAAATGTTCGAGCTTCCAAACAAAATGTATCCTTTAATTTTTGAGCTGAAAGCAATAAAAAAAACCTAACAGGTTTTTAAAACCTGTTAAGTTTGGAGTTTGCCATCTTTTAATTAATGATTTTGGGTTTTCTTCAACAACTCAGGAAATTTTTCCTTGAATCTGTTTAGGCGTGGAATGGAAACATTTTGAATGTAAGGATTCCCCGGATTGTTCCGCTCGTAGTTTTGATGGTAGTTTTCTGCGTCCCAAAATTTTTGAAACGGCAAAACCTGTGCAGCCACTTTATCTCCGTCAAGTAGTTTGTTTAGGGCTGTAATTTTTTTATCTATTATTTTCTTCTCTTCATCGTTTTGATAAAAAACAATGGAACGATAAGACTTTCCGTGGTCGGGACCTTGTCCATTTACTTGAGTAATATTTTGCGAACCAAAATACACATCTACTAATTGACTGAAACTGACTACTTTGGGGTCGTAAATAACTTCTACGGCTTCGGCGTGGTCTCCGTGGTTCTCATAAGTTGGGTTTTGTGTTTTCCCGCCACTGTATCCTGAGATTGCCTCCTTAACGCCTAATACGCTTTCGTAAACCGCTTCAACGCACCAGAAACAACCGCTCGCAAAATAAGCTTTTTTTAATCCATTGACAGTTTCAGTTTGGACAGGAGCTTGTTCTTTTTGTGCGATAGCCTCTGCCTCTATATTTTTTTCATTTGAAGGTTTGCAAGCCCCTTGAAGAGAGAAAAGGAAAATACTAATGATTAAAATGGTGAATCTTTTCATTGCACTTTTTTTAAGAATTGGTCTTTAATAACAAAAAACCTTTCAATAAAAATATAAAAAAAGCCTCCACTACTTGTGAAGGCTTTGTTATAATTGGTTTTGAGTGCTTATTTTAGCTTAGCAAATCTAGCTTCCATCTTTTCGCGCTCCTCGTTTGCAAGATCTGGATCTACCAGGATACGGCCGCTGTGCTCGTCAGTGATAATTTTTTTGCGGCTTGCGATTTCCACTTGTACTTGTGGTGGAATAATAAAGAAAGAACCACCGGAAGCACCACGTTCAATAGCTACAATAGCAAGGCCGTTTTTTACATTGGTACGGATTCTCTTGTATGCCTTAATCAGGCGCGGTTCAATTTGAGCTTCAAAACTATTGGATTCCTTTATAAGTGTTTGCTCTTCTTTTTCAGTTTCTTTAAGTATTTCGTCAAGTTCACCTTGTTTGTGTTTCAAGTGTTCAGAGCGCTCGTCAAAACGTGCTTTGGTCTCTTCAATAACAAGACTTTTTTGCTCAATCTGAGCCCGGTATTCCTTAATGTTTTTTTCAGCAAGCTGTATTTCAAGTTCCTGGAATTCAACTTCTTTGCTCAAAGAGTTGTATTCACGGTTGTTGCGAACATTGTCCTGCTGTGTGGAATATTTTTTGATGAGCGCTTTGGACTCTTCAATGTTGTTCTTTTTCTCCTTGATTTGGTCTTCAATTACCTCAAGATCAGCCTTAAGTTTTTCCAAACGGGTGTTCATTCCTGCCACCTCGTCCTCAAGATCTTCAACTTCCAATGGAAGCTCGCCCCGAACACTTCTTATTTCATCAATTCTGGAATCAATAAGCTGTAGGTCATACAAGGCTCTTAACTTCTCTTCAACAGTAACTTCGGTTTTTGTTGCCATAAATTATAAATAGCTAATAGGATTGGTATTTGTTTGTGATAAAAGGACTGCAAAATTAGTAATTTTTTTCTTAAGGAAAGCATGTAAAAGGTCTTTTGTGTACTGTTCGCTTTCATAATGCCCAATATCTGCCAGGAGTATAGTGTTTTCGGCCTTAAAGAAGTCGTGATATTTAAAATCAGCCGAAATAAAAGCATCAGCTCCAGCTTTTTTTGCTGCTTCAATGGCAAAACTTCCGCTTCCGCCGAGAACGGCCACTCTTTTAATTGATTTTTGAAGCAAAACCGAATGGCGCACACAATCTGTTTTCATCGTTTTTTTAAGAAATTTCAGGAATTCTTTTTCATTCATCTCTTTTTCAAATTCACCAATCATTCCCATGCCCACATGTTGATTCTGGTTTTCAAGTGTGGTTATTTCATAAGCTACTTCCTCATAAGGATGCGCTTCAAAAAGTGCTTTTAAAATCGCGGTTTGAAGATGTTTTGTGAAGGTAATCCCAATCTGTATTTCTTCCTCAAAATGAATTTCTCCTTTTTTCCCTTTTACTGGGTTTGAAGCTTCATTTCCTTTAAAACTCCCACTTCCTTCAATGTTGAAACTGCAATTTTCATAATTGCCAATTTTTCCGCCGCCTACTGCAAAAAGCGCATCGCGAACTTTTTCGGCATCTTGTGAAGGTACAAAAGTGATGAGTTTTTTGATGGTTTCAAGCTGCGGAATTAAAACCATTCTGTTCTTCAGCCCAAGCTTTTCACAGATCATTGCGTTCACGCCGTTCCACGAATTATCTAGCGCGGTATGGTTTGAAAATATGGCAATGTCGTGCTTTATTGCTTTCTGAACTACGCGCTCAACATACGTTTTTCCTGTAATTTTTTTTAATCCCGAAAAAATAATCGGGTGAAAACTAACAATGAGGTTGCATTTTTTTTCAATGGCTTCTTCCACCACACTTTCTAATGTATCCAGTGTTACCAATATTCCCGTAACAGTTGTGTTGGCATCGCCAACCAGCAATCCGGTATTGTCAAAATCTTCGGAATAGGAGAGTGGCGAGAGTTCTTCAAGCAGTGCAATGACTTCTTTTACCTTCATTTTTTTACATTTTCAGTAAAGATAATAGTTTGCGGAATTTATAACGGTCTCTATTTTTATTTTAAAGCTAACAACATTTTCAGCGGAATTAGTACTTTCGTTAAATGAATTTTCTGCGGAAGTTGTTATTTCCTTTTTCACTGTTGTACGGTGGCATTACTGCGCTCCGTAATTTTCTTTACAATAAAGGAATCTTAAAAAGTAAAAGTTATGATTTTCCGGTTATCTGCGTGGGAAACCTTTCCACGGGCGGTACAGGAAAATCACCAATGATAGAGCTGTTGGTCACTTTTTTAAAAGACGAACATAAAATTGCAGTATTGAGCCGCGGCTACAAACGAAAAACTAAAGGTTACCGCGAAGTTTTAGCAAGTAACTCAGTTGAAGAAGTTGGTGACGAACCCCTTCAATTTAAAAAGAAATATCCAGACATAACAGTTGTCGTTTGTGAAGATCGTCAGACGGGAATCGAAAAACTTAAAAGTTTAGCAGATGTGGTTTTACTTGATGACGCTTTTCAACATAGAAAAGTGAAAGCTTCCTTAAATATTTTGCTCACGTCTTTTGATAAATTGTACAGTAATGATTGTATGCTGCCCACTGGAAATCTACGTGAGCCTAAGTGTGGTGCAAAGCGTGCAGACATTATTGTTGTTACAAAATGTCCGGAAAATACTGGGGATTTTATTATGGAGGAAATAAAGCGGAAGCTGAAACCTACGGCCCATCAAGAAATTTATTTTTCAAAAATTGGGTATAGCTCTGAAATTAAAAACGAAACAGAATCGAAACCGCTTTCATATTTAAAAAACCAGGAATTTCTATTGGTTACTGGAATTGCCAACCCAAAACCTTTGGTTGAATTCTTAAAAAATGAAGGATTGAATTTTGAAGAAAAATCGTTCCCAGACCACCATAATTTCACGACTTCTGAGATTGAAGGGTTAAAAAAATACCGTTTAATCCTGACAACCGAAAAGGATTTTATGCGATTGCAGCCATTAGCAAACACAACTGAAATCTATTATTTACCAATAAAGACGGTAATTCTAAACGAAGTAGAAGCCAGTTTCAAAAGAAGAATAGAGCGGGAAGTTAGATTGAAAGAATAACTACTTCGCCAAAAAATCATTACTGCGCAGTACCTTGTTTATTTTTTCGAAGAAGTCTTCAGCCTTAAATGGTTTTGGAATAAATTCATTGAAACCAGCCTTGTAGAAATCTTCTAAGTTCTCTTCAATAGTAATTGCAGTCAGTGCAATAATTGGCACGGTTTTATTGAACTCACGGATTTTTTTGGTTGCTTCAATTCCGCTTATTCCCGGCATATGGATATCCATTAAGATAATGTCAAAATCTTCTTCTTTGGCGAATTTTATGGCATCCATACCGTTATCAACCACTGTACAGACCATTTTTTTCTTCTCAAGAATTTTTTTGGTGATCATTTGGTTGATTTTGTTGTCTTCAACAATCATCACAGTTTTGTTATCGAAAAGAGTGTTTTCAAGAACCACTTCAATGTCATTCAGATTTGCCTCTTCACCATTGTCTTCTGCAATATCATAGCTTATGTTGAACCAAAATTTTGAGCCTTCACCCAATTTACTTTCCAAAAATATTTTGCTTCCCATCAGTTCCAAAAGATTTTTTACAATGGAAAGCCCCAACCCAGTTCCTCCATATTTCCGATTGATTTGGAGTGAACCTTGAGAGAAAGATTCAAAAATGGTGTTCTGTTTTTTCTTTGAAATACCATCTCCGGTATCTTCAACCTCAAAGTGTACAACCACTTTTTTTGCAGTCTTTTCAGCATTTTTTACACGAACCCAAATATTGCCGTTTTCAGTAAACTTTATTGAATTGCTTATCAGATTTATCAGAATTTGCGATATTTTAAGCGAATCGCCAATCACTTCATTGGGAAGGGTGGTGTCATATTCGTAATGAATAGTATTGTTTTTTGTCTCTGCTGATTTTTTCAAAGCAGTGAGTACGCCGTCTATCCTCTTTTTCAAATGGAAAGGAACTTTCTCGATCTCCACCTTATTGGCTTCCAGTTTGTTAAGGTCAAGGATGTTGTTGATAAGCGAAAGCAAATATTCCCCAGAAAATTTAAGAGAATTTAGATGCTCTTTTTGTTCAGGTTTCGGGTCTTCCTCCAAAAGTAAGTGGGTCAATCCAGTAACCGTGTACATTGGCGTTCTGAGTTCGTGGGTGATGGTTGAAAGAAATAGGGCTTTGGCTTGTGAAGCTTTTTCGGCGTTTTCTTTTGCTTCTTGCAGCTCGGTATTTTTATCCTGCAAAAGTTCGTTTGCCTTTGCCCTTAAATTATTGTTTTTGTAGAGTGAAAGCGTTAACAAGGAAAGTATCAATATTAAAGCTATGCTCAGCCAGCCGGTAAGTTTTCCAAGGAAAAGCGATTTATCCTTTTTAGTCAAGTCGTCCTGCTGGCTGGCAATGGTTTCCTTTAAATCACCAATAGCCGATTCTGCTTGAATTCCACGTTCAATTGCTTTTAAATGTATTTGTTTTAACGAATCTTTTTTGTGCAGATAGAACTTCAATTCTTCCTCTGCCTGTCCCCCTTTTTTTTCGGCAATTAAAATCTGGGAATTAATGCGGTGATTTTCAATCAATAGTTTTGAAAACCCTTGCGAATAGGCAATTTCTGAAACCAAGTCCAAAAGTTGCTTTGCTTCAATAAGTGGCTTTGGATAGGTTTCAGGATTTATAAGGGATAGTGCATCTGCAAGATTGCTGTATGTAGTTACTTCTTGATAGAGAAGTCCCTGCTCCTTGAATCCTTTTGCGGCTGTCTTAAAATTTTCTATCGCAGTATTGTAATTTCCAATTTGAAGTGCCAGCAGACCTTGGCCGTAAACAGTGTTAACTTTGCTTTTTGTGTCGTTAAGTTTTGTGTAAAGTGAATCTGCTTTAACCAAATATGATTCCGATTCCGAATATTTTCTGGTCGAAATAAGTATGATCGCATAAAGATTGTAAATTTTAGCAAGCTTGTATTCGTTTCGATATGTTTCTGCGTTTTTTATAGCCATTTCGGCTTGTTCCGCTGCTTTCCCAAAATATTCCAGATTGTAATAAAGCTCGGCTATGCTTAACTCAACTTCCGGTTTATAACTTCTATATTTAGGTAACATTGCCAGTTTATTGGCATCGTTCAAATTTTTTACGGCTTCAATAAAATCTTCCTTTTCCAAGGCCTTTGTAGCGTTATACTGCAGTTGTTTTATGGCTACAATAGTATCCTGTATTTGGATTGAAAAGGATTTAACTGAAACCAGCAAACACAAAATAAGGGGCAAGAAAATCTTGTATTTTAAAATCAGTTGGCGCATCGGTTAGTTTAAAGGGGCAATAAATATAGTTATTTCACGGAAATTCTTTCAATTAAATCTATAATTCTAGAGGAATAGCCAATTTCATTGTCATACCATCCAATTATTTTTACCATTTTCCCAACGACTGAAGTCATTCCAGCATCAAAAATACAGGAGTGTGTATTGCCCACAATATCAATGGAAACGATCGGATCATCAGTATATTCAAGGATTCCAGCCAGTGAATTTTCGGATGCTTTTTTGAAGGCAGCGTTTATT
Organism: Aequorivita sp.; assembly: GCA_026646335.1. Taxonomy (GTDB): domain Bacteria; phylum Bacteroidota; class Bacteroidia; order Flavobacteriales; family Flavobacteriaceae; genus Aequorivita. Next base: position 22,449 of record JAPKFY010000010.1, on the reverse strand, counting down.
TCTTCTATAGAAACTTCTTTTTTTACGTTTAATGTTATATCAGTTAAAGAACCATTCGGGACGGGGACCCGGATTCCGCAACCGCCAATAACATCAGAAAGTTCTGGAAATATTTTTGTCAAAGCCTTTGCCGCGCCCGTAGTTGTGGGAACTATGGATTGTCCCGCAGCCCGTGCCCGCCTTAAATCTCTGTGTGGCTGATCGTGCAGGCTTTGGTCTGTGGTATAAGAGTGGACAGTGGTAATATATGCTTGCTCAATACCGCAAAGCTCATTGATTATTTTCAACATTGGCGCAGCATTGTTGGTGGTGCAGGAAGCGTTTGAAATAATTAAATCTCTTGAATCGAGAATTGAATCGTTTACGCCAAGAACGACAGTTTTAATGTCGTCATCCAATGGCGGAACAGAAAGAATTACCTTTTTAGCACCGTTTTTCAAATGGTTTTCAAGTAGTTTCTTGCACTTGAATTTACCTGTGCTTTCAACAACGATATCAACGTTTTCCCAACGGACATCTTCAATATCTTTTTTGGAAGAAAATTTCACCTTCTTTCCGGCAACGGTGATTTCGTTTTCTAAATATGAAATTTCTTCTTTTAAGACCCCGTGAATACTGTCATATTTTAAAAGGTGGCTCAATGTTCTTGTGTCTGCCAAATCATTTACCGCAACAACTTCTATTGAAGGGTGGTTGAGCAACAATCTGAAAACATTTCGACCTATACGCCCAAAACCATTAATACCAACAGTTATTTTTTTGTCCATTGCAGAAATACTATTTAAGTGAGATGTTTTTGTGCTTTGTACGAAGAACGCACCAAAGCACCGCTTTCCACGTGGCGGAAACCCATTTCCAGCCCTGCGGTCTCATACTTTTTAAACTGTTCTGGAGTTATATATTCTTTAACCGGAAGGTGTTTTTTTGAAGGTTGTAAGTACTGTCCAATGGTCAAAATATCCAAGCCAATATTTTTCAAATCTTCCATGGTTTGAAAAACCTCTTCTTCCCTTTCGCCCAAACCGAGCATAATCCCACTTTTGGTGCGTGGCATTCCAGATTGCTTTAAATAATTTAAAACCTCAAGACTGCGTTCGTATTTTGCCTGAATTCGCACTTCGCGGGTCAGTCTTTTTACCGTTTCCATATTATGGCTAACAATTTCAGGCTTTACAGCAATAATACGGTCTATGTTTCGAGTGTTTCCTTGAAAATCTGGAATCAAGGTTTCCAAAGTAGTTTCAGGATTCATTCTGCGGATAGCCTTAACGGTTTCGGCCCAAATAATAGAACCCATATCCTTCAAATCATCGCGATCTACAGAGGTGACAACTGCGTGTTTAATGTTCATCAACTTTATGGAGCGCGCTACTTTTTCGGGTTCGTCCCAATCTATGGTTTCGGGCCTTCCGGTTTTAACGCCACAAAAACCGCAGGAACGGGTACAAATGTTTCCCAAAATCATAAAGGTTGCAGTTCCTTCTCCCCAACATTCCCCCATATTTGGACAGCTGCCTGAGGTGCAGATGGTGTGCAGTTTATATTTTTCCACCACTCCTCTTAGTTCGGTATATTTTTTTCCGGTGGGAAGTTTAACGCGCAGCCATTTTGGTTTGGGTGCGGGCTTTTGAATTTCTATAGTTTCTGTGCTCATAAGGGTAGCAAAAGTACGAAATAGAAAGTCGAAATAGGAAATGCGAAATACGAAATTTGGAAATTGTTTCTATAAGCTTAAGCTTTCTGCGTAATAATTTCAGCAAGTAATTTTCGTGCACGAAGAAGTCGGACTTTTATGTTATTCAGTGGTTCTTCCAGAGTTTCGGAAATTTCATTATAGCTCATCTCCTGAAAATAGCGAAGGTTAATTACATCTTGGTAATGTGGTTTTAATTGCTTGATGTACCTTAAAAGCTCAGCAAGATTTTGTTCTCGAATCAATTTGTCCTCGGGAGTGGGCGAGTGGTCCGGAATTCTTTGAACATGTTCCTTGGAGGCATCTGTGGTATTTGAATAAATGGAAGCATTTTTTTTTCTAGTTCGGTCTATTTGTATATTTTTTGAAATGGTGACGAGCCAAGTGGAAAAAGTGTAGTTTTCATCAAATGTTTCAATTTTGTCAAAGGCTTTAGCGAAAGTTTCAATAGTAATATCCTCGGCTTCGTGCTCATTGCGAACTCTTTTGAGCTGAAAACCATAAACTTCGTTCCAATAATAATCCAGCAAAAACTTGAAAGCATCTTGCTTTCCTTTTTTTGCTTTCTCAATTTGGTGCGCTATTTCGTCTGAATTTATTTCCATCGCGAGTTTTTTTCGCTGCTGTTGGAAATAAAGATACTTATTTGAGTGAAGACTAAAAACAATTCATAAAAAGGAATGAGGGGAACTAGATCCTGCTCCTTCAGTTTTTTGGCCGCTTTGCCAATAATTAGATACTGAAAAACAATTCTTATAAAGATAATAGCTAGTCCAAATGCCCAGAAATCAGTCAATAAACTTATAGGTGCCAATAACCAAAACAATAAATTAAAGACAAAGTAAATTCCTAAAAGAAAACGATGTTTTGGTTTGTAAAGTTTTGCGGTGGAGTAATGTCTTTTTTTCTGGATAAGCCATTTTTTCTTTTTTTTCTTGGGATTTGAATACGTAAAAGCTTCTGGTTCTATACAGATAGCAACGTTTTTAGAAGTTGCGGCTTCATTCACAAAAAGGTCGTCATCACCCGAAGGTATTTTTATGTGGCTCATAAACCCTTTGTTTTCATAGTAAAGATTACTGGTATAGGCTAAATTGCGGCCCACGCCCATATAAGGATTTCCAGCTTTGGCGTACGAAAAATACTGAACCGCCGTCATCAAGGTTTCAAAACGGATCATTTTGTTCAAAAATCCAGGAAGTTTTTCATAAGCGCCATACCCCAAAACCAACTGTTTCTCATCTGAAAATTTACTGGCCATTATGGCCAACCACTCCGCTGATGCGGGATAACAATCTGCATCGGTGAAAAGGAGTCGTGTGTTTTTTGCGCGTTTAATGCCAAGAGTTAGAGCGTATTTTTTATTGGCCCAAAAAGCTTCGTTGTTTTTCACATCAACAATTTGGATTCGCGGATCATTTTTAGCAAAACTTTCCATCACTTCCAAAGATTCGTCGACCGATGCGTCGTTTATAAGGATAATTTCAAAATTGGAATAATTCTGCTGTTGCCAAAGCGGGATATTTTTTTTAAGATTTTCAGCTTCGTTTTTGGCACAAATTATAAGGGAGACTGGATATTTTTCCGATGTAATTTTCTCTGAAATTTTAAAAAAAACAAGTTTAGAAAAGAGAAGGTAATAAACACAGTTAATCAACGCGACCGCGCCGAAAACGTAAAGTAGCACCATAAAGATTTACGATTTTAGATTGTTGATTTGTGTTTGGATTAGGTATTTACTTGGAATTGGGAGTTTCCAATTTGTGGCTTTCCTCAGCACAGTTTTCAAACTGGTCTGGAGTTTTTCCACAATAACCGCAAGATTGGCCTTCTTTGTTCAAAAAAGGACTTTGGCTGGCGCAGGTTCCGGCAAATTTTCCGTCCTTTTTGGCCCATAGTTTTATTGCGATACCAGCAACTGCAAGTAATAATAATGCTAAGGTGATAAGTAGAAGTTTCATGACAAAATTTTAGACTACAAAAATACAATCTTTCTTATTGTTTTGCTCGGAATTTAAGTATTTTTAGCCTCCAATTTAAATATTTTAACGATGCAAAAACCATTCTCTTTTTTATTCATTTCAATGTTCGCTTTACTGATTATTTCTTGCAAAAATGACGCACAGGATGTTAAAGCAACGGCTGAAAGTGCCGTCGTGGATACTGTTCAGAAGCCGCCGGTGAAAAGAGCTCCCAAAAAAGACTTGACACCTGAAGATATTGCTGTGATAAAAAGTGTAATGTCCCGCATAATGTCCGAACCGCATTTAAAAAAATATGCAAGTTATTTGGTAACCGCCGAAATGGGAACAATGCTTTCAGAGGATAAAGGACCGTTTACTGTTTTTGCCCCTTCAACAATTGCGTTGGAAGCTTTTACAGCTGAAAAAAAGAAATTTTATGCTACGCCCGACAATAAACCAAAATTGGAAGAAATGTTGAAATCATACATAGTTCAAGGGAAAATGGATAAAGAAACTTTGCTGCAATCCATCACTAAAAGCGGAAAGGCGAAGCTAAAAACGCTTGCTGGCGTAACTTTAACAGCTACAAAATCTGGTGATGATATTGTTATCTCTGACGGAAAAGGTGCAAGTGCAAAAGTAGTGAAAGGTAGTATTGAAGGCTCAAACGGAGTGGTTTACGTTTTGGATGGCATCCTGAATGTGAATTAAAAAACGTTAACTTCCGGTTCTATATATATTCCTGTCATTTCCTTTACTGTTTTTTGAATGTCCATGGCGAGTTGCCAAATTTCCTTGCCCGTGGCCTTTCCGTAATTTACCAATACCAAGGCTTGATTTTTATGCACGCCTGCATCTCCAAAGCGTTGGCCTTTAAACCCTGCTTTTTCAATTAACCAACCTGCTGGAATTTTAAATTCTGTAGGCGAAACTTCGTAAAAAGGTGCTTCGGGAAAATTTCTTCGGAAATTCTGGAATGTTTCAGAATCGACAACAGGATTTTTGAAGAAGCTACCGCTGTTCCCCAAAACTTTTGGGTCGGGAAGTTTTGATTGGCGAATGGCGATCACCGCTTCGGAAATATCTTTTATTGTTGGAGCTTCAATATTTCTCTCAGCCAAATTCTTTTGAATATCGCCATAAAAAATACTGGTTTTGTGATGTTTTTTAGTCAGTCGAACGGTTACGCTGGCAATGATGTATTTTCCCTTCGCCTCATTTTTGAAGATTGAATTTCGATATTCAAAATCACATTCTTCTTTCGTGAATTCTCTTTCCTTTAAAGTTTCAATTTCAAGTGTATTGCAGCTTTCGAAAGTATCTTTCAGCTCCACGCCATAAGCTCCAATGTTTTGGATGGGTGCCGTGCCAACGTTTCCGGGAATCAAGGATAGGTTTTCCAAACCCCCAAAATCTTTCGCAATACAATACTGAACAAACTCGTGCCAGTTTTCGCCAGCCATTGCTTTTATAAAAACTTCGGTTTCGGTTTCTTTTAGGATTTCAATTCCCTTTAAATTTATGTGAAGAACAAACATATCCAAATCACCCGTAAGCAACATATTACTGCCACCACCAAGTATGAAAAGCTCTTTTGAAGGTTTTTCTGAAAGAGCCTGTTTCAGTTCGTCAATAGTTTCAACCGAAACAAAATAACGTGCCTTACAATCTATTCCAAAAGTATTGTGGATTTTAAGCGATTTGTGTTCTTCAACCCGCATCAATCCTTGTATTTTTGAAGCGCAATTTTTAGGATTTCTACTGCCCGAATAAGGCTTTCTTTTTTCAAAACGTAAGCAATCCGCACTTGGTTCAAACCAACGCCGGGACTTGAATAAAAGCCGGCTGCGGGTGCAACCATAATGGTTTCGCCATTGTCGTCAAAATCTTCCAAAAGCCACTGCGCAAAAGCATCACTGTTTTTTATGGGAAGTTGCACAATGCAATAAAAAGCACCTTTTGGCTCACCAACCTGAACACCTGGAATGGCTTTTAGGGCTGAAACCAAAGTGTTTCTTCGGTCTTGATATTCCGTGATTACTTCGTCAAAATAACTTTGTGGAGTCTGTAGAGCCGCTTCACTCGCAATCTGCGCAAAAGTTGGAGGGCTCAATCGAGCTTGTGCAAATTTTAAAGCAGTAGTGATAACTTGTTTGTTTTTTGAAACCAAACAGCCAATACGCGCTCCGCACATACTGTACCTTTTTGAGACTGAATCGATAATGATTCCGTTTTCGGCCATGCTTTCTTCTTCAAGAATTGAGTAGTGCTTAGAGCCATCATAGGTAAATTCGCGATACACTTCATCGGCAACCAGGAACAAATCGTGTTTTTTCACAATTTTGGCCAATGTTTGAATTTCTTCTTTTGAATAAAGATAACCAGTTGGATTTCCTGGGTTACAGATAAGAATGGCTTTGGTTTTTGGGGTAATCAGTTTTTCAAACTCCGAAATAGGAGGCAAGGCGAAATTATCTTCAATTTTTGAAATTACGGGTACTATTTTTACGTCAGAAGCCGTTGCGAAACCGTTGTAGTTTGCGTAAAATGGTTCTGGAATAATAATTTCATCGCCTGCATCGGCAATACTTCCCATTGCAAAAAGAAGTGCTTCGCTTCCGCCAGTGGTTACGATTATATCACTTGCTTCAACTGGAATGTTGTTGTTGTGATAATACATCGCAATTTTTTCGCGGTATTCCTGCGAACCTTCTGAACGGGTATAGGCAAGAATTTCTAAATTGTGGTTTGCCACTGCGTCCATCGCAATTTCTGGCGATTTAATATCTGGCTGGCCAATATTTAAGTGATAAACGGTTTTGTTTGCTTTGTACGCTTTTTCGGCGTAGGGAACCAACTTGCGGATGGGTGATTCCGGCATGTTTTTTCCTTTATTTGAAACTGAAGGCATAGTGAATTAGTTTGTGGCAAAGTTGCGAAATATATTTTATAATTCCATTGTGCCTAAAGCAACATTCGCCTTTTTTTTATACCTTCAACTGTTTTCAATATAATTCTTAAAAATTTGCGCAAATCTTGGTTTTTTCTTGTGATGGTTTGCTTTTGTGCCTCAATCTCGGCGCAATCGGGCTTTTTTTTACAAAACGGTAAAAAGAAGAACCGAATCCCCTTTCGATTGGTAAATAATCTGCCTATTGTTGAAGTGGAAATCAACGGCACCTTGCTGTCTTTTATTCTCGATACTGGTGTTAAGTCTACCATTCTTTTTAGTTTGGAAGCTGCTGATAGTGTTCAGCTTCGCAATACTTCGCCAGCACAGTTACAAGGCTTGGGACCTGGAGGAGCGGTTGAGGCTTTAAAAAGCTTAAACAATAAAGTGAAAGTTGGCGATGCAATGGATTGGGATCACTCACTCTATATTATTTTTGATAGTTCCCTCAATTTTTCGCCTAGAATGGGCATTCCGATCCACGGCATTTTGGGAAATGAATTTTTTCAGAATTTCATCGTTAAGATTAATTATTCTTCTCAGGTCATAACCATTTATGATCCTAAAAAGTACTCTTTAAAATCTTGCAAAAAATGTGAGGATTTACCGTTGAATTTTGTGGGTAACAAACCATATATCTCTTTAAAAGTTGCTTCTGAAAAAAAACAGGAAGAAGTTAAGTTACTTGTAGATTCTGGCTCTAGCGATGTGATTTGGCTTTTTGACGATTATGATTTTATTAAAGAAACTCCTAAAAATTATTTTAAAGACTTTCTGGGTCTGGGTCTCAGTGGCAACATTTTTGGCAAACGAGCCCGAATCCCAGAGCTTATTGTAGGTAGTTATATTTTAAAGGAAGTGAATACTTCTTTTCCAGAAGAAGATGCAATTTTAAAAGCACGCTATTACCAAGATCGGGATGGCAGTGTGGGCGGTGGTTTTTTGAGCAGATTTACCGTTACGTTTGATTACGGAAACAAACTGATGCGTTTTAAGAAGAACAGTAAATTCAACAATCCTTTCAATTATAATATGAGCGGACTAACACTTGAGCATCAAGGAATGGAATTGGTTAAAGAAGAAAGACAAGCTGCAGTCAATTCAAACAAATCAAATGAAAACGACAGTTTTATAAGAAATAGCGTATCGATAACCACCGAAGTTCTTTTTTCATTGGTTCCAAAATATGTTGTGGCTGATGTTCGTGAAGGTTCTCCGGCTGCTTTGGCTGGAATTGAGAAAGACGATGAAATAATAAGTATCAATGGAAAACCCAGTTATCAATATGAACTCTACCAATTGATCGAAATGTTTTCAACCGATGAAGGCAAGCGGATATATATAGAGTTTAAAAGAGGCTTATACACGAATAGGGTAAAAATTTACCTTAAAAGTGTATTCTAAAAAAAATCCGGTTGGAGCATTTGCTCCAACCGGATTAACTTTAATAGTAAAGTTGTTTAGCTTTTTTCCAAAACACTGCTGGAGTCGCTCATCACTTCGCCTTTTATTTTTAAGGCCACCATTGGTTCGCTGGCGTTTGAATAAACGGTAACAGTTTTTCTGATTGGACCAACACGGTTTGTATCATATTTCACTTCAATCGTGCTACTAGCGCCAGGGGCGATAGGGCCGTTTGGTTTTTTCGGGACAGTACAGCCACAACTGGATTTTACATCACTAATAATAAGCGGAGCATCGCCAGTGTTAGTGAACTCAAATACGCGAACGCCATCACTACCTTTTGCAATAGTGCCGTAATCCACGGTGTCTTCCTTGAAACTAATTTTTGCTTGTTGCGCCTGTGCGGCAAAACCGATAAAGGCAACAAGAGCCATAAGAGCTAATTTTTTCATGATTTTATGTTTTTAATGATTGCTAAAGTATATAACTTTTGAACAACGAGCAAAATAACTTATTCACTTTTATTATCCTTTGGATATAATTACTTTTGCATCTCATTGTACAAATACCAGACCAAAGTATGGCTTTAGAAGCAAAATATAATGCAAAACAGATTGAAACCAAGTGGTATAGCTACTGGATGGAAAACCGTTATTTCCATTCTGAAGTTGACGAAAGAACGCCATACACCATCGTCATCCCTCCACCAAACGTTACCGGAGTGCTTCACATGGGCCATATGCTCAATAATACCTTGCAGGATGTTTTGATTCGCCGTGCCCGTTTGCAGGGTTTCAATGCTTGCTGGGTGCCGGGTACCGATCACGCTTCAATTGCCACTGAAGCTAAAGTTGTTGCAAAACTGAAAGCCGATGGAATTGACAAAGCAAATCTTTCCCGCGAAGAATTTTTGGAACACACTTGGGAATGGACCCACAAACACGGTGGAATAATTCTAGAACAATTAAAAAAACTTGGCGCATCCTGCGATTGGGACCGAACCAAGTTCACGATGGATGAAGAAATGTCAGCCTCAGTGATAAAAGTATTTGTAGATCTATACCGAAAAGGAAACATCTACCGCGGCTACCGAATGGTAAACTGGGATCCACAGGCCAAGACTACACTTTCTGACGAAGAAGTTATTCACGAAGAAAAACAAGGCAATCTCTATTACCTAAATTATAAAATTGAAGGTAGTGACGAAACCTTAACCATCGCCACCACACGTCCTGAAACCATTTTGGGCGATACCGCAATATGTATAAACCCGAATGATGAGCGTTTTGCCCACCTTCGCGGTAAAAAAGCAATCGTTCCCGTGTGCAACCGCGTTATTCCTATCATTGAAGACGACTACGTAGATGTGGAATTCGGAACAGGTTGCTTAAAAGTAACCCCTGCCCACGACGAAAACGACAAGATGCTTGGCGATAAGCACAGCCTAGAAATAATAGATATTCTGAATGATGACGGTACCTTGAACAGTTTCGGTCTTCATTACGAAGGCAAAGACCGTTTCGTGGTCAGAAAGGAAATTGTAAAAGAACTTGAAGCAATGGGCGTAGTTTCAAAAATTGAGACCCATATGCACAAAGTCGGTACCAGCGAACGTACCGGTGCAGTGATAGAGCCAAAGCTCAGCGACCAATGGTTCCTTAAAATGAAGGACCTTGCACAGCCTGCTTTGGATGCCGTATTGGAAAAGGACGTAAACATAGTTCCCGAAAAATTCGTGAACACTTACCGTCACTGGATGGAAAACGTTCGCGACTGGAACATCTCGCGTCAACTTTGGTGGGGACAGCAGATTCCCGCATATTTTTATGGCGACGGAAAAGAAGATTTTGTAGTTGCCGAAAATATTGAAGAAGCGGTAAAGTTAGCGCAAGAAAAAATAGGCAACCAACAGTTAAAAGCTACCGATTTAACTCAAGATCCCGATGCTTTAGATACTTGGTTCTCGTCTTGGCTTTGGCCTATTTCCGTCTTCAACGGAATCTTGGAGCCCGACAATAAAGAAATAAACTATTATTACCCAACCAACGACCTCGTTACTGCTCCCGAAATATTATTTTTCTGGGTAGCGCGAATGATAATCGCTGGATACGAATACAGAAACGAAAAACCTTTCACAAACGTTTACCTTACTGGAATCGTGCGCGACAAGCAGCGCAGAAAGATGAGTAAATCCTTGGGCAACTCACCAGATCCAATAGATTTGATGGAGACCTACGGTGCCGATGGTGTTAGGGTGGGGATGCTTTTAAGCTCACCCGCAGGAAATGATTTAATGTTTGATGAGGACCTTTGCAAGCAAGGGAGTGGCTTTGTTAATAAAATCTGGAACGCCTATAGATTGATTGACGGTTGGGAAGTTTCCTTGGAAAAAGAACAATCCCAAAGCGATGTTATCGCATTGCAATGGTACCGCAGTAAATTCCAGAAAACCCTTGCTGAAATTGAAGACCACTACAGCAAATACCGAATCAGTGACGCTTTGATGTCAACCTATAAGCTGGTTTGGGACGATTTCTGTTCGTGGCTGCTGGAAATGGTAAAACCACCTTTCGGGGAAAAGATTTCAGAGAAAACCTATCTGGAAGTTATCTCCGTTTTCGAAGAAAATTTAAAAGTTCTTCATCCTTTCGTTCCCTTCATTTCTGAAGAAATCTGGCAGCACATCACCCAACGGGATATTTCAGAAGCCTTAATAATTGCCAAATGGCCAAAGCCTGAATCTTTTGATGAGAAAATAATAAAAGACTTCGAATTTGCTTCCGAAGTAATCTCCGGAATTAGAACCATCCGTAAAGAGAAGAACATTTCCTTTAAAGACACAATCACCCTTTCCGTGCTCAATAACGACAATGCTTCAAAGGAATTTGATGCGGTAATCTCAAAGCTCGGCAATATTTCAGAATTGAATTACATTTCAGAGAAATTGGACGGTGCACTCACTTTCCGCGTAAAAAGCAACGAATATTTCATCCCAATCGCCGGTGCCATAAACGTTGAAGAAGAAATAGCAAAGCTTTCCGAAGAATTGAAATACACCGAAGGTTTTTTAAGAAGCGTACAGGGCAAACTGAAAAACGAGCGTTTCGTAAGCAGCGCCCCAGAGCAGGTTGTGGCAATGGAAAAGCAAAAAGAAGCGGATGCCCTGGCGAAGATTGAAACTTTGAAGACGAGTTTGGCAGGACTAAAATGATACAGCTTGAAAGCCTTGTAAATAAAGGCTTTAGAAAACTAGGTGTGGTTTTTCCCAAAACCACGTTAGGTTTTAGCCGAAAGGACGTTAGGTTTTTTCTCGACCTCCTCTTTGTCTTTAGAAAACACAGGTATATGTCGTCAAAAACTCTTAATTTGTTTTAAAGCAAGCCTAATTATTTTCGGTATAAAAAATATTGGGTTACGGCTTCAATGTAAAGTTGTTTGGCCTCATCGCTGGTAAGTCCACGAGTCTGGAAGAGTGCGTTTGTTTTAAAGGCAGAAATATGGGGCTTGCCACCAGTAGGTGTGTGATCATCATTAGTGGCGCGCTTGTAATAAGCGTATAGCCGCAACAGCACATCTGCGGGAAATGGCTCCGTGTGCTCATTGATGCTCTTCACTGCATTCTTAAAGGCTATATCAAGCTCTTCTGATGTCATTATTTTTCAGCAATTATTGAGATTCCTCCTATAACTTTTTGGTTAAGGGCTACTTTTATTTTTGCATCAAGCGGAAGATAAATATCCACACGCGACCCAAATTTTATAAACCCACTGTCAGCTGTCTGCTCCACTTCTTGGTTTACTTCGGCATAATTTACAATCCGTTTCGCCAATGCTCCCGCAATCTGTCTAAAAAGAACATCTCCAAACACTTCGCTTTTAACCACAACAGTGGTGCGCTCGTTTTCTTCGGAAGATTTTGGATGCCAAGCCACCAGGAATTTCCCAGGGTGATATTTGCTATAAACCACCTTTCCGCCCACAGGATAGCGGGTTACGTGTACGTTTATTGGGCTCATAAAAACAGAAACCTGCAATCTTTTATCGTTGAAATATTCTTTTTCAAAAACTTCCTCAATAACCACTACCTTCCCATCAACAGATGAAAGCACGTGCTCTGGATGCACCAAAAAGTTCCGCTTTGGGTTTCTGAAAAACTGAAGGACCAACAGTAAAAGTAGTATCAGTGAGATAATAATTCCACCGCGGATTGTCGGGTTTTCAACAAACACATTTGCCAAAAGGCTAAGCCCGATAACTATTACCAGTGCTATAAAAATAATCTTGAAACCTTCTTTATGAAACATTGTCAACTATTAATAAAAATGCATAAACAAATGGACTAGCATAAATTATACTGTCCAATCTATCATATAATCCGCCGTGTCCCGGCATAATGATTCCGCTGTCTTTGACTCCAGCCTGTCTTTTAAACTTTGATTGAATCAAATCACCAATGGTTCCAAAAACAGAAACGATGATTGCCATTACTATCCAAACCCACAAAGGATACTTTTCGGCATCCATCGGACTATAATTTTCTAACACTTTAAAGATAACAAATCCCGCCAAAAGAGCACCCAACAACCCCCCCACAAAACCTTCTATTGTTTTCTTGGGTGAAATGCGTTCCAGCAGTTTATGTTTTCCGAATTTTGATCCGATTAAATACGCAAAAGTATCATTGCTCCATACCAATGCAAAAACCGCCACAATTAACTCTGGCTTAAAAGGGCCATCAATATCCATTACAGGTATAAGGGTAAGAAAAACAAAACCACTGATGATGTAGAATATAACTGTAATGTACTTCTTCTTTTCAAACATGGGGATTTTGCTTGTCCACAATACATCTTTCAATAAAAAAAGATTGACAAACCCACTTAAAATCAAAAGAAGATAAACGGCATTATCTTCAAAAACATTGTAGCTTAAAAAGTAAAAGGCGGCTGCAAGCAGGAAGTAGGCTAGATAACTGGTAAGATGAATCAGTTTTAAATATTCGCTTAGAGTGATAACCGCAAGTACAAAAAAAAGTCCCATAAACCATTCGCGCGAAGTGAACATTGCAAAAATGATGATCGAAATGTATAATACGCCCGAGAGGGTCCGTACGAGAATTTCCTTCATATTATAAGTCTTCCAGTAGCAACAAATATAGGTTTTTTGTGCTACTTCCATAACTCATAAAATCCTTTTCTTTTTCGGTTTCAAAGTCTTGAATGGTTGTAATGTTACTGGGAATGTAACCGGAACTTTGGGTTTTTATAATTCGTAAGCCCTCACTGATAGAATCAACAATCTGGCTTGTAGTAGCAAAAATAACAAAGTTTGAAGGCAGTTCATTTAACTTTTTTTCCTTTATTTGGTTTGAGGAAAGCAAAATGGAACCGTTGTTTGAAACCAAAGATTCACAAGTTGAGAGAAAGAATTTTGAATCCGAGCTTTTTGTAAAGTTGAGGTTGAAGCCATCAAATTTTTTGGTAAGCATTTCATTTACGCAAAACACTTCCTGTTCATACCAATCGTTTTCCAGCATTATATTATCAAATGCTTCGGTTACCTCTTCCCAGTTTTCGCAATAAATAAACTTACCGCCATTATTTTTAAAATTATAGGTGAACTTTTCATCAATGGGAAGTTTTTGTTCAGGGTAATAGGTGCTATGGTCGGATTTGTCGGCACGTTTGGCTTTCTCTTCCGATTTTTTATAATTAGGGTTTAAAAGTCTTTTAAACAGACTCATTAATAATTGATTGAGGAGTTCGTATATACGTTATACTTCAAATATATAAAATCTATATTGAAGTTGTGTTACCAAAAAAAAATTATAACGAAATCAAAAGAGGCAACAGTTAAGTTGTTGCCACTCTTGGTGCTTCTTCTGGTGTTTCGAAAGGACGATCGCCAAATATTTTTTGAAGGTTGTCCTTGAAAATCACTTCTTTTTCTAGCAATACGTTCGCCAGTTCGGTCAATTTATCTTTATTTTCTTCCAAGATTTTAACAGCACGATCGTATTGTTCCTCTATAAGTTTTGAAATTTCCTGATCTATAAGCTCAGCAGTCTTTTCACTGTAAGGTTTACTGAAGTTGTATTCAGACTGCCCGCTACTGTCGTAATAGGTTAGGTTTCCAATCTTTTCGTTCAGACCGTAAATGGTCACCATTGCACGGGCTTGTTTGGTCACTTTTTCAAGATCGCTCAATGCCCCTGTTGAAATACGGTTGAAAATAACCTTTTCAGCGGCCCGTCCGCCCAATGCAGCGCACATTTCATCAAGCATCTGCTCTGGATGGATAATCAAGCGCTCTTCCGGTAAATACCAAGCAGCTCCCAAGGATTGTCCTCGGGGCACTATGGTAACTTTAACCAATGGCGCAGCGTGCTCAAGCATCCAGCTTACGGTGGCATGGCCTGCTTCATGATAGGCAATGGCGCGTTTTTCGTCCATCGTCATTATTTTATTTTTCTTTTCCAGTCCGCCAACAATTCTGTCAACCGCATCAAGGAAATCTTGTTTGTCTACAGCCTTCTTGCCATTTCGGGCAGCGATCAGCGCAGCTTCGTTACAAACATTTGCAATGTCTGCTCCAGAGAATCCTGGGGTCTGTTTTGCTAGAAAATCTGTATCCAGTTCGGTATCTTTTTTAATAGGGCGCAAGTGTACTTCAAATATCTCCTTGCGTTCGCGAACGTCTGGAAGGTCTACATAAATCTGTCTGTCAAAACGTCCGGCACGCATCAAAGCTTTGTCCAAAACATCAGCTCGGTTTGTGGCGGCCAACACAATTACGTTTGTATTGGTTCCGAAACCGTCCATTTCGGTTAGAAGTTGGTTCAAAGTATTTTCGCGTTCATCATTGCTTCCCGAGAAGTTGTTCTTTCCACGAGCACGACCGATAGCGTCAATTTCATCAATAAAAATAATGGCTGGTGATTTGTCTTTCGCTTGTTTGAAAAGATCGCGAACACGTGAAGCACCAACACCCACAAACATTTCAACAAAATCGGAACCCGAAAGTGAAAAGAAAGGAACTTGGGCTTCGCCTGCAACAGCTCTTGCCAAAAGGGTTTTACCTGTTCCAGGAGGACCTACCAACAAAGCCCCCTTCGGGATTTTACCTCCCAAGGAAGTATACTTTTCAGGTTGTTTCAAGAAATCCACAATCTCCTGTACTTCTTCTTTAGCCCCTTCTAGGCCTGCAACGTCTTTGAAAGAAGTCTTCACATCGATCTTTTCGTCAAAAAGTTTTGCCTTGGATTTGCCAATATTGAACAATTGCCCACCAGCACCACCGCCAGCGCCCGAAGACATACGGCGCATGATAAAAATCCAGATACCGATTATGATTACAAAAGGCAAAATACCCATTAAAATATCGCCCCAAACGTTATTGTCTGTTTCGAAATTTAGAGAGGTGGTCAAACTGTTTTCTGCTTTTATCTCTTGGAAATCTTTTTGAAAGAGCTGAAGGTCACCAAATTCAAATTGATAGTCAGGGTCACTTGGACCAGGCGCTAAAAAAGAAGGTGTGTTTCCTTTTTTGGAATGGATTTCCTTATCTTTTGCAGCATCTGTAAGATAAACTTTTGCGATTTTTTTGTTAATGATGTCTACTTTTTCAACATCACCGTTTTTCAAAAATTCCTCAAACTTTGCCTGATTTGTTTTTTCAGGTTGTGACCAACTTCCGCCACCAAAAATCTGGATACCAAAAAACAGCAGTATTATTGCCGCATAAATCCAATAGTAAGTTGGTTTCGGTCTTTTTGATTCGCTTTTTTTATTTTTATTTTCTTCGGCCATATGGCTATTTTCTTTTTAGTGTGTTGTTTCTATTTTAACCGATTTTGCATCGCCCCAAAGTCCTTCAATATCATAAAACTCGCGGATATGCTTCTGAAAAACGTGCACAACAACGTGAACGTAATCCATAAGTATCCACTCTGCGTTGTCGCTTCCTTCAACGTGCCAAGGTTTTTCTTTTAAAGCTTTGCTTACTGATTTTTGAACGGAATTCACAATGGCATTCACCTGTGTGTTTGAGGTACCATTACATATTATAAAATAGTCACAAACGGTATTTTCTATATCTCTTAGGTCAAGAATTTCAATATCATTTCCCTTAACATCTTCAATCCCTCTAATTATTTGAGCAATAAGTTGATCTGGTTCTGCTTGTTTTTTCTGCATTAATTATTTTTCTTTTCTTTTTCGCAAAGTTATTACTTTTTTGTTTCTTGAAGCGCCTTAAAAGCGTAATACTAAACATAAATATTGTTTTGAAGATAATCAAACTTAATGCCATCGATTCTACCAATACCTACTTGAAGCAATTGGCAAAAGAAACCCAATTGCTGGATGAAACTGTGGTAGTTGCTGAAAACCAACTTTCAGGGCGTGGCCAAATGGGCAACGGTTGGCTATCTAGGGAAGGGCAAAGCCTTACATTCAGCATCTTTAAAGAGTTTAAGGGGCTGGCGGTAGAACGTCAATTTGTGATTTCAATGGCTGTTTCGTTAGCTATTTTGGAAGCCATAAACCACTTGAATGTTCCAAGTATTTCAATAAAATGGCCAAACGACATATTGTCAGCCAATAAAAAAATAGGCGGTATTTTGATTGAAAATCTATTGGAAGGCAGTTTTATAAAGTATTCAATAATAGGAATTGGACTCAATGTTAACGAAACACTTTTTCCAAATTTGCCACAGGCAAGCTCAATGAAGCTTGCAACTGGGAATAATTTTGAGTTGGAAGAAGTGCTTCATGGAATTTTAAAAGTGACTTTTAAGAACTTAACAAATATTTCAACCGTCGATTCTTTAAAAATAAAGCAAATGTATGAGAGCGAATTATTTCGAAAAGAAAAGGTTTCGGTTTTTGAAACACCCGATGGTTCGCACTTTAACGGAATAATAAAAGGTGTTTCTGAAATAGGGGAACTTTTGGTTGAAACTGAAAATGATCCGTTAAAAAAATTCCAATTGAAAGAAGTGAAGCTTATTTATTGAAATTGAAATTGAAATCGAATACAGAATTGGAAATTTTAAACTTGTTCCAGGTTTGAAGCAAGCGTATCTATAAATTTTGAGATTGGGCCTTTAATCATCATAGCCATCATCGCGTTGAATTCGCCTTCAAAAAGCAATTCCACGGTTGATGTGTCTTCAGAAACTTCTTCAATATTTCCGATCAATGTAAAAGGGATTTTATCGCTAATTGCTCCTAAAACGACCTTGTTTGGCTTTTCAACTTCCTTTACTTCCAAGGCAATTTCGGGCATTCCTTTTAATGCGAAAACAAATGCATTCTCACGTATAACTTCAAATTTGCTGATGTTCTCAGGCATTAATGTTTCAAAATTCTTTACGTCGGTCAAAAAATCGCAAAGTTCTGGGGCGGATTTTTGAACGGTTACTTTTTTACTGTTTAATTTCATTTTAAATATTTTTTAATTCTTTATTGCTATTTTTTATTAAACACATTGACTTCGCTCAGTCTCCAATTTTGAATCTTAAATCTGAAATCTGAAATTTTCATCCCCAAGTGTCAGGACTTTTGCGCCATTCGGCCAATAAAATAGCTTCTTCAGCATTAATATATCTTGATTTTTCGGCCTCTTCCAGCAACATTTCATAATTGCTCAAAGTGTTCAAGGTAACATTTGCTTTTTTGAAATTTTCCTCCGCAGTGCTAAACCCGTAACTAAAAATAGCGAGCATGCCTTTCACATTCGCATTTGCTTCTTTTAAAGCTTCAACGGCCAGCAAACTGCTTTTTCCAGTGCTTATCAGGTCTTCCACAACAATTACGCTGGTGTTTGGCTCCAAATGGCCTTCAATTTTATTTTGACGCCCGTGGCCTTTTGCTTCGGGACGAACATAACAAAAAGGAACGTTCAAATAGTCTGCAACCAAAGCGCCCATTCCGATGGCCCCAGTGGCCACGCCGGCAATCATTTCGGGCTTTCCGTAGAGTTCCTCGATTTGTTTTGCAAGGTTTTCGCGAATGTAATTTCGTATCATTGGATAGGAAAGTGTGATGCGATTGTCACAATAAATCGGCGATTTCCATCCCGATGCCCATGTAAAAGGGTTTTGTGGTTGCAATTTAATTGCATTAATTTGCAATAGTAAGGCAGCGGTTTTTTGCGCCGTTTCTTTGTTTAATATCATTGTGCAAATGTATAAAGTTTTTGTAAAAGATATTCCCATTATTCTCTCTACTGAAGAAAATATTGGGAAGCATTACACAACCATTCCTTTAAAACAGGCTCGTTTTAAGAAATTGGTGAAGAAAATAAACAATGGCGAACTGCTTTACGTGAACCTGTACCACAAAAATGCGGAGAAACTTGAACGCTTTCTTCGAAAAAAAATAAAGGTTGTGGAAGCCGCTGGTGGACTGGTTTACAACAGCAAAAAAGAAATTCTTTTCATCCGAAGAAACAAAAAGTGGGACCTTCCCAAGGGCAAAATTGAAAAAGGAGAAACCCACCGAGAGGCGGCCGTTCGTGAGGTTATTGAAGAAACTGGGGTAAAGGATCTTGAGATTCGCAACTTTTTAATGACAACCTACCACGTTTTTACCCGAAACGACAAATTCCGATTAAAAATAACCTATTGGTACGAAATGTTCAGCGATTATGACGGTCCGCTCATTCCTGAACCAACAGAAGGGATCAAAAAAGTAAAGTGGAAAAATTTTGAAAAGTCGCAAGTCGCACTGCAGGATTCTTATGAAAATATAAAACTACTTTTCCCGAAAGAATATTTAACCACCCACCCGAACAATAGGATATCTGAGGTGTGATTCTTCGTAATAGGGCGATTGTTTGTGGATCCAATCCAACTGGAAATACCAGTTTTTCGCAAATCCGGGATTGTTTCTTTTTTTAGCTTCAAACTCCTTTTTTATTTCAGGATTTTCATTTAGAAAAATTTCAGCCATATCCTCCCAAACGTAGGGCGAAAAACCTTCTTTTTGCTGAAGTATCGCATCGAAAAAATTCCAGTTGAAAAAAGAATCAGGAGCCGATGGTTCTAGCGTTTCCAATAGATAACGCACACCTGACTGTTGGGTTTTTACCAAAATAGCTCCTTTTTTCACCAAAACATTTTCAGTGCTTTTTGTTACTTCAGTTTTGTAATGAAGGTAATGGCCTTCAAAAGGATTTTCCACAGTTTTAAAGTCTTGTACTCTGTAAACTTCTGCTGAAATTGTGGTATCACTTTTAATTTCAGAATATTCAATTCCGTTCATCTTTAAAAGTTCAATTACGTTCCAATAACCTTCTGGAACAATATATGCCGAAGGAATTTTAACCGAATCCGTCGCTTTAAAATAGTTGTAATAGGTAACACCTTTTGTAAATGGCTTATCGCGGAAATATTTCAAACGATTAGCACCTGTAATATTGCTCGGTATCATTTTTCCTTCAAACCCTTTAAAGTTAAGCGTGGAAGTTATTGAGGAATCAACTTCCCAAGAAATAGGGTAGTAGCTTCCCGCTTTATACTTTTCGAAAGACCTTTTCCGCAGGTTTTTAATTTTTTCTGCATCTGTATCGGCAATATTTATAAAAGTTTTCATCAAGTCATAAGTGCCTTCAACCCTTTGTTTGTAGGGTTTCAACATATGGGTTTCCACAATTAGACCTAATGTATTGAACAATGTTGTATAACCGGAAGAATAGCGCGGCGAATCCATAAACTGTGTAAATCCTATTTCCGGTACTTGGTTGAATACGTTTACGTAAGGCGTGATGTCCCATTTTTTTTGTTGAAGCGAATCTTCCAGTTGCGGCATTAGTGAAGTGTGTAAATAATTCCCCAGTTCCCCGCCCAATTTGTTGTGCTGCGTAAAAAGATGCGTGAGTACATATTGATAATCCGCGCCATTGCTAACGTGGTTGTCAATAAACAAATCTGGGTTCAACCAATGAAATATTTCTGCGAAAGCACGTGCGTTTTTGGTATCTGATTTTATAAAATCACGGTTCAAATCATAGTTCCGAGCGTTGCCACGGAAACCGTATTCCTCGGGGCCGTTTTGATTGGTGCGGCTGGTGCTGTTTCTATTTAAAGCACCGCCAATGTTATAAACTGGAATTGCAGCAATGATTGTATTATTCGGTGTCGCAATTTTATTTTCCGCATAATCGCGAAAAAGCAACATTGTTGCATCAATGCCATCCGGCTCTCCGGGATGGATTCCGTTATTTATCAGCAATACGTTTTTACCGTTTTTTGAAAATATTTTGTGTTTTTTTTGCGTTTTTTTTTCTGGGTCAAAAACTACTAAATGTAACGGAAAACCACTATCTGTCTGTCCCATTTCATAAACAGTTATTGAAGGAAATTCTTTTTCCAAGGTCAAATAGAACGCGATGACTTCTTGGTATATTTCTGTTTTTAAACCGTTTGAAATTTCAAAAGGTATATTTAAATTTTGAGAAGAACTGTTCTGTTGTCCGAAACAAAGCACCGTTAAGAGCAGACTTAAAAAGGATTTTATTTTTTTCATCGAAATAGTATAATAAGCAAATATAACAAAGGGATAAACACATTTTTTGTAAGCGTCTGCAAATTACATATCAAAAAAAAAGCCCCGCAATATTTTGCAGGGCTCAATTTGTTCGAATTAAATTTTTTATCCATTCATCGAAATCAAGAACTCTTCATTGTTTCGAGTCTGTTTGATTCGATCGTTGATGAATTCCATCGCTTCCACTGGGTTCATATCTGCAAGATATTTGCGCAATACCCACATTCTTTGAATAGTATTTTCATCTAACAATAAATCGTCGCGACGTGTGCTAGAAGAAGTAAGGTCAATGGCTGGGAAAATTCTTCGGTTTGAAATCTTTCTATCCAACTGAAGTTCCATGTTACCAGTTCCTTTAAATTCCTCAAAAATAACCTCGTCCATTTTCGATCCAGTTTCTGTAAGTGCGGTTGCAATGATAGTTAAAGAACCACCGTTTTCAATATTTCGCGCAGCACCAAAGAAACGTTTTGGTTTGTGTAACGCGTTTGCATCCACACCACCACTCAATATTTTACCGCTTGCTGGCTGAACCGTGTTGTATGCTCTTGCCAAACGTGTAATGGAATCCAAAAGAATCACCACATCGTGGCCACATTCTACCAATCTTTTTGCTTTGTCGATAACAAGGTTTGCCACACGAACGTGCTCGCTGGCTTCTTTGTCGAAGGTTGAGGCCACCACTTCGCCACGAACGTTTCGTTGCATATCGGTAACTTCTTCAGGACGTTCGTCAATCAAAAGGACGATTTGGTAAACCTCCGGATGGTTTGCTGCAATTGCGTTTGCAATATCCTTTAGCAACATGGTTTTACCTGTTTTTGGTTGCGAAACGATCATGCCGCGTTGTCCTTTTCCGATAGGTGCAAAAAGGTCAATAATTCTTGTTGAAATGGTACTCTGCTTATCTGCAAGGTTAAATTTTTCCTGTGGGAAAAGAGGCGTTAAATGCTCAAAGGAAACTCGGTCACGAACCACATTTGGGTTCAAGCCGTTTATTTTGTTCACCTTAATTAAAGGGAAATATTTTTCACCTTCTTTCGGTGGTCGCACTTCCCCCAAAACTGTATCTCCGGTTTTTAAGCCGAAAAGACGTATCTGTGATTGGGAAACGTATATATCATCAGGAGATGAAAGGTAGTTGTAGTCACTGGAACGCAAAAAGCCGTAGCCATCCTGCATAATATCAAGTACACCTTCACTTTCAATTATACCATCAAACTCATAGTCTGGCTCGCGGTAACGGTTTCGGGAATCTTTGTTTCCATTGGTGCGGTTGTCCTGCACGTTACCGTCTTTTTGCTTGTGGCTTTGGTGTTTTTGGCGGTTGTCGGAATTTGGGTTCTCGATACGTTGGTTTTTCTGCCTGTTGTCATTATCACTCGAAGCTGCTCGTGGATTTGGCTTTTTGTGTTGCGGCTTTCTGTCACTTTCCTTTTTTTCGTTTCTATCGCTACTCAAACGCTTATCGTCTGCAGGTTTTTTTTCATCATCACTTATTTTATCGTGATGTTGCTTTTGCGGCTGCGGTTTTTTGTTTCTATTCTCGTTTTTCTGAGGGCGAGGTTTTTGATCCTTTTCACGATCGTCACTAGCAGGAGGAGCTTTTTCCTCTTTTTTTATTTCTGGGGAAATCTCTTCAGTTTTAAGGACTGCTTTAACCGCTTTAGGGTTGGCGGCTTGGTAATCGAGAATTTGATATACCAAGTCTAATTTTTTTTGAGTGCGATATTTCGGCACATTGAGTTCTTTGGCTATATCCTGAAGTTCAGGTAGCTTTTTATCTTTTAATTCTGAAATTTCAAACATGTAGAATATACTCTTCAAGGACATCGGCGACGATTTCCGCATCGGCTTCATCACCATCTGGAACAAGTCGCCGGTTCCG
>JAPKFY010000001.1 GCA_026646335.1 Aequorivita sp. | reverse complement strand
GTTTCCTGAATCCCTAAAGTCCTGTTTCCTGAATTCCTAAAGTCCTGTTTCCTATTTCCCTCAAGTCCTGTTTCCTGAATCCCTAAAGTCCTGTTTCCTGTTTCCCTCAAGTCCTGTTTCCTGAATCCCTCAAGTCCTGTTTCCTGAATCCCTTAAGTCCTGTTTCCTGAATCCCTAAAGTCCTGTTTCCTGTTTCCCTCAAGTCCTGTTTCCTGAATCCCTAAAGTCCTGTTTCCTGCTTCCCTTAAGTCCTGTTTCCTATTTCCCTCAAGTCCTGTTTCCTGAATCCCTTAAGTCCTGTTTCCTGTTTCCCTCAAGTCCTGTTTCCTGCTTCCCTTAAGTCCTGTTTCCTGTTTCCCTCAAGTCCTGTTTCCTGTTTCCCTTAAGTCCTGTTTCCTATTTCCCTTAAGTCCTGTTTCCAAAATTCTATAAATCAAAAGAGGCGCTCACATAATGTGAACGCCTCTTTTTTATGAGCAATTGTTATTGAAACTTAATTCTTAACAACCTTTTTGGTAGTTACTTTATTGCCGTTCTTCACAACAAGGAAGTACATTCCACTTTCCACATAATTGTAATCCAATTGTTTGCTAAAAGTGTTTGATGCAGAAACATCATCAAAAGTATATTGACTGATGGCTCTTCCTCTTAAGTCATAAAGTGATACTTCAATGTTATCATTAGAAGCTGGCTTGAAAGTAAGGTTGAAACTTCCGTTTGAAGGGTTTGGATAAACCGCAAAGTTTTCAAAACTGAATTCTTCAACACCAACTGTTCCAGTTACGGTAATAACACCATTGTTAAGATCATAGAATATGTTGTTAGACGAAATAACCATCAACCTACCAGTTGTAGTGTTAAGGTTTGGCACGTTTACAAGGGCACTACCGTTGTTTGGCACACCCAATGCAACAGCTACTGGATACGTTTGTCCACCATCTGTAGAGAACATAATATCAACATTAGGACTGTCCACTGGAGCTACGTCTGTTCCTGCAACATCCCAAGTAACGGTTTCGGTAGTTTGGGTAGTCCAAGTAGTTGCAGTATTTTGTGAGGTTACCACAAAAGGCCCTGCTGTTGGATCAGTAGTAACGAACATATCATCACGTGCGGAAGAACCACCGATTGCCGCATTATCGCGAACGTTATATCTAAAACGCATAGATCTTCCCACCTGAGGAACAACTTCCCAAGTGCTTTGTGTGTTTCCGGCTAGAACAGTTGCCAAAGCTGGCATATATCTGTCTGGTGATGACAATGGGTCAATAGACCTAAAATTCGGCCCTACCGTTGAAGTGTTCTGTGGTGGTTGAGGAGAAACTTGACTGTCCATCTGTTCCCAGCAGTGTGAAAGCACATCGCCAGCATCAGGATCAGTAGCTGTACCTCTCAAGATAAATGGAGTTCCTTTCGGAATTCTATAATCAGGCCCTGCATCTGCCGTTGGTGGCAGGTTGTTGGTTGGGCTTTGTGCAGCACACTGGCCTTGACCGTTTTTAATATTGGTCCACATTTCCTGGATGCTTATCCCGTGAAAATAATCATCACTGTGTGACTGTACGTTTGGACCACAAATACCCGCATAGGCCATAATGGTAGATCCACTTCCTGGTTCAAATGCTGTTGATCCGTTTCTGTTATTTCCACAGGAGTTGTTGAAAGTATGGTTTGCCCCATATTGATGTCCCATTTCATGGGCTACATAATCAATATCGAAAAAATCGCCAATTGGAGAAGTTAGTCCCGTTACCCCTCTTGCTTTATTACCGGCAACACAAGGAGAGCGAAGCTGCGCTATACCGCCACCACCAGTACTGAAAACGTGACCAATGTCATAATTGGCATTTCCAATAATATTATCACAAGTAGTTTGGTTTTGGCCAAGCATAGTGCTTCCGTTGTTGTTAGTGTATGGATCTGAGCCCGCATTAAGGAAGATAATATCTGTGTTGTTCGCTACTATAACCATAGTCAATGCAACATCTCTTTCATAAACTCCATTCACGCGGGTCATGGTAGTGTTCATTGCCGATAATACGGCAGCTTTTTTAACGGGATCTGGCTCTCCGCTACCAATACCTTGTTGGGTCAAGTGATATTGTGAATATTCACCAGTACAAGCCAAGGCAAGTCTAAAGGTTCTTAAAAGACCATCGTTTGCATTTCTGTTGGCATCTGGCATATCAATAATTTCATGATCTTCAGTATAACACTCAAAATTTTCTGCATTAGCAGGAAGTGTATTGATGTTATAAGAAATATAATAGTCTTTGTCACTAGTATAAGGATCAATATAGATGGTTGAATAGTTTGGTGAGGAAATCATCACATGTACACCTACACCAGAAACACTAAACCGTGCTATGGCAGCACCATCCTCAATTCCTTGCGCAACATAAGATCTAATGTTTGGGTGCTGTGCCTGTAATGGAGCTTCCATAACAGAGGCCTCATATACACGGAACCGCTGTATCTCACCATTGTTCGAAGGCAATTCAATGATAACATTGGAAGTACCACTAAATCTTTCGGGCGCATTTGCCAAAAGATTTTTAAAGGCGGGCGTGTTCAGTTTAAAAAGATTGAAATCTTGCGGCATACTGTTTCTGTATGCTTTTTGTCGGGTTTGCGTTTCAGATGGCGAAGCTTTCGTCCATAACGCATTCTGTGCATGCAGCCCAAAGCTCAAAAGCAAAAGGAATACAATCAGAAATGGTTTAAAAGTACTTTTTTTCATTTTTAGGTAATTTTTATGAATGTTTAGAACTGTAAAGATAACAGTCTTTAGGGAATTTAGGGAATTTTTAAGAAACTAACTTACTGGTTTAACCCAAAAAAACTCATAAAATTTAAAAAATAAATCGCGAAAAAGTAAATTATCAATAGTTTTACCCTCGATTTTAAAAAATGAGCTTACATTGAATAGATCTTTAGAAATAATAGATTTAGGTTTAAAAGATTACGAAGAAACTTGGGATTTTCAGGAATCGCTTTTTCAAAATATTCTGCAACTGAAAAGCAACAACCGAAAAGATGATTTGGAGCAGGATACTCCAAATTATCTTTTGTTTGTTGAGCATTCACACGTATATACACTAGGGAAAAGCGGCCATATTGAAAATCTGCTCATTTCAGAAGAAAAACTGAAAGCCATAAACGCAAAATTCTACAAAATAAACCGCGGCGGCGATATAACCTATCACGGCCCGGGACAAATTGTGGGCTATCCAATCCTAGACCTGGAAAATTTCTTTACGGATATCCACAAATACCTCCGTTTCCTGGAAGAAATGATCATCCTCACCTTGGCGGAATACGGTCTAAAAGCAGAACGCAGCAATGGCGAAACAGGAGTTTGGCTTGATGTTGGCACTCCTTTCGCACGAAAAATATGCGCCTTGGGCGTGCGCGCCAGCCGCTGGGTGACCATGCACGGTTTTGCCCTAAATGTAAATACCGATCTGGGGTATTTTGACAATATGATCCCCTGCGGCATCAAAGGCAAAGCGGTAACTTCCTTAAATGTGGAATTGGGAAAAGTTGAAATTCCGATGGAAGAAGTAAAAGAAAAACTGTTGAAACATTTTCTCGTGCTTTTTGAGGCTGAAGTGAAACAAGAGGAAAATCACCCCATCACATTCTAAAAACTAAGCTTCTGCTACCCTGAGCGCAGTCGAAGGGCTTGTCACATTTAAAACGGGCACTGAGCAAATAAAATCTCCCAGTTTGTTAGTACTTTAGAGGAATGAAAAACCTACCGCTTTCATTCCTCTTTTTTTGGCTTCTATTTTCCTCGGGAAGCCCCGCTGCGCTGCAAGCGCAAGTACATCGAGACACCATCCATAAATACTACAATTCAATAGTGTACCCCAGTGGCGAAATAACCATTTCGGAAGGCATTAATTTTTACACCATTAAAAAAGAAAGCGATAGCAAACGGCATGACACCTTAAGCACCATTCAGGATTTAAGATTGATTGCAATGGGTCAATATAACATCGGCAATATAAATGACAGTGAATTTGCAGTAGTGGAAGCCCTTAAATTAATTGATAGCTATCCGAAAAAAGATACTTTAATTGAAGGTAGAAAAGCACTCTATAACCAATTGGGCAACATCTACCGCGAAGCAAAAAATTATGAAAAAGCTATTGAAGCCTATAATTTTTCATTAACATACTCAAAAAAGAAATCAGACAGCATTTCACTTATTAACAACAAAGCCAATATTTACAAGGACTGGGGTCAATATAAAAAAGCAGCAGAGCAATTCAATCTTGCCTATGAAAAAACTGGCTCCGATACGCATTCCCTTCAGTTTGCAATGGTTCTTGATAACCTGGGCTTTGTACAATCCAAGTTGGGCAACCCTGATGCCTTGGCCAATTTAAAAAAAGCACTAGCAATTAGGGAAAACCAAAATAATTTGGAAGGCACCTACTCCAGCAACAAGCATTTGGCTCTATACTATTTTGACCGAAATGACAAAAAACAAGCCGCGAACTATGCCGCCAAAGCCTACGAAATTGCAAATACACTAAATAGTATCACCTTCCTCCAAGACGCCCTATCCCTTTTTGTCATAATGAATGAAGACCCAAAGATAGTTCAGTTCAAACACATCACCGATAGCATAGCAAAAGCCAAACAACTGGCCGAAAACAAAAATGCCTTCATTAAATACAACTTCGCTAATGAGAAAAAGAAAACTGCAGAGGCTCTTTTGGAAAGCGAAAAAGAAAAAAATCAAAAACTTATATTCCTAATCCTTGGAATCATCATTTCACTCACTTCAATCTATATCTATTTTGCATTACGCATAAGGCATAAAAAAGATAGAATCATGCAAGTCCACAACACCGAAAGCCGCATCTCCAAAAAAGTGCACGATGAAGTGGCAAATGATGTGTACCATCTTATGGCAAAAATTCAGGGAAATAAATCAGATGATGAAGAACTATTGGACGATCTTGAAAAGATATACAACAAGACGCGCGATATTTCAAAAGAAAACAGCGCCATTAAAATTCAAGAAAATTTTAGTGGCCAACTCAATGATTTGCTGTTGAACTATCAAACTGAAAAAGTAAAAATAGCTACACGAAATATCTCGAAAATTGATTGGAATACTATTTCGGAAATAAAAAAAACAACCATCTATAGGGTGCTACAGGAATTGATGACCAATATGAAAAAACACAGCAACGCCAGTGTAGTAGTGCTTTCTTTCCAGCAAAACAATAAAAAAATAAACATTGATTATACAGACAATGGCAACGGTTGCGAAATAAAAAACAAAAATGGGCTCCAAAATGCGGAAAACCGTATTAAAACTTTAAACGGAACTATTATTTTTGAATCAAAACCCAACAAAGGGTTCAAAGCAAAAATCAGTTTGTAGGCTATGTTCAAAAAAGTTTTGGTTTCTGAAGACCTTGGCAGCATCAGCAATGGTATTGTTTCTGTGCTGGAAGTGCTCCATATAGACAATTATAAACAAGTACAGTATTGCGATGATGCCTACTTGAACATTAAAAAAGCAAATCTTGACAAGCAACCCTTTGATTTGTTGATTACCGATCTTTCCTTCAAGGCAGACCATCGCCAACAACAATACCCTTCTGGCGAAAAACTCATAAAAGTTCTTAAGCAAGAATATCCAGCACTCAAAATAATAGCCTATTCCGTGGAAGACCGCCCACAAAAAATACGGACTGTAATGTTAGACAGCAAGGCGGACGCCTACGTCTGTAAAGGCCGAAACGGTTTAAGGGAACTGGACGAAGCCATAAATGCTGTATTAAATGGCCGAAATTATCTTTCCCCGCAAATTAGCAATGTATTACGGGAAACCTCAACTGCTGAAATAGAAGATTATGATATCGAAATTATGAAACTCCTTTCCAAAGGAAATTCGCAAGAGGAAATCAGTCAAAATTTCAAAGAAAAAGATATATCACCTAGCAGCCTGAGCGCAATCGAAAAAAAAATAGTCAAGCTTAAAAATCAGTTTAATGCCAAGAATTCCGTACAACTTATTTCTATAGCAAAAGACCTTGGGCTTATATAACAAACCCCTTTTGCCTCCACAGAAAAGCACTTCCAAGTAAATTTAAATAAATTCCCATTTTACGGTTTTCCGTAAAATAAGTTTCCCCACCCTCCATAATTTAGCATGGGCTTAACCACGAGTACTATTCTGGGGAGAATACAGCGTGGTTTTTCACCATCCCTTACGGGATTCCGTGGGGGATTTTTTCTAAAAAAACCTCACAATTATACTATGGAATATAAAGTAGTCCCCTTCACAGCACACATTGACCACAAAACTGGTTTCTCAAACCATGTATCACTTCAACTAGAACAACTAATAAATAAATATGCTGAACAAGGCTGGGAGTATTTACAAATGGAAACTGTAACCAAATATGTAAGCAGAGATACGGGCCGTTTTGGCCTCGGCGCTAAACCAGGCTTTAACTTAGTTAGCAACATGTTGATCTTTAAAAGAATATGAAATCCATCGTATTGATATTCATAAAAATCTATTGGTTATTAGTGCCAGAAAATAGGCGCAGAAAGTGTTTGTTCAAAAAATCCTGCTCTCATTATGTGTATGAACAAACTGAGACGAAGGGCCTAAAAGCAGGATTGAGAGCCCTCCATTTTCGAGTCCGCAACTGCAACAAACATTACCAAATAATCGAAGTAAACGGCGAAAAAATACTGATAACTAAAACGAACAAAGTCTATCCCGAAAAGGAATTAAGTGAATATATTTTAAAAAAATAGGGGCTTTGCGGTTTTCCGTAAACCACTGCCACCCAATGCACCGCCAAAACAAAATCCGGCAATCGCTGCAAACGCCTGACCAAAAGTGCATCTGGAAAGTGTTATCAGCATTTATAACTATATATTCTGAATGTTCCAACTCGCTAAGTAACTTGTTCAAAAAACACTGAAGGTAGATTCTGTCTGAGTTTGTCATTCAGACGAAACATAAACTCCATAACCGTAAGCCAATCACCCCTTTATCATTCCGACATAGGAGAAATCACACCCAAGTTGAGTCTCAATGGCACTTCAGTCTGTCATTCCGACGAAGGAGGAATCCCATACCTGTAAGCCAATAACCTCACTTCGAGTCTGCCGCAATTTGCCCCATTTCAAATATTTAAAAAATTCTTCCTGTTTACGGTTTTCCGTATAATAAGTCTCCCGTTAAAACCTAATTTGAAAGCCTTAACCTAAAAACCAGTGGGTATGTTAAAAAGAGCCCTCTTCTTCGCCAACAAATCATCCATTACCACCAAATGGGAACAATTGGTAGTTAAAACCGAATCAGGAGAAAAAATGGTCCCCATTGAAGATATTGGCTTCGTTGTAATCGAAAACCAAGAAACCTACATTTCCATTCCAGCATTAAACAAACTCATTGACAATAATGTGGCCGTAGTTTTTTGCGATGCCAAACACATGCCATCAGGGATGCTTTTAAATCTGGAGGGCCATCATACCCAGCAGGAACTATTCAGCACCCAGATAAAAGCCTCTGAACCTTTGAAAAAACAGTTATGGCAACAAATTATTAAAAAGAAAATAAAGCACCAAGCACAACATCTTCAAAAACGCAACAAAAGTTTTGAAGTAATGAAATTCCATGAATCAAAAGTTTTGAGCGGCGACACCGACAACCGTGAAGGTGCAGCGGCTGCGCATTATTGGAAACACCTATTCGATTTCGATTTTAAAAGAGAACGTTATGGCGACTATCCTAATTCCTTTCTCAATTATGGCTACATAATCCTAAGGGCAGCAGTAGCCAGATCCCTTGCTGCAAGTGGACTTCTTTGCACTTTAGGAATTCACCATCATAATAAATACAACGCTTTCTGTCTGGCAGACGATATTATGGAGCCTTATCGCCCATTGGTGGATGCTAAAGTACTTCAAGTAATGGCAAATTATAATGAAAACGAACTCACAACAGAAATCAAATTAACCCTGCTCTCAGTACTCACGGAAACAGTCTATTTCAAAACAACCAAAAGCCCATTAATGGTTGCTCTTTCACGAACCACAAGTTCACTTCAGCAATGTTATAACGGAACGGCAAAGAAAATTAGCTATCCAAGATTATGGAATTAAATGGGTATAGAATTATGTGGTTATTTGTATTCTTTGACCTTCCCACCGAAACAAAAAAGGACCGTCGAAATGCGGGACTTTTTAGAAAAAACCTCATCAAGGATGGTTATGCCATGATGCAATATTCCGTTTATATAAGACACTGTGCCAGCAGCGAAAGCGCAGACGTACATGAAAAAAGAGTTTTTAGGCTATTACCACCATTGGGCAAAGTGAGCATTTTGCGGATTACCGATAAACAGTTCGGCAATATCATGAATTTTTGGGGCAGGGCCGAAGTGCCCAAAGAGCCACCACCAGCACAATTGGAGTTGTTTTAAAACAAAAAAACGCCCCAATCTTGTCTAATCACAACAAAAAAGGGGCATTTTAATTCCCGATATTCCACGATAATCTTTTGATAATTAGAAGCTAACAGCGCAACCAATATCGTGAATCCTAATCTTTAATCAAACCACAACTAATATACTGAAAAATAAGGACTTTCCAGAATATCGTGAATCCTAATCTTTAATCAAACCACAACGGTGCTTTGACAAAAACCGCATATAAACGAATATCGTGAATCCTAATCTTTAATCAAACCACAACAACGGTGCAAACGCTGAAGCAACTTTAAAAAATATCGTGAATCCTAATCTTTAATCAAACCACAACTGGTTATGTATTGGCTTGCTTCTAGCATTTAATATCGTGAATCCTAATCTTTAATCAAACCACAACGGTAAGGATCTGCGGGATTTTTTGATGTGAATATCGTGAATCCTAATCTTTAATCAAACCACAACTCGCCACCATCCCAGATCCAGTGAATGCTTAATATCGTGAATCCTAATCTTTAATCAAACCACAACAATGATTTTGAATAAGGATCTGTTAGGATGAATATCGTGAATCCTAATCTTTAATCAAACCACAACGGCTTGCTACAAATGAAGTATTTCCAACGGAATATCGTGAATCCTAATCTTTAATCAAACCACAACATTAATGACGTATTGGTTGCAGACCATTCAAATATCGTGAATCCTAATCTTTAATCAAACCACAACCCGCCATTGCGTTGTAACGCTTCAATTCGAATATCGTGAATCCTAATCTTTAATCAAACCACAACACCCCAACCGAAAAGAAGGACCACTACATAAATATCGTGAATCCTAATCTTTAATCAAACCACAACTGGCCGGAAACGGAGTATTTGAACAAGCAAAATATCGTGAATCCTAATCTTTAATCAAACCACAACAATATAATTGGCTGTCTTCTTCGTCGTTATAATATCGTGAATCCTAATCTTTAATCAAACCACAACTGGTAGATGTGGACATTGCCCAGGAATAAAATATCGTGAATCCTAATCTTTAATCAAACCACAACTGCCAGACGGAGTGAGTAGATACAAAGGTAATATCGTGAATCCTAATCTTTAATCAAACCACAACAATGTTTCGTGTTGTTTAGGTCGCCACGCAAATATCGTGAATCCTAATCTTTAATCAAACCACAACGGAAAATCGTCACAACAAAAACCAAAAGGTCGGTTTTCCGTTGTGGTTTGGTCATTTATGACTTCGAAAACTTTTTGTCAATGAACATCATTTTGTCATTCCGACGAAGGAGGAATCACATCCTGCTGAGCCATCAACCTTTATTTAACAGCCGAAAACTCACTCTTATGGGATTTCTCCCTCTGGTCGAAATGACAAGTCAATCCCCAAAAAACCGATCCTCCAAAAACTCAAAAGCAGCATTGAAAGAACGTATCAAATCCAATTTCTTGTCCCTACGCCATCCCTTAAGTTCCTTTTCCCTCGCAATAGCCAGCTGCACCCAAGAAAACTCTTCATAATAAACCAAATGCTGTATTTGATACCTAGATGCAAATGTTTTAACCCCCTTTTCAATATTCTCACGATGTTGCAGTAATCTTTTCCCAAGATTATTGGTCACCCCAATATAATAAGTCGATCGATATTTATTGGTAATAATGTAAACGTAATACGTATGGCTGCCTTCTTTAAATTCAATCATAATAGCTTAGGTATTTACTCTTATGGGATTCCTCCTGCGTCGGAATGACAAATAATTCAGAATCTTTCTATTTTTCCGGAAACCGAGAGTTTTACTTTTATTGGATTATGAGTCAAAAACCCACCAATACCCTCACCAAAACCTGTTATTCTTCTATAAAATGGCAAAACATTTTGTTGAATAGAAGCTTCTGTACACAACCTAAATTCATAAAACTTAGATGACAACTTTTGCACTCTAAACAAATGTTCCTTTAGCAGCGAAACATCAGGCTTTTCCCAATTGATTTCCTCTTCATCAATCCCCAATAAAAACATATCATTAATCTGCATGGTGGTCACAATTTCTAAACCATCTAGCGGCAATTGATATACCGGAAACCCTTTTCGTTTGCGCTCCACAACCGTCCAAAAAGTAACAACATCCTCTTTGAGATTACCTTCAGCATCTTTATAAATAAGAACGTGATGATTGTTTCTTGGATTAACCCATTGGTTAATATCATCTTTCAATTGCTCAGCACCCCCTATATTTTCTTTCATCCTTACCTTTAAAACAGGAACGGGATTCCCGTTTTTATTGGGAAGGAATATCTGTGGGTGGGTTACACCATTTTCATCAATTTCAAAAAAGGTATTGGGTGGAATTTTTCCCTTTACATAACCTCCTAAAAAATGAATTCGCTTAAATATTAAATGTTTTATAGTTTCATCCACCACTTTTTCTATATGCTTCTCAGTTGTTAAACTGTCAATCGGTTTCCTAACGTGAAACGCTTCTTCCCCAAAAGGTGCTTTGCGTTTTCCGAAAACAGTTTCCTTATGCAACTGCCCCCGCGCAGCAACACCAACATTTTTAAATACTTTCCCGTTCTTTTCTGTTTTATGGGTGCGAACGGTAATAATATTGTTCTGCTTTTTATGCGAAACCAAAATATCATCAACAGCTTGCTCGGCATCATAGCGGAATGAATCCCACGGGAGAGGAAAATTGGAACTAGCGGCTTGCCTATCATATCGGTTCCATTTTGAAAGTTCTTGCAGGTAGCGCGTTTTGCCACAAGCCATAACCAGCGCATCTATAGCATGATGGCGATGGTCCTCTCTTGTTTTTTCATTTTCATCATTTAAGACTGAATTCAATCCCCAAAAGTGCCGAAGGGTCGCCGTCATTTGTCCCGGCGCTACGGTAACCTTTTCACAAATCTGCTTTAAATAGTTCTTTGCTTCTTTGCTGATATAACGGGTATCATTCAACTGACGGGTTGTAAAATCATCATCAAACTTTTGCTGCACGAAGCGTTTGAATTTTTGATATGCCTTGGGATATTCCTTGGTGTCCGAAAACAATTTTAATGCGCGTTCCTTTATAGTTAACCAATTGGCTTCATCGCTGCCATAAAATTCAAAAGGGGTACGGTCGCCCTTTTTTCTGTTCTCATCTGCCCAACAGAGTGTTTTGTTCATAAAACTATCGTTGAGCGAACGGCTCCAGGGATGTATGTGCTCAATCTGCACTTCTCCAGTAAAGAGCTTGTGGACTGGGATAGTTACTCCTGTATAAGGACAGGTGTTTTTGCACTCTTCCCAAAGTTTATATTTAAGAATATTGTCATGTGTAATGCGTTCCCCTAGTCTGCTTAGCTCTTCTTTAACACGATCATTTTCACGTTCCAACCGTTGTTGATCTCTCCTTATCTGGTTTCTTTTTGTTTTTGAAATTTTTAAATCACGGGCCATTTCCACCTTCACTTCATCAAATTTTCCGTACTCCACTATCAGTTCATTAACTAGTTTTCGCAATTCAAATAAAGCGGTAATCACAATAGGATTTCTTATTGCCTGTATTTCTTTATCGGCTTCTTTCCAAACTGGCAATTTTTCTTGAATCTCTTTCGTATTGATAGTTGCCGAATGATGATACAATTTGGCTTGCTGTTTATCGGTCATACCGAAGTCTTTTTTCAAAAATTCCTTGAGGGTGTCAATATATCCTCCAGAAATTTTGGCACGAACAATCTCTGGCACATTATCTAAAAGGAAATTCTTCTTTTCTTCTTCCAAAGTTTCCCATTCTTTTCCAAAAGCATTCTTAATCCCTCCCAACGTAACTGAAACGTCATAGGTAAAACCCATTTTAAGAAACGTAAGGATATTGTTGATGGCTTTTCGGCTTAAGTTGGCATAACCATCTTTTAAATTAAAATTTGAAATCACATCGGCTTTTTCATCTTCAAAACCCCAATGTGTAATTGCATATTCTTTCACCTTGTCTTTACTGTCAAAAAAATATAGCACATGCCAAATATCTTCCTGTTCCTTTTCAGATAAGTCAAACCACTGCTTCCCAAAGAATTTTTTGTTGGATAAATTTGAAATGGTATGCGTTCCCACAATTTTATCTTCATCTTTATAATTGAATTTATAATTGGCATCAACTTTCCCAATCGCTTTCTTCAAATCTTTAAAGAAAGGTTTTTCTTTGCTCAACAATATGGCTATCATCTTTTCCCTTTCTTCCTGTAAAATCTTTTTCCCATTGCATTCCACGGTATTGACCCATTCATAAATACGCCTCATTTCGTTTGGGATGGCACTTATTGGACATTTAGTTTTTGAAGGCTCAAAAGAACAGTTGCCCACTAAATGTTTTTGCGAACGCAACGGTCGTTGATGGAATAAAACCCCATCTTCATCATAACCATCCTGTTTTCTACCACCAATGATAGTTTTTAATGTATCGTTAAGCTCTTGGTGATATTGCTTTTGGTATTCCCAAATATTCTCGAACTCATCCACATACATTTTTCGGGTAGTGTAACGATTCCGTATTCGTTCCAGGCCATCTATAAAAGGCTGATTTTCTTTTGGATATATATCAAATAAATATGCACCCAATGTTTTGTCCTGAATACTTTCGCGAGTCTCATCAATTCCTATTTTGCCTTCTTTAGAGTTACCTTTAAAAATAGCGCCATCATCTTTCCCTCCCTTTCGGCTATTACTTAAAAACCCACGTCTTTGTATTAAATGATAAAATATCCTGCCAATTTCTTCAAGTGATATTTTCTCAGTTATAGCTTTATTCCGTAGTTCATACGGATTGAGCGCAAACCAAGCTGCAAGTTTTTTGGACGGAAACTTCTTTGTCTGCATCCAATTTTTAAAATCATCATTATCCAAAGGACACATCCTGTATTCTGAAAGCATTTTCAATAATATCTTCTTTCGCAAACGCCTCCTGAAAAATTGTCGACGCACGCCTCTCGCACCTGTTCTAGTCGCGTTTCTAGACATTTCATTAGCACCATCTCCCAAGTTATCTACTCCCATTGGGAATATCCTACTCCCCATTCCCATAATCTTGTTCGAGTTATCATCCACAATCGCCCACCCAACAGAATTCGTCCCCAAGTCCAATCCTAATATTCTTGCCATAACTATAAATTTTATGAATCTTCTAAACTAACAAAAAACTATTTATCCACTTTACGGTTTCCCGCATTGCAAGTAAAATTATTTTTTAATACATTTGAAATGTGAAAAATTATCCTAATCTATAATCTTATCACAATAAGGCTATATGCCGTAGATGAAAATCTTTAGTCCCGCTTCGGTGGGACTTTTTTATTTCTACATTCATTCAAAAACACCACTGCCACCCAATGCACCGCCAAAACAAAATCCGGCAATCGCTGCAAACGCCTGACCAAAAACGAGAGCGGAAGATGCTATCAACACTAATCAAAACACACAGCTGACAACCGACAACCCACAACAGACAACTCACACCCCAACCCCCAAAACCTCAACCCCCACAGCCTTGGCACTCTTAAAAATATGAAACACCCCATTTACCTCTTCATAAAACTTCATCCCCAAAACAGCCACAGCCACACCAAAAACAGATGGCGGAGCAACATTTAAGCTAAGCGAAGTTCCAGTAAATTCCTTGTCTAGATACAAGGGTGGGCTAAGTTTCAATTCCTGCTCCAAAGACTCAAAATCAAAATGCAACAACCCAAGTGTAAGTGCCAAATGTGTTGCCCCCTCAGGAAACCAAACATTTCTTATATCAAAGTTTGTCAAACTATAAGTCCCTGCCATAGAATCATAATTACCCGCAGCACCCAATACGGCGAGCACATCACAATCTGGCGTAAAAACAAAATTGCGCAGCAACTGTTTTCCAGCTTCAGTATCAATCCCAGGCCCCACCCTTCGTTGCCCACGAATGTTTAGACGGTCCAAATTTTTCAACTTCATAAACAGTTGCATCATCCGCCCATGAAGCTTCCCATCTTTCCTAATACACAAAAAAGGACTCAATGATAACCTAAAATGCTTTTTTACACTACTACAATGTCCAAACTCACTCGCATTCTCCCGCACACGCACCATTTTCGGCTTCTTTCTAATAGCATCACTGCTAAACCCGCCTCCAGACTTTCGTGCAAAAGGCTTGCCTTCCCTAACGTAAAAATTAATCCCTTTCAAAGTTCCAGTTAATGGTATAATTCCAATCTGCTTAGCCATAATAAATAATTTAGAAATACTAAAATACAATTATATTTTTATACATAGCGTATATATAGCATTATTATAGCGTTTGTATACCGTGTATATAGCGTATTAAATAGGTCCTAAACAAATAAAAAAATGCCCACACCTATGCCTATAATTAAATAAACAAGAGGAAAGCAATTAAGTAAAAACGAAAGAAAAATTAAAAACTAAACCCAAAAACCCCAGTAACCCCAAAGCTTCGGGCATCGGGCATATCAAGATAATTTCCGCGGAAATTGAAGTCCAACCTAAAAACACGGAAGATGTTGCCTATTCCAACACTCCACTCCCAGTAGATATCTTCGGGAGCTTGGTAAACAATATTGGAAGCATTAAGATCTATATTCTCTTGCGATATTGCTCCATAAACAGCTCTAAAGCCTACCACTTCGCGCAAGTCCAGTTTTCGCAATAAAGGGATACGCGAAAAAATACGCCCCCCAAAATTGTGCTGCAAGTGTAAAGAAGCATAAGAATCACTTACAAACTCATAATAATCCAATTGTGTAAAACTGTTGTAAATGCTAAAATACGTCTGGTTTCCCGGAATAGGGTTCAATAGACTAAGCGGCACTGCGCCAATGGTTGTGCCCACTTCAACCGTGGAATACAAACGGCCAATACCCCCAATATTCCATGGCTGGGTGTAGAGTGCCTGAATTTTTTTATATTCAAAATCACCGCCCATTACGCCTTTTAACCCATAACTATACCCAGCATAAAAAGAAGGAAAATCACCATCGTTGATTACCGTCTGCTCCACGCCGTATCCAGAGGTCTTACGCCCGGGCGCGTACATAAAGCCAAGTTGTATTTCAGCCTGTTCCAATTCACTTTTTATTTCGCCCGTAAAAACGCCGTCTTCCATTACTTTATAATCAATACTGAAAGTATCGGTTGCAGATTTTAACGTTCTATACGAGCCGGTTAGCCGCAAGATAAAATTTTTCCAAGGCTCAATGTCAAACCCAGCAGTAGAGAGGTTTATTCGTGAAAGTCTATCATTGGTGCCCACTGACAAAAGGGTGGAAGAAGCCAAACTTCGCCCCAATACATCGTTGCTATTGGTAAGACTGGCACCTGTTTGCTCCACATCGCGCCGGTTGCCACCAAAAACAGTTAGTCGCGATCTTCTATCTAAAAGCCACTTGGCCGATATTCCATATTTAAACCTGTCATCCTTAAAACCGTATGCTCCAAAACCTTCCAGACGCCAGGAATCATTCTGGCTGAAATAAGTTCGCCCTCCTAGGCGTATTCGCACTCCTTCGGCTTCATTATACCCAAAAACGGAAAACACGGGGCCAATATCAAAATTGTTTACTTCGTAATAACCGCTGGCCAAAGTTGCCCCTACATTATAAAGGGCTTTAAAGCGCCTTACGGTTTTTAGGGTGTCCAGCATTTTGTATACGCCCTTTTCATCCTTGCTCAGCTTTTCCATCCGGTTCAACTCCCAAAACTCATCCGGCCGGTTATAGATTTCATAATTATATGGATCTACTTGTTGGGCATAAAACTTTTTATCCTTTGGAATGTTGAAAATATAATTATCATATAAAGTGGTCCGCTTGCCGTAAATACCTTTTGCCTCTTCCTTTTTTTGAAAGCTGAAATCACTCATAAAATAATCTCGCGTTATCAAAAAGATGGAATCGTTCAGCACATCAAATTCTTGCTCAATATATACATCACGCACCCAGTTAAGGTTAGCGCTTTTAGAAGCTTGTAGGTTTATTTCTTTTATGGCCCAAGTGGAGTCGTTAACCCAAAAATCACCTTTAAAAGTCAGTTCGTTTTTTCGGCGTGGGTAGTACACAATATTGTAGCACCATTTGTTGTCGCGATAGGCGCTGTCCCGCAACACATAGTTATAAACATCAATCCCTGTGCGTGAAAGCGGGCTTGTAAAAGCCTTGTCAAAAAACTTCAAGTAGTTGTCATAAACATCATATTCGCTGTAAAGATCCTTTACGAAAGCGATAAGTGTTTGGTTATTATCAAAACCGGAATTTTTGTTACCGTGCAATATTTCCTTTTCTCCTTTCAACAAATTGTCGCCATATACTTTTGAAGCGGCTTCGTTTATGAAAATAGGCAGATAGGTATTCCCGGTAACTTTTGAAGTATCGGTCTGGTCAAATACAAACTCCATCCCTTTAAAAATCCTGCTTTTGATGAGTGCACTGTCTATGGTATTCAGGTCAAATTCTAGCTTTTCGTATTTATCGTACTGATATTGCTTGAATTTTTTGACACCGTTCTCCCTGCGATTCTCCCAAATCTTCCGAAGAATATCGAGGGCTGGGTTGTTCTTTTTTGAAGTCTTCCCGCTATAAACTACCACCTCATCCAGTGCATCAGCACTTTCCTCCAGTAACACCTCCATATTGTAGGTGCTTCGTGAAGTGAGCTCCACCTCTTTGGTTGTATAACCTATAAATGAAAAAACAACAGTTTTGTAGGTTTTATCGCTTTCCAAATAAAAGCGACCATTTTCATCAGAAATAGTTCCCTCCTGCGAATCCTTAAAAATCACATTGGCAAAGGCAACCGGATAATTAGAGTCGTCTTTGATGACACCGCTTACTTTGGTTTGGGCAAATACCGAAGCACCAACAACTATAAAAAAAAGCAAAAGAAGGTACTTCATAAATTTATGGGACTGATATTTATTGGGCAATATAAAGTTAGTCTCTATAAAGAACTTTCTTTACAGCCTTAACAACATCTTCACTATTAGGCAACCATTCTTCCAATAAAACCGGGGAAAATGGAGCGGGAGTATCGGCAGTATTGATCTTTACAATCGGGGCGTCCAAATAGTCGAAAATTTGGTTTTGAACTTTGTAGGTTATTTCAGTAGAAACGTTTCCAAACGGCCAGGCTTCTTCCAAAATTACCAAACGGTTTGTTTTCTTTACCGATTCAAAAATGGCTTCATAATCCAAAGGACGAACGGTTCGCAAATCTATTATTTCACACTCGATGCCTTCTTCAGCAAGAGTTTCGGCAGCCTTATAAGCTTCCTTTATAATTTTTCCGAAGGAAACAATGGTTACATCTTTTCCTTTTCGTTTAATATCAGCAACCCCAATAGGAATTAAATATTCTCCTTCTGGAACTTCACCTTTATCGCCGTACATCTGCTCGCTTTCCATAAAAATGACCGGATCATTATCGCGAATAGCGCTTTTCAACAAGCCTTTTGCGTCAGCTGGATTGCTCGGTACTACTACTTTTAGGCCAGGACAGTTGGCATACCAGCTTTCAAAAGCCTGGCTGTGCGTGGCGGCAAGTTGGCCCGCTGAAGCTGTTGGCCCACGGAAAACTATTGGAATATTAAATTGTCCACCACTCATTTGGCGCATTTTTGCGGCATTGTTTATTATTTGGTCAATAGCCACCAAAGAAAAGTTGAAGGTCATATACTCTACTATCGGCCTATTGCCATTCATGGCAGAACCAATGGCTATTCCAGTAAACCCATTTTCTGAAATGGGGGTGTCTATCACGCGTTTTGCTCCAAACTCGTCAAGCATCCCTTTACTGGCTTTGTAA
The DNA here is from genome assembly GCA_026646335.1 of Aequorivita sp. Taxonomy (GTDB): domain Bacteria; phylum Bacteroidota; class Bacteroidia; order Flavobacteriales; family Flavobacteriaceae; genus Aequorivita. Next base: position 44,096 of record JAPKFY010000001.1, on the reverse strand, counting down.
GCGCCGTTGTATTCGGCAACTTCCTCGCCCATTAAATATATGGTTTCGTCGCGACGCATTTCTTCGCTCATCGCCTCGGCTATAGCCTCTCTGAATTGTAATGTCTTCATCTTTTTAAATTGTAATGTAAATAACTGAATTCCGATAGCTATCGGAACAGGGTTAGCAAAAATAGTATAAATCCAATCTGTTTAAGCAGTATTCCCCAACTTTTAACCAAAATTTATTATGCGTGCATAGCAAAATAAGGAAATATATTCTTAACTTCGCACCTGCGTAGTCCAAAGCTCTATGAGCAGCCGATTACCTACGCAATCCGAAGCCTAAGGGAAGGGTTGCGAACGTAGCCCGAAGCTCGAACAGCGAAGGGTTGCCTAACAAGAATTACAATCCAAAAAAGTTCAAAAAATGAAATGCCCCCATAACCAATTAATAAATTGAGCGAAGATGTAGATTGGGGCATTACATCTTCCTATTTATCAAATATTATTTAATGATGAAAATATTAGTCTGTATAAGTCACGTACCGGACACAACTTCAAAAATCAATTTTACCGACGGCGACACTAAGTTTGATACCAATGGAGTTCAGTTTGTAATCAATCCAAATGACGAATTTGGCCTTACCCGAGCTATGTGGTTCAAGGAAAAGCAAGCTGCAATCGTACACGTAGCAACCGTTGGCGGTCCAGAAACTGAGCCAACTTTGCGCAAAGCTTTGGCTATAGGCGCCGATGAAGCAATACGTGTAAACACTGTTGCAACCGACGGTTTTTCCGTGGCAAAACAACTTGCAAATATTGCAAAAGAAGGTGGTTATGATTTGGTAATCGGCGGACGGGAATCCATCGATTATAACGGCGGAATGGTTCCCGGAATGCTTGCAAAACTTATTGGAGCAAATTTCGTAAATACCTGTATCGGTATTGAAGTGGAAGGCGATAAAGCCACCGCAATTCGCGAAATTGACGGCGGCAAGGAAACCTTGAAAACCTCACTTCCGTTAGTAATTGGCGGACAGAAAGGTTTGGTTGAGGAGAGCGATCTTCGCATCCCGAACATGCGCGGCATTATGCAAGCTCGCACAAAACCATTAAACGTTAAAGAACCAATAGCTTCAAATGCGGAAACAAACACAGTTTCCTTTGAAAAACCAGCTCCAAAAGGCGCGGTTAAATTGGTAGACAACGTTGATGAATTGATAGACTTGCTTCACAATGAAGCGAAGGTAATTTAATTAAAAAAACAAATCACAAAAAGGCAAATCACAAATAATACTCAATTTTTAAAAATTGGAAGTTATTTGGAATTTGGAACTTGAGATTTGGAACTTTTGAAAAGTAAATTCAAACTCCAAATCTTAAATATTAATTTCAAAATAATATTAAAATGATATTAGTTTATACCGAATCAGAAGAAGGAAAAATCAAGAAAATTGCCTTGGAAGCAGTTGCCTATGCAAAAGGAATTGCAGACCAAATGGGAACTACTGTAACCGCGGTCAGTATCAATGCCAATGATACTTCAGAATTGGGCAAATACGGTGCTTCAAAAATTTTGCAGGTTTCCAATGACAAATTGGGCAATTTCAATGCAGAAGCCTACGCAGATGTAATTGCACAAGCCGCAAAAAACGAAGCCGCAAAAGTTGTGGTTGTCACTTCCAGCGCAAACAGTAAATTTTTAGCTCCTGCCCTCGCAGTGAATTTGGAGGCCGGCTATGTGCCAAACGTTATTTCACTTCCTGAAAGCACTTCGCCTTTTAAAGTGAAGCACAGTGTTTTTACCAACAAAGCTTTTGCTTCAACCGAAATCACAACCGATATCAAAATAATCGGACTGGGTAAAAACTCTTATGGTTTAAAAGAAAATGAAACTTCGGCAACAAGCCAAGCTTTCTCACCAAACCTTGACGCACATGACTTTGATATGGAAATTGTTTCCGTTGATAAAGCAACAGACAAAGTAACTATCGCAGATGCAGAAATAGTGGTTTCCGGTGGCCGCGGCCTTAAAGGCCCCGAAAATTGGGGAATGATTGAAGATCTTGCAAAAGTTTTGGGTGCCGCCACAGCTTGCTCTAAACCTGTGAGCGATATGGGCTGGAGACCGCACAGCGAGCACGTTGGGCAAACCGGAAAACCAGTTGCATCAAATCTTTATATTGCAATCGGTATTTCAGGGGCTATCCAGCATTTGGCCGGTATCAATTCTTCAAAAGTGAAAGTGGTAATCAACAACGATCCTGAAGCGCCTTTCTTCAAAGCTGCAGACTATGGTATTGTAGGTGATGCTTTTGAAATTGTGCCAAAACTCACCGAAAAATTAAAAGAATTTAAAGCTCAGAATAGCTAATCTCTCCAGAGATAAAGATTTAAAAATAACCGTCTCAATATAAAAGTGGGACGGTTATTTTTTTAATGATAAAATAGCAAGAGGTTTATTCGATTAATTTTTAATAAGCCTAAAGTTCTGCTGTGAATTTTCTGTCCGCAGCTTTAAGATATAGGTTCCAGCGCTTAGGGATGAAGTTTCAATTCTAAAATTATCCTGGATTTCAATATTAATTTCTTTGCCCAAAACATCAAATAAACTTACATCTCTTACAGGTAATTTTGAGTTTAAAAACAATTCATTTTTGAATGGATTTGGATAAACACTCATTAAATCGCTATCTGAACCAGACACTTCCAATTGGCCACAGCCCGGATTATCCCCTGCTTCCATATTCAAATTTCCGTTATCTATAAACCAATTTTCCCAGCTACCACCACTGCCTGTTTCCCAATCTGAAAGATCAAAATAGTTTGGTCCCCCATAGGTGCCAGGAACTTTATAAACTTTTATGGCTTCCCCATTCCTATTCCAAGTTACTGGCATTCCTGCCACCACTGTTTCTGGCGCATAATCTAACACGCAATTAGCTTGTAGAAAATAGGCAAATTCAGAATAGTCTGGATATTCGCCAAATACGTATGCTTTTCCATCAGGCTGAACACATACTGCTGTATAATCGTTACACGCAATACCAAAACTACGCGGGCCATTATCCTGTATAAATCGCGCCAAAAAGACACTTATTCTACCTTGTCTGTCGCGATCGGTGAAATGGGTATCGGTAATGAGATTTTGCATAAAGGGCACCTCCAAAAAATCGTTATAACCCAATGCCACTCTCGGGTGATAAGGGTTGCTCAAGGCCACGGGGCTCTCAAGAGTACCGTATTGAGCCGTAAAATACGAACTTCCCATTATTGCCATTCCTGCACTTGTGCCGCCAACAACGCCGTGTTTTACGTTTATATACTCATTTAGGGTTGTTTCCATCGCGTTGTCCTTAAACAAAGACACGTAATCCCATTGATCGCCGCCGGCTACCCATATTGCTTCAGCGTTTGCTACTTTTTGCAATACGGCTGGATCTGTTGCTCCCGCTACATTATGAATAACAAAAGTAGTTACTGAGTTAAGCGTTACGCCCAACTGGCTATAAAAGTAATCGTTGTAGCCATCACTACCCGTAGCTCTTAAAACCACAACATCGCCACCATCGGCCTTGTTCAAAAACCAAACCATCGCCTCATCGTTTTCTGAAGACCCACCCATTAAACAGGTTCCGGGTTGGTGGTTGGTATTAATATCCGTCGTGCTGCCCGTTACATATTCGGTATAATTCTGCGCAAAAACTAAGGTGTTTACACATAATGCTACTAAAAGTACAATCCTTTTCATTATCCAATCTTTATTTTTTTACTGCCGTTGCATCATTCGGTACATCAACACTGCAGTTATCTTAGCTTGAACACCAACTGTATTAAGGTTACCCGTTTCTTCAATTGTATGGTCGCCAGAGCCGCCTGTTAGGCCCAGACCATCCAAAGCCATCTCAACATAACCCGATGTAAAGGATATATCTGCTGCGCCTGCATTTCTTGGGTTTACTGCTTCCACAGCTCCAAACCCCAAATCATTACTCACTTTGTTATAGTGTTCCAGCAACCTCATATTGCCATCCGTTTTTGCCAATGGCGGATATCCTTCATTGTCGAATAATAGTACTGCTGATGTTTTTGGATAGTTGTTAGCTGCGATTTCCTTCATAACCATTTTCGCCTTTTGCAATTGTTCTGGCGAAACTGCTCTTAGGTCGCCGTGAACGACAACCGTTTGAGCCACTACATTATTTTTTCCGAAGGCAGTACCGCCTGTTAACTCTTCATTGGGCGCTGCGTTTGTTCCTCCCAAAATAAAGCCCGGATTAAAGGTAAGGTCTTTTTCCTTGGCCAATTGCAGATAAAATTCATTTAGGATGCGAGCCGCTTCATAAATAGCCCCTGTGCCAATATCTTCTGTGAAAATTTGTGATGAGTGAGCTGGTTGACCTGTGACCGTAAGTTGCCAGTCTTCGGAACCCCTTCTGGATACCACTATGGTTTTGGGGTTGTTGTCACCGTTTTCAAAACCCAAGGCGATATCGGCCCATTTTGCACCTTCAACTAAATCTCTTTTTGACAATTCAATTGGCGATCCACTTTTTTCCTCATCGCCAGTCATTATTATCTGTACCGACATATCGTCCAATGCCCCAGCCTCTTTTAAGGCTTTCATTGCTAAAATAATAATTACATCGCCCCCCTTCATATCTGCCACTCCAGGACCTTTCATAATTGAATCGTTCAGCATTGTGAATTCCTGAAAAGGACTATCAAGCTCAAAAACCGTATCCAAATGACCTATCAATAAAAATTTAGGGCCTTTTTTACCATCTTTTTTGGCAATAAGATGACCAGCGCGGCCATAAGCTTCACCAGATGTCAATTCTGTAGTAAAACCTAACTTGTCCAATTCTGCCCTGTACAGTTCGCCCACTTTTCTAACCCCTTCCATATTTAAAGAACCGCTATTTATGTTCACTGTTTTTTTTAGCAATTCTATGGAAGCGTCCAGATTTTTATCAACCAATCTTACAATGCTTTTTTCCATTTTGGCACTTTGAGCCATGCTGCAAGTACCGATTAAAAGGCTGACCAACAAACCAATTCTTTTCAATTTCAGTCTTAAATTCATCTATCTAATTTATCGAAAATGTTTCGCCGGGCAAATAAATATCCAATTCCAGATTGCGTGCACCAAGCTTCCCATTATTTTCATTTTTTGATTTTGTGGGATTTTTTAGGACGATAACCTGTGCGTCGCCCAAGACTTCGGCCGTATTGCCTTTTACCAAAATTGCGGTAGATTCGTCAATGCCAATCCCCATTAATTCAGGGTGTTCAATTATAGCACTAATCAAGCGGTTGTAACGGCTTCGCTTTACAAAATGTTGATCTATAATTACTCCGCTAAGCATCCCCAAACCTGTTTTTATTTCGATATTCTCAGCTTCAATATTTCTGAAAGTAGAAGAGTAGTTCGGATGTTTTAATTCGTTTCCTGTAATCATCATTTTGCTCATAACCGCCGCGCCTGCACTGGTGCCGGCAATCAAACTTCCCTTGCTGAATGCATCGTGGATTGCATCTTCCGCAGCAGTGCCACCAACAATATCCATAAACCTGTTTTGGTCTCCACCGGATATGTAAATCATTTTGGCATTTTTGATTGAGTCTAATTTAGATTTAGACACATTTTCATCTTTGTAGATATGAAGGCCAACTATATTAGTTAGACCCGCTTCCACGAATTGTTTTTTGGCATAATAAACAGCTGAATCCGGTTCGGCACTGGACATTGGCAAAATTATGCCATAGCCAGATCTATCCAACTGCGCTTCTTTAATAATGCGTTGCACCATGGCTTCGGGCCTTGAGCCACCACCAATAATTACCAGTTTACCATTGCCATCGGATTGCTGCGCAAAAGCTGAAAACTGAAGCGCAGCAAAACCGATTAAGGCAAGGGGGATATAGTATTTTAAAAGTTTCATTATTGATTTCCAATCACGATACCTCGGGTATCTCCGGCGGCTTGGTAATATAATTCAGTATTGGACCCGTCCAGATTTGCCCGCATCATTGCATCGGTACTTCTGTCTCCCCAATAAATTTTGTTTTCGGAAGCGTCATAACCAATCCCATAAACAACCCTTCCAATCCCTGTGGCTATGGTTGTAACGTTAGTGCCGTCTAGAGCAGCCGATTTTATGCGTATATCGCCAGAGCCTACGTATTCATCATAATAAATACGGTCGTTTATCACCAACATACTTCCGGTTTCTATATCAGGAATAATCAAGGTTTCATTACTTCCGTCAAGGTTTTTAGACCAAATGCCCCCATCGTAATTGCCCCAGAATATTTTTCCCGTGGCGAAATGTATTGAGACGCCTTCCGGATCGTTTACTTGGCCAATTGCGAAATCCTCCTTCGCATTAATATCGGTAGAGCTTAAATCGGTTCGTTGAATACTGTTGCTTGTGGACCAATATATCTTATTGCCGGAATAATCTATTGCCATTCCAATTGGGGAATCAAGGCCCACCCTGAAATCTTCAAATTCGCTGCCATCGGTATTGGCTCTGTAGATTTTGCCAGCGTCAACATCACTTATATATAGTTTTTGCCTTAAAGTGTCCAAAATCATTTCATAGGAAGATTGTAAAGCTATATTCGACAAAGTTGTAAAAATTGGTGCCTGTTCGTTTATCAAGCCCTGAAAAACGGAAGCCCCGTCTGTATAATAGATAGGGATACCCACTGCATTTGGATCTTTTACAACAACAGTTTTTGTTACCTCTCTTACTTCCAAAGACCCAGAAGTGGTTACAACCAAAGTTACTTGATATGCGCCAGGTTGGACATAAGTATAGACAGGGCTTTCTTCAACTGAAGAATCGCCGTTGCCAAAATTCCAATAAAAAGTGGCCGCCCCTACTGTTGTTGGAACAATTGAAGTATTTGTGAAAGTGACTGTTGCAGGTGCAAACTCGTTATTGTCTATTGTATATGTAAATTGTGGCACCGTACTGGCTGGAGGCACGGGGAAACCGTCGTCAGAGCAGGATTGGAAAATACTCCCAAAACCTATAAATAGTATTGCTATTATTATGTTTTTCATCTGTATCTTATTTTATTAAAGCAATTCCTCTTGGGCTGGCAATACCGGTTGCCAACACTTCACGGCCAGTGCCATCAAGATTTGCGCTGTACAACTCGCCCGTATCACGGCCAGACCAATACAATTTGTTGGTTTCGTTGTCTATTTGAATCCCGTAAATACGCGTTCCATCAGGATCAATGGTTTGTATGTTAGAGCCGTCCAGATTGGCCACGCTAAATACTGCCCCGTTTTGGTCGTCAAAATAAATTTTATCGTTCACCGTGTCTATAGCTATAGCGTAGCCATAAACACCTGAGATAAGAATCTGTGGGTTTGTGCCATCCAAATTGGCCACGTACAGATTTTCAACATTTACCTCGTAGGCGTACATTTTGTTGTTTTCCACATCCAAAGCAATAGCTCTCCATTGGGCGCCCGCTATATTCAATATCCCTATTTCTGGGGAGCTGCCATCGAGGTTTGCACGCGACACATTGCCGTCGTCATCAACCCAATACACTTTACTGTTTACTTCATCTACTGCTACACCGTATGGATCGCCGATGTTGCTCACAATCATTTCGGCACTGCTACCGTCTAGGTTTGCTCTCCAAATATTTCCAAGGGGGTAGGTGTCAAAATCGCTAAAGTAAATTTTTTGGTTAGTGGTATCATAAGCCAGACCAACGCCCGCTTTACCTACAAGATTTAGCACATCGGTTGTGGTGCCGGAACCATCCAGCAACAAACTTCTTAAAAATTCATCCCCATAAGCAATGTAATACAAAGATGCTGGGCCTTGTTGACCTGCTGCCACTGTTATATCCTTGCTTGCAGTATTTGATCCATACATGGAAGTAGCGGTAAGCGAAACGGTGTAATTTCCCTCTGAAGAATAAGTAAACAATGGATTCTCTTCAGTTGAAGTTGAATTGGCGGCGTCGCCAAAATTCCACGTATAGCTTGTTGCGCCAATTGATGTATTCGTAAACTGAACAGGGACGCCGGCTGTTAGATTATCAACATCTTCAACAGCGAATGAACTGGAAGGCGTTACGGTTATTTCCATGTTTGAAATGGTTGAACCACCTGCGCCCGTTGATACCAAAGTGACTAAGAACACATTGCTGCTAGTATATGATTTTGTTGGCGATACTTGGGTAGATATTGTGCCATCGCCAAAACTCCATTTAAAGGCTGTGGCATTTTGCGAGTTGTTAGTGAACTGAATGGTTTCGCCAATGGCTACTTCCGTAGCACTTGCCGTAAACTCCGCCTGTGATTGTGGCGGCACTGGGTCGTCATCTTTTTGGCAAGAAAAAAGGGCTAAAAGTGCGAAAGCAAAAAGACTGTATTTGTAAATGATTGTTTTCATATAATAACTTTTAATATGGTTAGTTTGTTAGTATCCTGGGTTTTGAAACATCCCCGGATCTTTATTGGTTTGTAGCTCGTCAAAAGGTATTGGGAATAAGGTTTGGTTAATGCTTGTTACATTAAATAGTACATCCACCGCCCTTCCGGTTCTTACAAGGTCAAACCAACGTTGACCCTCAAAAGCAAATTCCACACGGCGCTCCTTTTCAATTGCGCTAATTAATTGGTCTATGCTGTTGGATGTTATTCCAGACAAGCCAGCGCGCGTTCTTACTGTGTTCAAATCAGCTTTTATCTGGTTGGGGTCTGGTGCTGGGCCTTTTGCCAAAGCTTCTGCGCGTATTAAATACATATCAGCCAAACGTATCACTATAAAGTTATCAGCGCCCAAATTTAAATCGTCATATTTTATGGCGTAAGCCAAACTTTCTGCAAAGGCAATACTGGCCTGAAAACGCTCGTCGCCTACTTCAAAGGCATCCAACAGATCTTGCGATGGTTCAACTTCTCTCCTTCCGTTCAGAGATTTTGGGAAATTGTACTCGGCTATTCGGTTGCGTTCCAATTGCGAAAAATAAATTTCAAAAATAGATTCCGCATTTTCTTCATCTGCAAAAACATCGGCATAGTTTGAGAGCAAGGTATAGCCCCCATTGTTAATTACGTCCGAAGCCGTTGCTGCAGCCTGTTGATAGTTGCCTTGATACAGATAAACACGGGCCAAAAGTGCTTTGGCTGCAAATTTTGACCCTCTGATTTTGTTTCCAGAACTAGGAAGGTTTTCAGCGGCGAAGGTCAAATCGGTTATAATCTGGGCATAGACTTCATTAACGGGAACCCTTGGCGCATCTAAGTTGTCAACACCAATGGTGGGTTGTAGTTTTAATGGAATAGCACCGTAATAACGCATTAAATTGAAATGATTCATAGCCCTGATGAAATACAGCTCTGCCAAGGCCGCATTCTTTTCTTCCACCGTCATGTCATTTATGATGGGCACTTTGCTTATCACGTTGTTTGCTACGTTGATGCCATCATACATAATGGCCCACATATTACTGTTACTGCCGTTTTCAGGAAGCATACTGTTATTGTCCACCTCTGCATAGTCGGTAGCCGTCGCGTCAACAGGATGTGAAAGGTTATCAGCCGCCAAGTCTGCAAATATGCTATACGTTCTTCCGTAATAGCTAAGGCTTTGGAATGAGGCATAAGCCCCCAAAATTCCTTTGTCTATGTCTTCTTTTGTATTGAAAGCTTCTTCGGCCGAAATTGAATTTTGGGGTTCAACATCTACTATATTGCAGGAGATCGCCACAAAACATAGTATCGAAATATATAATAACTTTTTCATCTTGTTTATATTTTTAGATTAACACCCAATGTAAAGGTTTGTGCTTGCGGATAGGTGAAAAAATCGGTGCCAATTACCGCATTGTCGTCACCCCTATAGTTGACTTCCGGATCGAGTCCAGAATAATTTGTGAATGTGAACAGGTTTTGTGTACTTACATAGATTCTCATTGAATCAAAAAACCGTTTATTCATGTTTTTTTGGTTCAGTGTATAACCCAAGGTTACATTTTTAAACCTTAGATAAGAGCCATCTTCCAAAAACCTGGATGAAACACGTTTGTTTTGTGAAGCGGCAACAGGATCTGTAGTTGCACGTGGAATATCTGTAATATCACCCGGTTGCCTCCATCTTCTGGTAACGGATTTCAATTGGTTGTCACCCCCTTGAAGCGATTCTAAATACAATCGTGATCCATTGAAAACATCGTTGCCTTGCGAACCTTGAAGAAATATGCTTAAATCAAAGTTTTTATATGCAAAATTATTGGTGAAACCATACACAAAATCAGGGTGTGGATTTCCAACCACGGTTCTGTCTGCAGATGTTATCTCGCCGTCAAAATTAGTATCTGCATACACAATATCTCCCGTTGAAGGATCTACGCCCAAAGACAGATAACTGTAAAATATACCAATAGGTTGGCCTTCCATAATACGGTTGCCTCCACGGCCTATATCGTCAATAGGCTGGCCATTGTATAGTTCCAGTACCTTGTTGCGGTTTCCAGAAATGTTAAATTGAGTATTCCAAATAAATTCGCCTACGAAGTTTTGGGTTGAAAGGGTAAGCTCGATACCTTTATTTTCCACCTTTCCCACATTTTCGGTAATTGATGAAAACCCAGAGCTGGTTGGCAAAGGTCTGCTCAATAAAAGATCATTGGTCTGTTTGTCATAATAATCTGCCGTTAGCGTAATACGATCGTGAAAAAAGCCAAGGTTTAAACCAAGATTGAGCTGAGTGGTACTTTCCCATTTTAAGTCTGGATTGGGAATATTGCTGGGGTAAATAGCTGGCGAACCTCCATATGAGGTGTTTCCGTAAAGTTCAGAAAACAAAAATGGACTTATATCGTCATTCCCTGTCAAACCATAACTGGCTCTCAGTTTTAAGTCTGAAAGGAATTTTACATCCTTTAAAAATTCTTCTTGGGAAACGCGCCAAGCTACCGATGCAGCTGGGAAAAAACCAGTTTTGTTGTTGTCGCCAAATTTTGACGAGGTATCAAATCTACCTGTCAAGGTCAAAATATATTTATCGCTGAAGTTATAGTTTACCCTTCCAAAGTAGGAGCGAATACCTTCGTCTGATGCGCTGGCACTGGCAGAAACTATTGTAGCTGCAGAGTTTATATATTCCAGATTGTCATCTGCAAAATCCTGGCCCCGAATAAAGGAAGACCTATAATTTCTTTTTTCAAAACTATAGCCTACCAAAGCGTCAAGCTTGTGTTTGTTGAAACGTTTGCTGTATTGTAGCAAGTTGTTGGAAACAATATTTGAGATATTGGTGTAAGTTTCAAAACCCAAACCATTGTACTTGGCACCTTGAACCGTTTTGGTAGATTCATAACCGTGTTCCCTGAAGTTTAGGAAATCAACCCCGAGTTTTGATGAAAAGGTCAAGTCTTCGATTATATTCCAATCAAAATAAATATTTGAATTGGTACGGTAAGAGAAGTTCTCGTTGATGGCTTCATTGGCTATGGATACCGGATTTGAATAAGGCCCGTCTTGGTTATAAGAACCATCCGGGTTATAAACAGGATAAATTGCAGGGGTTGAAATACCGTTTGGCAATGGGCCGTGTAGCGTTTGGTCGCCTTCCACCCTATTGGTATGGGCGTAACTCAACCCAATGCTGGTACCTATCTTAACCTTATCTGATATAGCATGGTCTAAATTTGCGCGAAAATTGAAACGGTCATAATCCGTCCCAATCAAGATACCCTCTTGCTGAAATAAAGTTCCGCTCATAAAAAACTGTGTCTTTTCTGAACCTCCCGCAGCAGAAATTTCATAACTATTTATGGGTGCGGTACGGAAAATTACATCCTGCCAATCTGTGTCTATGGTATTGTCATTTATCTGCTCCTCAGTAAAAACGGTGCTATTGGTTAAATCGTTCCTATATTCCTTCCACTCTCTGGCGTTTAGCATATCCAGTCTATTCCAAACTTGCTGCATGCCCGAATATATGCTAACGGAAACAGTAGTTTTTTGTTCTTTCCCACGTTTGGTGGTGATTAAAACGATACCGTTAGAACCTCTTGCACCATAAATAGCGGTTGCGGAAGCATCTTTTAGCACACTTATGGACTCAATATCGCTTGGGTTTAAATCGGTAAGCGCACTTGAACCTTGCCCGGAATAGCCAATTTGGCCGAAGTCGCCAGTTGTTACCGGAATACCATCAATAATATATAAAGGTTGGCTACTGCCACTAATTGAGCTAAGCCCTCTAATCCTAACAGACATTTGACCTCCTGGGGTTCCAGAATTTTGATTTACCTGCACGCCCGCAGCCTGACCTTGCAGCAAACCATCAACTGATGCCAATGGTAAATTTTCAATCTGTTTGGCATTAATAGTGGATAGTGCATCACTTACTAATGATTTTTTTTCAGTACCGTAACCTATAACCACAATTTCCTCCAGAGCACTACTATCTTCAACCATTGTAACGGTTATACTTGATATGCCAAATATTGAAACCTCTTGTGTCTTATATCCAACATAAGTAATCACCAAAGTACTTGCGTCATTGGGCACGGAAATTTTGAAATTTCCGTCAAAATCTGTTGCTGTGCCTTTTGAAGTCCCTTTAATAATTACTGTGGCTCCTACTAAAGGAACACCCTCTGTATCCATTACAGTCCCAGTAACTTCACGTTCTTGCTGGTTGGTTGGCAGGATTTTAGAATTTTGAGCGATTTTGTTCTTTATAACAATCTGCCTATCATTTATAACGTAGGTCAAATCAGTATTCACCAAGGCCTTGTCAAGAATTTTTGAAACGGTAGATTCCTTTAATTCAAGCGTAACATTGTATTTGAGAACATCATCTTTGTAAAAGAAAATATATTCGCTTTTACGCTGAATTTCCTTAAAAAGTTGTTCCAAACTTACATTGGCAACTTTAATATCCATCTTGGTCTGAGCCTCTGTTGTATTTGCGAAGATTGAGCTAATCCCAATGCTAATCAACAATATAAAAGTTCGTATCATATGCACCAAATAGTACCTGAAAGATTTTACCCTTCGCAAAGGATAAAGGTTCTTAATTTTATTCATAATTTTGTGTTAGTTGGTTAATATTGCTGTGTTTATGGTGGTATTAATTTTAATGGCTAGAAGATGTTGGCGCATCTTCTAGTTTTTTTCTTTCTGTTTATGCCTAGAATTTGAAATGTTTTTAGTTAATGATAATTTTATGGTCTGCTGAAAATTTATATTCAAATCCTGGCGGTTCTGTTTCTTTAATGGTTTCTAGGACGCTCTCAATACTGTCCTTTACATCCAGATAACCCGAAAATGTTTCATTTGCTCTCGCGTTATCGGTTATAATGATTTCCACATCGTAATACCTTGATATTTTTTTCATAATAGACTTCAAAGGGTCGTTTTTGAAAATAAAAACCCCATCGCGCCAAGAAAAATATGGCTCCACATCAACATTGGTCTCTTTCACATCTAGTTTTGTCTTATTAAACGTAACCTTTGTTCCTGGCTTCATTTTGATATTCTTTTCAGAATTGAACAGCGTCTTTGAAGTATAATTTATTTGAACGCTTCCACTTTTTAGAACGGTGTAAATAGCATTGTCATCATTATAATTACTAACATTGAACAAGGTGCCCAAAACCTGAATCTCGTGGTTTTTGGACTTTACGAAAAAGGGGTTGTTTTTATTGTGACTTACTTCAAAAATAGCTTCGCCTTCAAGGTATACCTCTCTTTTTTCACCAGTAAAACGAGCGGGAAATATGAGCTTTGAACCCGAATTGAGCCAGACTTTACTTCCGTCTGAAAGCACTATTTCAGATCGTTTTCCGAAGGGAACAATTAATGTGTTGAAAATGGGCCCTGATGGGGATGCTGCATACTGAGTTACAGAATTGGACTTGCCTATGCTCACTTCTTCCCCTGAATTGGAATAGCTTATCTGAGCAACTTTTTCTGTGATAGAAATATTTTTATTGTCGTTTAAGATCAGCTGAACATCTTGATTTGTAGTCTTATCATTGTGGATTTCCGCAAATTTTTCAATTGCTGAATTTGGATCCTTAGCATTGAAAAGTGAAAAAGACAAGAATATAGCAACGATGGCAGAAAGACCTACCGCCGCAAATCGAAAAGCGTACTTTCTACGCTTGTATGCGTAGATGGAACCATAAATCCGCTTCTTTAAAAGTGATTTATCTTTCCTGGACAGTTTTTGGAAATTTAAGTTGTTTTTTTCGTCGTGAGCCATACAAGTTTTCCAATAAGCTTGGAAATGTTAAAAGTTCGTACCGGAATTATCAAACCATCTTAGGTCTTTTAACTATAAGCAAGAACTTCTCTATATATAGACACTTTATTTATAAATAAAATAAAAAAATATTTGGCAAACCAAAATAAGATACTGCAATTGGGCGCGCAAAGTTTTGATAGCCCTATAAATCATGGTTCTTGAAGATTGCACAGAAATATTCATTTGTTCTGCAATTTCTTCATAAGAATAATTTTCACTGAAGCGCATAGACAGACCTTTGCGTTGCTTTTTACTGAGTGACTTTATGGCCCTGCTAAGTTTTTTGGAGCGTTCCATTTCCCACTCATTGGCTATAAAAACTTCTTCAGCCGATATTTGGAAAGGGCCAATGTTTTCTTGATTTACTGTGGCCAGTTCCCTTCTTGAGGTTTGGATACGCTTTATTATTTCATTTTTCAGTGAGCGCATTAAATAAAAATCCACGCGATCTGTATGGGAAAGGTTTTTTCGATATTTATAAAGATTCAAAAATAGATCGTGGATGCAGTCCATAACCTCACTTTTATTCCCAGAAAAACCCATTCCATATGTAAATAGATCGTCAATGTAAATATCGTAAAGCATTCCGAAAGCCTCCAAGTTACCATCCTGTAGCTTCGCCCATAAGCGTAATGATTCAGATTGATCCCGTTTCAAAATTTTAAATATGCGTTTAATTACACAACGAAGTACTTTCTTTAAATCCAGATGAAAAGATAAGCAGAAATAATAAAAATCTTTTCCAAAATACCAGCCAATTCAATTCACGGAAAAAAATCAGTATCTATTTCGATGCTTCTTCATTTATCCGTGAAATTAAAAAATTAATTGAAAATAAAATCATCAACTTTAAACAATTCAAGGAAGCGGAACGATGATTCTGAAATTGTTCTCGTGGCCGATAAACTTTAAGGACGGAAAATTGTTCCAAAGACAAAAAAGGACAATCCCCATATAAAAGTGGCTGGGCCTACCTGTGGCGCCTTGGCAGGTAGGGGATTTTAATTTTTTTAAAAAAAAAAGAAAATTGTACCGAAGCCAACGCATAATTTTTCATTAATTTGTGCTTCGAAAAAGGCTGTTTAAATAAGGAAACATCCAAATTTAAACAGCCTTTTTTTATTGTTTATTATTTCGTTAATTTTATAACCAATTGATAACAGAACTTCTTACTGAATACCGAAAATGAGTTTAGTAAAACTTACCATAAAAGGAATATCCTACAGCCAAACACAAAATGGTGCGTATGCCCTCATCTTGAACGAAGTGGACGGCGAACGCAAACTGCCAATAGTGATTGGCGCTTTTGAGGCGCAATCTATCGCCATTGCGCTGGAAAAGGAAATAACTCCTCCCCGTCCATTGACGCACGATCTGTTCAAAAACTTTGCTGACCGTTTTGAAATTGTGGTGAAACAAGTAATAATCCACAAATTGGTAGATGGCGTTTTCTATTCAAGCATAATATGTGAACGCGACAAAATTGAAGAAATAATAGACGCCCGAACCAGTGATGCCATTGCACTGGCACTTCGGTTTAAGGCACCTATTTTTACCTATAAAAACATTCTGGACAAAGCTGGAATTTATCTAAAAACCTCTACCTCCAAAAAATCGCTTTCAAAAAAGGAAGAAGCGGTCATAGAAAGTTTGATTTTAGGGGAAGATAAAGAATCGGTAAAACCGGCCAGCGAAGATTACAGCAGGCTCAGCCTGAGTGAATTGAACAAAATGCTGGATGAAGCCGTAAAAAACGAAAACTATGAAAAGGCAGCAAGCGTACGGGATGAAATCTCAAAACGGCAATGATTTCGGCTGTCTGTTTTCGGTTGCTTGTTTGTCACCCTGAGCGCAGGCGAAGGGTTTGAACAGTAAACATTAAACCTTGAACTTGTCACCCTGAGCTTGTTGAAGGGTTGAATTTTGAATAATCTATGCGGAAATTTACACTTGTAGCCATCGCACTGCTTTTCTTCGGAACCATTTTTGGGCAGAGCATTGAAAAACCCTGGCAATTTTCAGAAGTAAAAGACCAAAACGGTCTTTCCATCGTCAACATCAATCCAGAAAAAGATTATCTAAAACTTAAAAACGGGTCTTTTGAATATCAACTATCGCCAATCGACAGCCTAAAATCCAGTGGCGATTATATTTTTCAGAATAATCTGCTTGTACTTTTCTTCAACAATCCCAATGACAGCATCAGAAGGTTTCGCGTCTCGCAAATTACCGATAGCACACTTTCACTTTCAGATAAAAATCTTGTTTACCAACTAAAACTTCCAAGTGTTCAAACCGCTGCAACACCTCAAACCGCAGTAAAATCTTCAGAAATAATACCTAGCCAAGGCTTCTCAATGCAAAGTCTTTGGCGCGGAATTTTGGGAATGATTTCATTGCTTGTAATAGCATTTCTTTTCAGCGCAAACAGAAAAGCCATCAACTGGAAAACCGTTGGTATTGGTCTTGCCTTTCAGTTGCTGATTGCCATTGGGGTATTAAAAGTAGGTTTCATAAAAAATGCTTTTGAGACCGTGGGCCAACTTTTTGTGAATGTTTTGGAATACACAAAAGCAGGAAGTGAATTCCTATTCGGCGGAATGCTGGATATCAACTCTTTCGGTTTCATTTTCGCCTTTCAGGTTTTACCGACAATTATATTTTTCTCAGCCTTGACCTCAGTTCTTTTTTACTTCGGAATTATCCAAGTTGTTGTAAAGGGAATGGGTTGGTTATTGACGAAACTGCTGAATATTTCGGGTGCCGAAAGTTTAAGCGTTGCAGGAAACATCTTTTTGGGACAGACCGAAGCACCACTCCTCATAAAGGCCTACTTGGAAAAAATGAACAAGAGCGAAATGCTTTTGGTAATGATTGGCGGAATGGCAACGGTTGCGGGTGCAGTACTTGCAGCCTACATTGGCTTTTTGGGCGGTGATGATCCTGCCTTGAGGTTGATGTTTGCAAAACACCTTTTGGCCGCCTCCGTGATGGCAGCTCCGGGCGCAATTGTTATTTCAAAAATATTGTTCCCACAAACCGAGCCTATTAATACAGATGTAAAAGTTTCTTCAGATAAAATTGGCTCCAACTTTTTGGATGCCATAGCCAATGGAACAACAGAAGGCTTAAGACTTGCAGTAAACGTGGGTGCCATGCTTTTGGTTTTTGTTGCCTTTATTGCCATGTTCAATGGAATTCTTGGGTGGGTTGGAGATGTTACAACCATCAATGAATGGGTCGCGGCAAATTCAGCTTATAAAAGTCTTTCTTTGGAAGCAATTCTGGGAACTATCTTCGCCCCTCTAATGTGGCTTATTGGAGTAGCAAAGGAAGATATGGTAATGATGGGCCAACTATTAGGGATTAAACTCGTTGCCAGTGAATTTGTAGGGTATATTCAGTTGGCAGACCTTAAAAACGTACAGAACGAGCTTCACCTCAATTATGAAAAAAGCATCATTATGGCCACCTATATGCTTTGTGGTTTTGCGAATTTCGCATCAATCGGAATTCAAATTGGAGGGATTGGTTCTTTGGCGCCGGGCCAGCGTAAAACCCTTTCCAAATTTGGAATGAAAGCTTTGATCGGCGGAACGATAGCCTCCCTTATTTCTGCAACTATTGCGGGAATGATAATAGGGTAAAAGAAAAATGTAAAAGGATAAAAGTTTTATGAGGAATTTTAAAAAGTTGGAAGTTTGGCCAGAAGCTCGAAAACTTGTCTTAGAGATGCATGAATTAGCTACTCAATTACCTTCGAAAGAAAAATTTGGATTATATTCCCAAATAACTCGATGTGTAATATCAATTCCAGCAAATATTGCCAAAGGGACTGCAAAAGAATCAACTAAAGATTTTATTAAATTTTTTTGAAATTAGTCTTGGTTCTTCTTATGAATTAGAAACACATTTATTACTTTGCCAAGATTTAAATTTTTAGGCAACGAAGAAGGGGATTTGTTGATTCAAAAGTTACAAGTTTTGCAAAAAAGAATTTCTGCACTTATTAAATTTAACAGACAAACCCTTTGACTTTAATCTTTTAACTTTTTTCCAAATGAAGCAATACCACGACCTCCTAAAACACGTACTCGAAAACGGAACGGAAAAACAAGACCGCACAGGCACAGGCACCAAAAGTGTTTTTGGCTACCAAATGCGCTTTGACCTCAATGAAGGTTTCCCTATGGTCACCACCAAAAAACTTCACTTAAAATCAATTATCTATGAACTTTTGTGGTTTTTGAATGGGGATACGAATATTAAATACCTTCAGGAAAACGGCGTGCGCATTTGGAACGAATGGGCAGATGAAAATGGCGACTTAGGCCCTGTGTATGGCCATCAATGGCGAAACTGGAACAGTGAGGAGATTGACCAAATTTCAGAAATTATCCAAACCCTTAAAACGAATCCAGACAGTCGCCGAATGCTGGTCAGCGCATGGAATCCCAGTGTATTGCCCGATACTTCAAAACCTTTTGCTGAAAATGTGGCCAATGGCAAAGCCGCGCTTCCACCTTGTCACGCATTCTTTCAGTTTTATGTGGCCGATGGAAAATTATCTTGCCAACTTTACCAACGCAGCGCCGATATTTTCTTGGGCGTTCCTTTCAACATAGCGTCTTATGCATTGTTTACAATGATGATGGCGCAAGTTTGCGGATATCAGCCTGGCGATTTTGTCCATACCTTTGGCGACGCCCATGTTTACAGCAACCATTTTGATCAAGTTGCACTTCAATTGTCGCGCGAACCGCGTCCGCTGCCAAAAATGTTGCTCAATCCAGATGTAAAAGATATTTTTGGCTTCACTTTTGATGACTTTACACTTGTGGATTACAATCCGCACCCCCACATTAAAGGCGCTGTTGCTATTTAATTATTAACTCAAATTCCCCAAAATGAAAAATCTACTTATTGCAGTTTGCATTCTATTCACCACAACCATTTTTGCCCAAGAAGAATGGGGAAATGTAGTAGCCAACGAAGTAACGCTTAAAGAAATTGCACCCATTTGGCCCGGCTGTGAAGCTGGAGATGTCACACAGCGCGACAAATGTTTTGACGAAAAACTAACATCACATATCATCAAAAACTTTAAATATCCTCCCACCGCATACAAAAATAATGACCAAGGAAGGGTTGTTGTTGAATTCCTTATCAACGAAAAAGGATTGGTTGAAATAAAAAAAGTGAGTGGCGGATCCAAAGAATTACAAGAAGAGGCCAAGAGAAACATAATGTCAATTCCTAAAATGGCCAAGCCCGGAATGCTAGGTGGCAAACCGCGTGCTATTAATTTCACGGTTCCGTTCAATTTTAAAACTGGAAAATAATGTTTAAATCCTTACAATTACTAATCTGTTTTTTATTGTACACTTCAATTTCGTTTGCGCAGGAAGGCACAGCAACTGAAATTTCAGAATCCCAAATTGAAGCAGCAGATGTTCCTTTTGCAGTAATTGAGAATGTCCCGGTTTATCCCGGCTGCGAGGGTGACGATAACGAGGAATTGAAAAAATGTATGTCGGATAAAATTACAGATTTTGTAATAAAGAATTTTGACATGAATATGATTGACGCAATGGATTTGCCTCCAAAACTTTACAGAAGTGCCGTGCAATTTAAAATTGACAAACAAGGCAATGTGGTAGACGTTCGGGCCCGTGCAGATTATCCTGAGATTGAAAGTGAAGCCGTTCGTGTGATTAACAGTCTACCCCAAATGAAACCTGGAAAACAACGAGGAGAGGCAGTAGGAGTGCTTTATTCACTGCCAATTATTTTTAAAGTTGAACCCCCAAAAAGAGTGGGTAAAAAACCCAATAAACCTCAAAAAGATAAGTAGCGAAAGCTAGTTTAACAACTGTTTAACGCTGGTTAAATAGTCTTAAACAATTTTAATAATTATATTTAAAGTGTCGTCAAAATCCCGATAGCTATCGGGAGCAACACTTTTTTTATGATAGTAACAGATTCTTTGGTTTCGTTTTTCCTCGAAACCCGCCAACATAGTGAAGATATTTGCAAACCACTGGAAATTGAAGACTACGTTGTCCAGCCCATTGTGGACGTTTCGCCTCCAAAATGGCATCTGGGCCACACAACATGGTTTTTTGAGGAATTCGTCTTGAAGCCTCAGAAAAAAGGGTACCGGCTTTTTCACGAAGACTTCGCTTTTGTTTTCAATAGTTATTACGAAAATGTTGGGAAACGCGTAATTAGAAATGACCGCGGAAACCTCTCCCGTCCTGGCGTGGCGAAGGTTTATGATTATCGACAATACGTCACCAACGAAATGAAAGATTTTCTTTCTGAAGAAATTTCAGAAGAGTTGGAAGAAATTCTTTTAATAGGAATCCATCACGAAAAGCAACACCAAGAACTTCTAATAACAGACATTAAATACATTCTCGGCAACAATCCGTTGCTGCCAAAATACAGCGATTCTTTTTTAGAAAATCCGGTTCAAGACTTTAAACAACAATGGATTTCAATGAAAGAAGGCATTTATGAAATTGGTCACAATAATCCCGAAGAATTCTGTTATGACAATGAATTGGGGCGTCACAAAGTATATCTTCACGATTATAAAATTTCAAACAAACTCATTGCCAATGACGAATATCTTGAATTTATAAACGCAGGTGGCTACAAAGATTTCAACCTTTGGCACGCTGAAGGCTGGGATTGGGTAAAGCAAAACAATATTTCGGCACCAATGTATTGGCACCATATTGATGGGCAATGGCATCAGTACACTTTGCAGGGGCCCCAAAAATTAAATTTGGACGTTGCCGTCTCACACATTTCCTACTACGAAGCTTTTGCTTTTGCACAATGGAAAGATTGCCGTCTGCCAACCGAATTTGAATGGGAAGCCGCCCAAAAATACTTTGAATGGGGCAGCCGTTGGGAATGGACTGAAAGCGCATACCTGCCTTACCCCGCTTACGCCAAGGCTCCCGGTGCCATCGGGGAATACAACGGAAAATTTATGGTTAACCAAAAAGTACTTCGGGGAGGCTCGGTGGCTACTTCCCCAAAACACACAAGACACACCTATCGCAATTTTTTTCAAACCAATTTGCGCTGGCAATATACTGGATTAAGGTTAGCGAAATAATTACGACTATCTTTTTATGAATACAACTGCCGCAACTTTATTGGACACGACTTTTAAAAAACAAGTTTTCGAAGGCCTGAGTGCTAATCCCAAATATTTATCGTCAAAATATTTTTACGATAAAAAAGGCGATAAGCTTTTTCAGGATATTATGGCGATGCCGGAATACTATCTCACGGGTTGCGAGTTTCAGATACTTTCCACACATACCGAAACCATCGGCGAACTTTTTCGCGATCGCAAAAATGGTTTGGACTTAATAGAATTGGGCGCTGGTGATGGCAAAAAAACAAAGGTTTTGTTGAAATACATGACCGAAAACAATTTCAATTTCATCTATAAACCCATAGACATCAGTGAAAATGCCGTTGAAATGATTTCCAACAATCTCGCCAAAGAAATGCCAACCTTAAACGTTGATGCCGAAGTAGGCGAATATTTTGAAGTGCTGGAAAGACTAAAGGGTTTCAACAAACGGAAAAAGGTAATTATGGTTTTGGGAAGCAACATTGGCAACCTAAAACACCCAAAAGCAATCGAATTTCTCTCAAAATTGAAAGATGCCATGCTTCCTGATGATTTACTTTTTATGGGTTTTGATCAAAAAAAGAACCCACAGAATATTTTGGATGCCTATAATGATGAAACCGGTATAACGGAAGCTTTCAACAAAAACGTCTTAACAAGAATAAATCGTGAATTGGATGGAAACTTTCGGATAGAAAAATTCAAACATTGGGCAGTTTATGATCCAGAAACCGGTACGGCCAAAAGTTTTTTAGTTGCCACGGAAGCTATGCAAGTAAAGGTTGAAGCCATAAACCTAACAGTAAATTTTGACGAATGGGAAACCATCCATACTGAAATATCCCAGAAATACAATGATAAAATTGTGAGTTGGCTGGCAAAAGAATCCGGTCTCAAAATTGAAACTTCTTTTACAGATGAAAAAGGCTATTATAAAAATTACGTTTTTAGAAAGGATTAATACAGAATATTAACCTTCCTAAACTTTTAAACTTCTCAACTCATCGACTTATCAGCTCAAAATCCCAACAAGTCTATCCAACTCCTCGTCCGTATTGTAATAGTGAAAGCTAACCCGAATTCCGCCTCCACGCGGAGAACAAATAATGTCGTTCTCACGCAGTTTTTCAAATAGCGCTTCATCTCCCTTCAAATTATAAATAGAAGAATGCTTTTCGCGAAGCAGTGTATCTTTTTTTAGTAATCCCATTTCGGTAAAACGTTCTTTTGCTTTGGCAGAAAGAGAAGCGATTCTTCGATACAAATTCTCCTTCCCCTGCTTTTCCTGAAACCACATGGCCTGCTCCAAACTCCCATAATTTAAAGTGTCTTGATGCCCTGGTTCAAAATGTTTCATAAAAGCGGTTTCCGCAGCCAGACTTTCAAAACGTTCCGCGGAATTGAAACCTATTGTCTTCGGAAAAATTCGTTCCCTCACAGATTTCTTCACCATTACAAAACCATTTCCGTAACCAGCTGTCAACCATTTGTAGGCACTGGCGCCCAAAACATCGATGGCATTATCTGCAAAACTGAAATGCTCCGTTCCCAAATATTGCGTGCCGTCTGCGATCAAAAGAAGATTTGGATGATAGCTTTTCAACTGTTTCAGAAATTCAAAATCTATTTTAATTCCGGTTAGCCATTGCACGATGCTGAACATAAAAACATCCGGTTTGTGTTTTGCCACAGCTTCTTCTATATTTTTTTCCAAATTTTCGTCAATCACTGCATAACAAACATCAAAATCACGGGTTTCGACGGGCCAGTTTATGGACGGATAATCATTTTTAAGAAGCAGAATCTTTTGTCCCTTCGGAAGTCCTTCCAAAACGGTATTTATCCCGAAGGAAATATTTGGCAACAAAGCGGTTTCATCTGTGGAAGCATCAAAAAAACGAGAGACTGTACCCCTAATTTGTTCCATGTGAAGTTTGTGTTTGTCGCGGAAAACGCTCGCGTGGTTCATCAAATCCAAATCGTGCTGCCGTCGCCATTCAATAACAGGTTTAGGGATTACGCCGTTTGAAGCGGTGTTTAGATAAATACAAGATTCTAAAGCTGGAAAGTGTTTGCGGATTTCTTCCATAAGTGAGTGGTCTAAACGGTGAAAATTAGGTATTTTTACAATGCTGAACCAATCAGTAGTCATTGAATTTCAACGAAAGTAAACAACTATGTTTTCAAAAGCCAAAAAAACCGAAAGAATTGATGCTGAACAGCGCGAACAGTACGAGTACGCCCGCCGCCGCATAAAACAGAAAAAGAACCTAATGCGCCATTTTATTTTGTTTTTGGTGGGATCGGTGTTGTTGATAATCATCGATCCCATTTTGGGCTACGGGAATGAAACACTGTTCCAAAATTGGTTTGTCTGGGCCATTTTAATCTGGACTTTTATATTTCTCGTACATCTTTTCAATGTATTTGTAATGAATAAGTTCATGGATAAGGAATGGGAGGACCGCCAACTAGAAAAACTGAAAGCGCGACAGGCCGAACGCATGGCTGAACTTCAGAAAAAAGTGGATACAGAACTACAACTGCCTAAAATCCCTTCCGAAGAATTAAAAAAAAACGAGCTGAACAACCCCTTAGCGCCAGACGAACAATGATTACAATGATTGCCGCCGCCGGCGAAAACAATGAACTGGGAAAGGACAATGATTTGCTTTGGCATTTGCCTGATGACTTTAAACGGTTTAAGCAACTAACAACTGGCCACTATATTATTATGGGAAGGAAAACTTTTGAAACGTTTCCAAAACCGCTTCCCAACAGAACACATCTTGTTATTACTCGAAATAAAGATTATAGAAAAGAAGGTGCCGTGGTGGTTAACAGTATGGAGGAAGCGCTTAAAATTTCTAAAAATGACGCCCAGCCTTTTATAATTGGCGGTGGCGAAATTTATAAAATGGGATTGCCATTTGCTGATAAGATTGAACTAACTCGCGTGAATGAAATTTTTGACAATGCCGATACTTTTTTTCCAGAATTTTCAACGGAAGAATGGCATCTTGTTTCTGAAATAGAACACGGGAAAGATGAAAAACACAACTATTCTTTCACTTATGAAACTTGGGTTCGCAAATAAATATTTTATATTTAATTCTCTGAAAAAAACTAAAAAATGAAAGCATACATATTCCCCGGACAAGGCGCTCAATTTACTGGTATGGGCAAAGATCTATACGAAAACTCTTCAAAAGCGAAAGAGTTGTTTCAGCAAGCAAATGAAGTTTTGGGCTTCGATATCACCAAGATAATGTTTGAAGGCACCGCTGATGAATTGAAGGAAACAAAAGTAACGCAACCCGCTATTTTTCTTCACTCCACTATATTAGCGAAAGTGATGGGCAATAAGTTTCAACCCGATATGGTTGCGGGACATTCTTTGGGCGAAATTTCGGCCTTGGTGGCCAATAGAACCCTTGCTTTTAGCGATGGTTTGCAATTAGTTTACAAACGCGCTTTGGCAATGCAGCACGCTTGCGAATTGACCCCTTCAACAATGGCTGCTGTTTTAGGCTTGGAAGATCATTTAGTTGAAGAAATCTGCGCCAACACTCCTGGAATTGTAGTGGCCGCAAATTACAACTGTCCCGGTCAGCTGGTAATTTCAGGTGAGGTGGAAGCTGTCGGAAGAGCTTGTGAAAGTTTAAAAGAAGCTGGCGCGCGCAGAGCCTTGATCCTGCCCGTTGGTGGCGCATTTCACAGTCCGCTGATGGAACCCGCAAGAGAAGAGCTGGCAGCTGCCATTGAAGCTACTCAATTTACCGAACCAGCCTGCCCAATCTATCAAAACGTTTCAACCTTTGCTGTTACAGATCCTTCGGAAATAAAGGAAAACCTCATCTTCCAACTCACCGCTCCCGTAAAGTGGACTCAGAGCATACAGAACATGATAAAAGATGGAGCGACCAAATTTATCGAGGTTGGTCCTGGAAATGTTTTGCAGGGATTGGTTAAAAAAATTGATTCTTCTATGGAGACTGAAAAAGCGGAAATGTGAATTCGTTAATTCGTTAATTCGTTAATTCGTTAATACGTTAATACGTTAATTCGAAAAATAAAAACTCCGAATGATACAGTTTCATTCGGAGTTTTTATTTTCAGAAATTATGCTTCTAATTCAATCCGCAAGTTCACTTATTCCCCGTTCATAAAACATCTTCCGCTCCTCATCGGGAACCAAGTTTCCTCCCGTGGCCCAGACAATATGGGTGGCATTTTCCATTTTAAGATTGTTTTTTGCGGCGTAATCTGTTTTCGCAACCATCTGTGGGCCAATTAGTCCCGCTGTGGCGGATGGTTCCAAAAATATTTTTTCTGTGTCCATCAGCTGTGCCAACAGTTTAAAAAGATGGTCATCCTCGATAGTATAAATACCACTGACCAAATGTCCGCTAACATTCGTGGCAAAATTGGAAGGACGCCCAACCGCCAAACCGTCGGCTTCGGTTTTGTTGTCTATTCCAATATCCTGCACACTTATATTGCTCATTTCGCCAGTAACCAAACCTGTTAAAACCGCTGGAGAATGTGTGGGTTCCACAAAAAAACAATGCACATTGTCACCATAAATTTGTTTCAGTCCAAAAGCGGTGCCTCCAGGAGAACCTCCCACACCACAAGGGGAATACACAAACAAAGGATGTTCAGTATCTACCGTGATATTTGCTTCTTCCAATTGTTTTGCCAACCGGAGCGCGCCCACTGTGTAGCCTAAAAACAATTCGTGCGAATTTTCATCATCCACAAAATACGCCATTGGATCGGCATTTGTTTTTTGTCTTCCCGCGAGAATGGCTTCGCTGAAATCGCCAGCTAACTCAATTACTTGCACTCCTTTGGAACGCAACAAATCCTTTTTCCACTTTTTGGCATCAGCAGAAACATAGACTGTTACTTGAAAACCCAACTTAGCACTAATAATTCCAATACTCAACCCAAGGTTTCCGGTAGAACCCACCCCAATTTTATATTTACTGAAAAATTGTTTGAATTTATTAGAAGTAAAAACACCGTAATTATCCTCCCTATTTAAAATACCCGCGTTAAACGCCAATTCTTCTGCATAGTGCAAAACTTCAAAAAACCCACCGCGTGCTTTTATGGAACCCGCAATGGGAAGGGCATTGTCGCATTTTAAAAAGAACCGTCCTTGTATTTTTGGGTTTTCTTTATTTAAAACCACCTTCATTTTCTGGATTTCCTCCAACGGCGATTCAAGAATTCCGTTTGCTTCGGCAGTTTCGGGAAAGGCTTTTACAAAAAATGGCGCAAACCGTTCCCACAATTGCGCTGCCGATTCCATATCTTCCTTTTTAAGTGGAAAAGCAGGCATCTCCGCTTTCGATTTTATGTTGGGATTAAGCCAGACTACAGGTTTTAAATCCATAATCTCCTTTAAAATAGGAGCCTGTATTAAAAAAGAATCTATTTTTTCTTTTGAGTACATTTCTTAAAATTTAATAGTGAAAACGCGTATTTCGAAGTGTAATCAAAACATTTAACTTCAGTACGCCTTTCCTTTTTCTTGTTGTAAATCAGGAATTTTTTGCGACATCCTCAACCCGTTTCGCGGAATCTGCTTTGTTAAGGCTCAATCTTACTGTGCTTGTTTCTAATGCTTTTAGATCGTGGGGAATTCCGCCTTCAAGTGCAACCAAGGCTCCTTTTTTCAAATTGTGAATGGTCCCGTTTACACCAAAATCAATAACACCTTCAAAGATTTCAACAACAATGGGAAAAGGGGTTTTGTGCTCTTTCATTACCTGACCTTCCTTAAAGGCGATTCTAATTTCCTTTCCCGTCTCAGTTTCCATTAAAACTTGTATAGTTGGCCTGCTTTCGTGGTATTGAAGTTCGTTAATCAATGATGCTATTTTCATATTTATTTATATTTTAAAATTTCTTATTTAGAATGATTCAAAATTAATGAAATTTTACTTCATACCCCACTTAATTTTTATGAAAATTTGCTCTAAGTGTTTCAGCAAATCGTCTTTCCGTTCTTTAATATGATTTACCTATTAAAAAAAAACACCGAATGAGGATTTTCATTCGGTGTTTTCATTATTCTATACTCGAAATTCTTTATGCGCTTATTCTACAATCCTCACAGTCCTTCGTTTTACCATAATAGGTTTCGCGGTATTTATGCAAGGTTTTAAAAGGAATGTTTAAAAATGTTTTTTTAATGTAGATCACACTTGTTGTGAACATTCCCATTCTTTCCGTAAATCGTTTTTCTACTTTTGTTTGTCGTTTCACTGAAACTAACTTCATTCTTGTTTTTTTGACTCCCTTAGGCCCGCAAAGTATTGTCTTTGAAAGCAAAAGTCCAGAGTACTGTTCGGGTGCAAAGAAACAGGTCTCAATGGCCAATTCCAAACTATTAGCGTTAAACCTGGGTTAAACCTGCTTTTAGTTATGGGTTATGGGTTATGGGTTATGGGTTATGGGTTATGGGTTATGGGTTATGAAAAATACCAAATTTCTGCGTACTGACTGCTGTATTACTGAATACCGCGTATTTTCTTCTCCCATTTCCAAGCCGATTCCAAAGCGTCTTCCATTGTTTTTTCAGCTTTCCAGCCTAAAACTTCATTCGCCCTTTTGGTATCTGCATATACTGAAATCACATCTCCGGGACGACGATCAACGATTTTGTAGTTCAATTTTTCGCCCGTAGTTTTTTCGAAGGAATTTACCACTTCCAAAACAGAACTTCCTCTACCAGTACCAAGATTGAAGACTTCAAAATTTGATTGATTTTTCACTGAAAGCAATCGTTGCAATGCAATAACGTGTGCCTTTGCCAAATCCACTACGTGAATATAATCGCGAATACAACTACCGTCCTCCGTTGGGTAATCATCTCCAAAAACAGATAATTCCTTTCGTAAACCAGCGGCAGTCTGTGTAATGAACGGGACTAAATTTTGAGGCACGCCTGCGGGAAGCTCTCCTATTTCTAATGTTTTGTGCGCACCAATTGGGTTAAAATAGCGCAGTGCAATAGCTTTTAAAGAAGAAATTGAGCAAGTGTCCTTTAATATTTCTTCGCTTATCTGTTTCGTATTTCCGTAAGGAGAAGTTGCTGGTTTCACAGGTGCATCCTCCGTAATGGGCAGCGAATCTGGCTCGCCATAAACCGTGCACGAAGAACTGAATATAAAATTCTCAATTCCATAAGAATTACATTCCTGAAGCAGGTAAATTAATGTGCTAAGATTGTTTTCGTAATATAATAATGGGTTTTCAACACTTTCGCCAACCGCTTTACTGGCTGCGAAATGGATAACCCCTTCAATGTCTTGATTTCTTTTGAAAAAATCTGAAACATCCGCTTTAAAACGAAGATCAAGTCTCTCAAAAGTCGGCGGTATCTTGGAAATATTGGTTATGCCTTCCAAAACATCCAACGAGGAATTGGAAAGATTATCAATAATGACAACCTGATAACCTGAATTTTGAAGTTCAACAACGGTATGGGAACCAATGTAGCCCAAACCGCCTGTAACGAGTATTTTTTTCATTATTTGGCAACGAATTTTATTACGGTTTCTGTAATATAATCAATCTGTTCATCATCAAGTTCGGTATGCATCGGCAATGAGATCACTTCCTTTATCAACTGATTGGTAACAACAAAATCTTCTTCTTTATAGCGTTCATCTTTGTATGCCTTTTGAAGATGCAGTGGAATTGGGTAATACACGCCACACGGAATCCCTTTTTCGTTTAAATGGTTCACCAACGCATCGCGGTCTGCATCTACAACTTTTAAGGTGTATTGATGGAAAACATGGCAATTGCAATTCGCAAAACTGGTTTCCGAGCATTTGCCACAACCTGTTGGAGTAATTATGTTTTTATGTTCTTTAAACGCATCGGAATATTTCTGAGCAGCTTTTTTTCGAGCGGTATTATAATTATCCAAATGTGGCAATTTAACGCGAAGCACCGCAGCCTGAATGGAATCCAACCTGCTATTTACACCCACCACATCGTGATGGTAGCGCACGTACATTCCGTGATTTACAATCCCGCGGATAATGTGGGCCAAATCATCGTCATTGGTAAATATCGCTCCGCCATCACCATAACAACCTAAATTTTTTGAAGGAAAGAATGATGTGGAAGACACATGCCCAATGGTTCCGGTTTTCCGTTTAGTTCCGTCTTTTGATGTATAATCTGCACCAATTCCCTGGGCGTTATCTTCAATTACGTAAAGATTGTGTTCTTTGGCAATGGCCATAATTTCGTCCATATTTGCCGCAAGGCCGAAAAGATGAACAGGGACAATTGCTTTCGTGTTTGGCGTTATCGCTTTTTTAATAGCTTCAACATCTATATTGAAATTTATTGGATCCACATCTACCAAAACCGGGGTGAGTTGCAATAGCGCGATAACCTCAACAGTTGCAGCAAAAGTGAAATCGGCCGTAATCACTTCATCACCGGGCTTTAAGCCAAGACCCATCATTGCAATCTGCAAGGCATCGGTACCGTTGGCACAGGGAATTACGTGTTTTACATCTAAATATTCTTCAAGCTCCTTTTGAAATTGGTGAACCTCGGGACCATTCACAAAAGCGGTGGTTTCAATGACGTTCATTATGGAACTGTCCACGCGCTCCTTAATCTTTTCATACTGACCTTTTAGATCGACCATTTGTATTTTTTTCATACTGCTGAGATAATTTTGAGTTCGGTAAAATTACGAAAATGATATTTGATATGCAGTGATTCGGGATTCGTTAATTTGGGATTAGGCTCTGTGATTGGGAATGTGATACCTTTTAACAATATTAAAAATCTAAATTCCAATACTGCCTATTCAAAAACTGATTCCAGAACGCTGAATACTGAACACTGAATTTAGTATTTTTACAGCCGATGCATACAATCTACAATATCTTGATTCACATAACTTCCTTTCATTTGGGGGTCGTAGCGCAGTTCAACAAAAAAATGAAACTTTTTGTCAATGGCAGAAAGGATGTTTTTGAAATTCTTCAACAAAAAATTGCACCTACTGATAAAACCGTTTGGTTCCATTGCGCTTCTTTGGGCGAATTTGAACAAGGTGTTCCAATTATGGAAGCAATGAAGAAATTAAAGCCCGGCCATAAAATAGTGGTCAGTTTTTTTTCGCCATCGGGTTTTGAAATTAAAAAAAACACACCTTTAGCAGATGCAGTGGTATATTTGCCGATGGATACACAATCAAACGCAGAAAAGTTTATTGCGGCAGTTCACCCATCGCTTGTGTTTTTTGTGAAATATGAATTTTGGCCCAATTACCTTTTTGGGCTTAAGAAAAAAAACATTCCAACGCTTTTGGTTTCGGGCGTTTTTAGAAAAAAACAGATCTTTTTCAAAAGCTACGGAGGCTTTATGCGAAAGGCGCTCGACAGTTTTGATCACTTTTTTTTGCAGGAAGAAAATTCCGAAGCACTTCTGAAGAGCATCGGCTTCAACAATGTTACCGTTAGCGGCGATACAAGGTTCGACAGGGTTTCGCACCAGATTGAAATGGACAACACCCTGAAGTTTGCCGAAGATTTTAAAGGAAATTCGCTTTGCATTGTTTGCGGAAGTACTTGGCCAGAGGATGAAGCTGTACTTTTGGATTATATAAACTCATCCCCTGAAAATGTGAAATTTATCATCGCTCCACATAAAATAGAACCCGATAAGATTGAAGCTTTCACTAAAACTATTATAAAAAAAACAGTGCTTCATTCTATTAAAGACGAAGTGAACATTTCAGAATATTCGGTTTTGATAATTGACTGCATTGGCTTGTTGAGCAAACTATACAGTTATGCGGACATCGCTTATGTGGGTGGCGCAATGGGAAAGACAGGGCTTCATAATATTTTGGAACCAGCCACTTTTGGGGTGCCAATCGTGATTGGAAAAAACTACAACGAATTTCCTGAAGCTATTCGTTTACAAGATCTTGCAGGTCTTTATTCTGTTAAGAATACTTCAGAATGTAGCGAGATTTTGAACAAGTTAGCAGCGAATGACAACTTCCGAAACAAAACCGGAATGATCTGTGGCCACTTTGTGAACAAAAATACCGGTGCCACACAAAAAATAGTCAATTACATCACGACTATTTTAAAATAATTCTTCCCGCTTTTTATAAAAATTGAAGTTTTCTTAAAACAATAACACGATATTAATATTTTTTTTACATTTTTTGGGATATAATTATTAATTCTCCATCTTTTAAAGGTTAGATTTGTCGAAACCATTAAAACAATCTAATAATGCAAAAGCTATTTATACTGATTTCCATTGCAACTTTAACTTTGGGCTCGTGCCGTGAAACAACGACGGAAACCAAAGAAGTGATTCGCGAAGTGAAAGTAGAAAGTCCCGAAACTGATGAAAGTAAGGGAATTCTGGAACGTGCCGCCAAAGAAGTGGATAAAGAAGTAAACGAGGAAATCGATAAAAAAATTGACGAAATCGGGAACGACTAATAATTAATAAAAACTAACCCAAAACTTAAAAACTATGAAAAAGCTAACAATGATTGCCCTATTTGCGGGATTCTTAACTGTTTCCCTTTCTTCCTGTAGAGATCAAAAACCCCAAGAAGAAACCTTAGAAGAGTCCTTAATTGACGATATGCAAGATAAAGGCGCTGATATTAAAGTAAAAGATGACGGTGACAAAATAAAGATGGAAACCGAAGACGAAAAGGTCAAAATCAAAACCGATGATGATGGAAACGTCAAAATAAAAGTAAAAGACAAAGAGTAAATCCTTAGTCTTTTAAAAACAAAGAGGGATACTGCTAAAGGAGTATCCCTTCTTTTTTATTTCAGATTGCTTATTTGTCCCTTCAATTCGTCCATAGATTGCTGCAGTTGACGCAGCAAATTACTTTCAGAAGGCTCGTCCACTCCAAAACTCAACTTGCTGTTTACCATCCAAAGCTCTTGGATATCATTCACTTTTACATCAATAGGCAAATATTCATCATTAAGGGAAATAAGCCTAATGCTTTGTGGGCTATTCGGAATTTTTTGAAGTTTTTTCACCAAAACCGAATCTCTTAAAACTACGATATAAATCTTGCAGTCAGTGGCCTCGTTAATACTCGGCACTGCACGGCCCAAAACCCATTCGTTTGGTTTAATATTTGGTAGCATACTATCGCCTTCAACCTGAAAACCGCGATAAGACGCATTTCTAAATTCCGGCAAAGGAATATTGAATGCAGGCAGGCTTTGATACCATCCTAAGTCGTGAATATTGTTAGGATAACCGGCGGCGGCCCTTTGGTTTACCAATAAAATACTGTCGTTGCCAGAAACATCCAAGGTTACGACCTTTGGACTTACGTCGCCACGAGACGTATCTATATGTTTTTCAAAACTCTTGCCGTAAAGCCACAAAGGATTAATATTGAATTGAGCCATAAGCTCCATCACAACTTTTCCGGTAATCTTGGTCTTACCTCTTTCAATATCAGCAGTTGTGGCGCCAACATCAAGAAGATCCGCAAACGATTGCTGGGTGTGGCGTAGCTCTTCACGGAGCGCTTTAAACCGTGTAGCCTCTATAGAGATGGAATTTTTCATGCTTTAAAATTAAGCTATTTTGGAAATATTCCAAAGAAATAATGGATAATTTCCCGAAAAAATATTTGCTAATGCATCAAAAAAAAAACATATAAATGATACACAATCAAAATTTTAATTACTTTTGCAGACTATTAATCACTAATCTATTTCTACAATGAAAAAAATCTTTTTATCACTTGCCGCTCTTGCATTGGTTGCTTCTGTTTACTCTTGCAGAGAGACTACTACTGAAAACGCTGAAGAAACTGCTGAAACAGTTGTAAATGAAACTGAAAACGCAATTGAAGAAGCTGCTGAAGCAACTGAAGACGCTATGGAAGATGCCGGCGAAGCTGTTGAGCAAGCTGCTGATGACACTAAAGAAGCTGTAAAAGACGCTACTGACGGTCAATAAGCAAATTCTTTTGCTAAAAAACAAAAAGCCCTTTCAAAATTGAAAGGGCTTTTTTTATACTGGTAAATTATTATTTAGAAAAACTGCTTTAAAAAAAAGCTCCCCCACTAAAGAAGAAGCTTTTTGTACTGATGGCGGGACTTGAACCCGCACGACCAAATGGTCACAGGATTTTAAGTCCGGCGTGTCTACCAATTCCACCACATCAGCATTACCACTGCATTTAATGTTTGCAGTACTGAAGTTGTCTATTACAACTTGGACTTAACAAAAAATGCCGAATTGCATCGGCATTAAAGGTTGAGCGAAAAACGGCCCCGATGCTTCGGGGGAACCCGCGACCTAAAAAAGGTTCTCGCAATCTGAGCGAAAAACGGGATTCGAACCCGCGACCTCCACCTTGGCAAGGTGGCGCTCTACCAACTGAGCTATTTTCGCAGAATAATTAATGAACGTTGCTTCATATTCAAAGCGGGAGCAAATTTAAAAATTTTACTTCAAAAGCAAAGTCTTTTTTGATAAATTATTGTTGAATTTTACTTTTTCAATTTAACTGTTGCATTCCGCTGCAACATCCGCCGAATTTCATTGAGTTTCATCAATGCCTCCACGGGTGTAAGTGTGTCAATATCAATCCCCAGGATCTCTTCCCGTAGTTCTTCCAGCAGTGGATCGTCCAGTTTAAAAAAGCTCAGCTGCATCTCTTCTTTGGAAACAGCTTTCATTTTATCGGTCAATTCTTCTGATGCGTGGCTCTTTTCGAGCCTTTTCAGAATTTTATTTGCTCGCAGAAGGACAGCTTGTGGCATTCCGGCCATTTTTGCAACGTGGATTCCGAAACTGTGGTGACTTCCGCCAGGCACCAATTTCCGAAGGAAAAGCACATTGTCTTTCAATTCCTTTACCGAAACATTATAATTTTTGATTCGTTCAAAAGTTTCGGTCATTTCATTCAACTCGTGGTAATGTGTCGCAAAAAGCGTTTTTCCACGGGAAGGATGTTCGTGCAAGTATTCGCTGATGGCCCAAGCAATAGATATTCCGTCATACGTACTTGTTCCACGGCCAATTTCATCCAAAAGAATCAAACTCCGCTCTGAAAGATTGTTTAGAATACTCGCCGTCTCGTTCATCTCTACCATAAAAGTAGATTCACCCATCGAAATGTTATCGCTCGCACCAACGCGCGTAAAAATCTTGTCCACACAGCCCATCCGCACCGCTGAAGCAGGAACAAAACTGCCCATCTGCGCCAACAAAACTATCAAAGCCGTTTGCCGAAGAATGGCAGACTTACCGCTCATGTTCGGCCCAGTAATCATAATGATTTGCTGGTTGTCGCGATCTAGAAAAACATCGTTTGCAATATAGGGAGCGTCTGGTGGAAGTTGTTTTTCAATCACAGGATGGCGACCTTCCTTTATATCCAAATCAAAAGTATCATCCAGCAATGGTCGCGTGTAATTTGCTTCTTTGGCTTGTGTAGCAAACGAGCACAAACAATCCAACTGTGCGATCAAAGCTGCATTTTGCTGAACAGAACCAATAAACTGAAGCATCCACTCCACAAGCTT
Source organism: Aequorivita sp. (assembly GCA_026646335.1). Classification (GTDB taxonomy): domain Bacteria; phylum Bacteroidota; class Bacteroidia; order Flavobacteriales; family Flavobacteriaceae; genus Aequorivita. The sequence goes on along the minus strand of JAPKFY010000001.1, from coordinate 9,058 downwards.
TGCAAAAATTTCCTGTTCCAAAGCGAGAATTTTTTCTTCAGCACCAAGAATTTTGGTTTCGTATTCCTTTAATTCTTCCGTAATATACCTTTCAGCACTTACAAGTGTCTGTTTGCGGATCCATTCTGGTGGAACCTTGTCTTTATGGGTATTTCGAACTTCTATGTAATATCCAAAAACGTTATTTGATGCAATTTTAAGGGAAGAAATTCCGGTGCGCTTGGTTTCGCGTTCCAGCATTTCATCCAGATATTCCTTTCCGTTTGCTGAGATATTCCGAAGCTCGTCAAGTGATTCTGAAAATCCTTCTGCTATTGAATTTCCTTTTAAAATATTTACGGGCGCTTCCTCAAAAAGGGTCTCTTTTATTTTATTCCGAAGCAATTCGCAATCGTGCAATTGTTCGCCAATTATTTTCAACGATTCGTTTTTGGAATTCATCGCCAATGCTTTTATCGGAACCACGGCTTCCAACGAATTTTTAAGCTGAATTACCTCGCGTGGATTCACTTTCGCCGTCGCCACTTTTGAAATAAGCCGTTCCAAATCGCCAATGCGTTTGGTGTATTGCTGTGTTTTTTCCAAAGTAACTGGATTGTCCAAAAGAAAACTCACAACTTCATGACGGCGATTTATCTTTTCGGCATTTTTAAGCGGAAGCGCCATCCAGCGTTTCAAAAGACGTCCGCCCATTGGCGAAATGGTTTTATCTATCACATCTAAAAGTGTCACTGCATTCTGTTGATTTGAATGGTACAGCTCTAAATTGCGAATGGTAAAACGGTCCATCCAAACATATTCATCCTCGGCAATTCGCGACAAACGTGAAATATGCTGCAACTTGGTGTGCCGCGTTTCACTTAAATAATGAAGCGCAGCGCCAGCGGCGATAATACCTTCCTCCAAATGATCCACGCCAAACCCTTTTAGATTTTTTACGTCGAAGTGTTTTGTGAGGGTTTCAAAAGAATAATCGGTTTGAAAAATCCAATCTTCCAAATGAAAAACATGATAATTAGCACCGAAAGTTTCAGAAAAAAGCTTTCGCTTCTGTTTTGAAAATAGCACTTCCGAAGGGTTGAAATTCTGCAGTAATTTATCAACATATTCCGCAGAACCCTCAGAAACCAAGAATTCGCCCGTGGATACATCCAAAAAGGAAACTCCCAAATTCTTTGAACCGAAGTGAACTGCCGCCAAAAAGTTGTTCGACTTTGACTGTAATATATCGTCATTAAAAGCAACTCCCGGCGTAATCAACTCAGTAACCCCTCGCTTTACGATGGTTTTGGTCATTTTTGGATCTTCCAGTTGGTCGCAGATAGCAACCCGACAACCTGCCATTACCAATTTTGGCAAATATGTATTTAAAGAATGGTGTGGAAAACCAGCGAGTTCCACATTGTCCCCGCCATTGTTTCGGGCGGTAAGTGTAATGTTCAAGATTCCTGCGGCGCGAATGGCATCTTCCCCGAAAGTTTCATAGAAATCGCCCACACGGAAGAGCAGCAAAGCATCTGGATACTTCGCTTTAATCGTGTTGTACTGCTTCATTAACGGGGTTTCCTTCGTCGCCATATCTCAAAAAATCTTTAATCGATAAATGTAACGAAAATGCTCTTTTCTTTAAAATGAAGTGATTGTGAATTATTGTGTTTTATCAACAATTCCATAGAAGTTGTTACATAAAGAGGAACAGAGTTTCACAATGAAATAACCTAATAACCCAATAACTTTTAACTTTTAACTTTTAACTTTGCACCCTTATGAAATACCGAAAACTAAAAAACAGCGAACTGGACCGCATCAACCCTGAAGAATACAAAGCTTCGGAAAAAACGCCGCTAATTATTATTCTGGATAACATCCGCAGCTTGAACAATATCGGTTCCGTTTTCCGTACTGCCGATGCTTTTTTGGTTAAGAAAATTTATCTCTGCGGTATTACAGCGAAGCCACCGCACAAAGACATCCAAAAAACCGCTTTGGGCGCAACAGACAGTGTGGATTGGGAATATGCCGAAAATATTATGGAAGTAATTGCCAAATTGCAAAGCGAAGGAGTGTTTGTAGCTTCCATTGAGCAGGCAGAGCAGGCCGTTAACCTCAACGATTTTTCGATAAAAAATGAAATGACGTATGCGGTAGTTTTCGGCAATGAAGTTAAAGGCGTGCAACAAAAAGTGGTTACCGCCAGTGATGCGGTGATTGAAATTCCGCAATTCGGAACAAAACATTCGTTGAACATTTCAGTAAGCGTGGGCGTTGTGGTTTGGGATCTGTTTGTGAAGCTTGGAAAAGTTGGTTGTCTTTAGTGGGTAGAGGGTAGAAAAAGCAAGTTTCAAAAAAAGCGGTGAAGCAATAAATTCACGTGAATGAGGACGATGCTGAAAACACCGATGACGATGGCAAACTTCAAAATATTGTGTAAAATAATATAGTGTATTTTATTATTTGAATACCAAAGAACCACAAGAAACACGACCAATCCGAGGATACTTGCATAAAAATAGTAATCCATATAGCCAATTTCATCCTTAAATTTTGTGATGAGCAAAATGATTGGCACAAGCGTTAAAACGCTTAAAACCGTCAGCATCCTTTTCGAGGTTTTTTCGCCATAAACCACAGGGATTGTATTGTAGCCAAGCGCCAAATCGCCTTTTAGGTTTTCGAGGTCTTTTACCAATTCGCGCATAGAAATTAACAAAAATAGAAATGTTGCATGCACAAATATCACGACATCAAAATTTGCGTAATGCACAAAAATCGCAAAAAACGGAACCACCGCGAGTATGGCTGCCGTAATGTTTCCAATAAAAGGATATTTTTTGAGCTTGTGTGAATAAAACCAAAGGAAAAAAATATAAATAGAAAAAAACAGCACTGCTTTAAAGGAAACATAGCTCGCAAAAATGACCGACAAAAAGTTGAGCACAAAATAAGCTGAAAGCTTTGTGCGTTGGCTCACGAGCTTGTCCAACATCGTTTTTCGGGGTCTGTTTATTAAATCTTTTTCGCTGTCGTAAAAACTGTTTATGATGTAACCTCCAGCGATTGCAGATGACGAAGCCAATACCAACATCAATAAATTCACATCAAACAAAACCTGACGCACGGGCAAGTCTGGAGCTAAAATGTAAATACTGGTAAGGTATTGCGCTATTACAATAATGAGAATGTTGTAGCCGCGGACCACAGAAAACAGGCTGAAAAACTTTAATAGGAAGAGTTTTTGTTTTCGGTTCAACATATTTTATTGACAAGTAATTAGTTTTTTACTGCTTCGAAATCCATCTCCCTACTTCAGCAGACACTTCTTTTGCCGAATCCTTATAAAGATGGATACCATCCGTAAAGGTAAACTTTGTATCGGAATTCATTAAATTTAAATAAGGCACGGACGCTGTTTTTGCCAATTCTTCAATTTTGGCATCAAAATCGGGAACCAGTTTTGCTTCAATTTCCGCAATTCTATAATCCACAGGAAGTTTTATTAAATATACTTTTCCATGGCTTTTCAATGTTTCAATGGTTCTTTTTAAATACTCAAAACGTGTTTCTGAAAACCTATAATTTTTCAATTTTAATTCTTGCTCTACAATATTACTAGCAATCCTGTTTTTCACCGCCGAGGAGTCCATCGGTGGAAATACTTCCAGCCAACCATCGCTATGAACTTCCATCAAGGAAAAATTCAACAGAATTTTAATGTAATTATCGCTGAAACTGTTCAATAGATATGAAACATTTGGTTTAGCACTAAAGGAAGGCGTTGTAGCCATAAATGATCTTGATTCGCCAAATTGACTTTCATCATTGGGGTCAATTCCGTCACTGGAAATGCTCCACGGATCTACCGTAATAACAAAAACGCCATCCTTTGCTTGTGGCTCTAATTTCTTTTCAATAGCGCTGAGATATGCTGGCCCAAAAGGACTGTGCGCCACGGTAAAGGAAAAATTATAAATATTTTTTTGTAAATAAGGCTTTAACACTTCCGGCAGCAATCCCTGTGCGGCTTTTGAACTTCCCAGTATAAGTGAGGATTGCTTTGGCGTTGTGGTTCGGGAATAAAAAGGATCGCTCTTGCCATCGGCTTGCAGAAATACAAAGTAAACCGAAGCGATAATTGCAACGGAAAACAATGAAGATTCTATCAAAAATTTTTTCATCCTTATTAAAATTGAAAATATATAAAGGCCTGTTCCTTTCCGCCAAAGAAAAAGATGAGCATTGCCAAACTGTAATAAAAAGCATATTTCAAAGGCTTTGGCCAAGATTCGCCAAAGCTTTCAAGAGCGTAATTCGTCTCCCTTCCTTTCCACTCCAACATCAAAAACCCTACAATCAAAAAGGACAAAACATATACTTTGTTTAGCGCCAAAAAATTGGGCACTTCAAAAATAGATTGCGAAAAAAGCAATGAAATATATTCAAACGCACTGCTAAGTGAATTTGCTCTAAAGAAAATCCAAGCAAAACAAGTGATTGTGAAGGTTAAAAGTATCTTGAAGAAATCTGTCACGCTTGGCAAAAATCTATCTTTTGCCACTACTTCAATATGCTGTCTGTTTCGTTTCAACAATAAAAGGGGAAGAAAATACAGTGCATTCAAAGCGCCCCAAAAAATAAAAGTCCAATTGGCACCATGCCAAAACCCGCTCACAATAAAAATGATGAATATGTTACGGACTTTCAACCAATTACTGCCTCTACTTCCTCCCAAAGGGATATAGAGGTAATCCCGAAACCACGTGGATAATGATATATGCCAACGCCTCCAAAACTCGGCAATATCCCTTGAAAAGTACGGGTATGAAAAATTCTTCATCAAGTTGAACCCAAAAAGCTTGGCCGTCCCGATGGCAATATCTGAATATCCAGAAAAGTCACCGTAAATCTGAAAGGCAAAAAATACCACGCCAATTGCCAACGTACTGGCGGTATAATCCTGTGGATTGTTGAAAGCCAAATTCACAAATTGCGCGCAGTTGTCTGCAATTACCATCTTTTTGAACAGTCCCCAAAGTATTTGTCGAAGGCCATCCATTGCCACAGCATAATCGAACTTTCTTTTTTTGAAAAACTGCGGCAAAAGATTGGAAGCCCTTTCAATGGGTCCCGCAACCAACTGCGGAAAAAAACTGACGAATGAAAAGAAGGCAATGACGTCTTTTGTAGGTTCCATTTTACGTCTGTACACGTCTATGGAATAGCTCATTGTTTGAAATGTATAAAAGCTGATTCCCACAGGAAGAATGATATTCAAGCGCGATGCTTCAAACGGATGGCCCAACAGCGTAAATGCATCCGCAAAGCTTTCAGAAAAGAAATTGAAATATTTAAAGAAGCCTAGAAAACCAAGGTTTACGAAAATACTGAGCATTAAAAGTGCTTTTCGCTTTTGATGCTTTTCGGTTTTTGACAGGCCAATCCCAACCAAATAATCTACCGCAGAGCTAAAAACAATTAACGAAAGGAACCGCCAATCCCACCAAGCATAAAAAACATAGCTGGCGACCAATAAAAGAAAATTCTGAAGTTTTAGATTTTTATTGGCGACAAACCAATAAAGCAGAAAGACAATAGGCAGAAAGATTGCAAAATCAATGGAGTTGAAAAGCATGAAGCATCTTTAATTAACTGCAATCTAATAATTATTGTAGAAATGCCTTAAGAAAAAGCGATTCTAAAAATTATAAACCACTTCCAGTTTATAATCTTTCAAGGCTTTGCGGGCTTTATCAATATCCTCTGTAAAGCCAAGCATATAGCCGCCTCCACCGGAACCGCAAAGTTTTAAATAGTAAGCATTGCTGTCAATTCCCTTCTTCCAAAGTTTGTGAAATTGCGCGGGAATCATAGGTTTAAAATTGTCCAAAACCACTTTTGAAAGTTGTTTGATATTCCCAAAAAGTGATTTTACGTCGCCTTGCAGGAAATCCTCTACACAGGCGTCCGTATGCTTGGTGAATTGATCCTTCAGCATATTACGGAAACCTTCCTGCTTCATATTTTCCATAAAAATCTGGACCATGGGCGCGGTTTCGCCAGTGCTGCCACTGTCCAATAAAAACACGGCACCTTTTCCGTTCTCGGTTTGCGAAGGGATTCCCGCTGGTTCAATATTGTCTTTGGAATTGATTAAAATGGGAAGACTCAAATAACTGTTCAAAGGATCGAGACCTGAGGATTTTCCGTGAAAAAAGGATTCCATTTCGGCGAAAACAGCTTTCAGTTTTAGCAGTTTTTCGCGGGTAAGGTTTTCAAGAACCGTAATTTTATCCTTTGCATATTTATCGTAAATGGCTGCAACCAACGCGCCACTACTGCCTACTCCGTACCCTTGCGGAATGCTGCTGTCAAAATACAGTCCGCTTTCAACATCTTTTTTAAGCGCTTCCATATCAAAAGAAACCAATTTTGGATTTTCTGTTTGAAGCGTTTCTAAATATTCCGTAAACCTTTTAAGACTGGCGTTTGATTTGTGTGTGGAAATGGTGTGATGGGTATCAATTTTTAAAGCACCGTTATAAAAATTGTACGGAATGGAAAGTCCTTTGGAATCTTTAATGATTCCATATTCACCGAAAAGTAAAATTTTTGAGTAAAAGAGGGGGCCGTGCATATTTTAATTCTTTCTAATATTAAAAATACAGTTTTTAACGATAAAACAGCTTTTATAGCGCAAAGATACACTTTTAATAAAAACCGTTTGATAAATTAAACATAAATAAAGCATTCTTAAACTCTCTTAAAAAACACATTTTTAGTACCTTACAATAATAAATACTTAAAAATGAAAAATATACTACTGTTATTCGTCCTTTCATTAATTTTCTCTTTTAACACTGTTTTTTCACAAAGCCATATTTGGACAGGTGGCGCTGGCAGTGATTCGGAGTGGTCTAACCCCGCTAATTGGGACGTTGCAACGGTTCCCGATGCAAATAGCGATGTGCTTATCCCAAGCGGGTTCTTTCCTGAAATTTTAGGCCAGCCAGCATTTGCAAATACAATTTCAATACAATCCACAACGCAGCTTCTCATAAAAAATAATTTGACGTTTTCTGGAAATTTTACAGTTGAAACCGAAGCAACACTTCGTTTTGAAAAAGGGTTTTTGCAAGGTGGTGGAACAATATTTAACAACGGCACTTTTCTTTTTAATTCTACCGAAACCAAAGACATTGGCAGTATAAACCTGGAAAATAATAATATAGTTCTTGTTGAGGATTCTGGGGTGGTCCATTTTCACGACACCGTTGTAATGAACAATAATACTGATGCCGAAATAAACATTTTAAGCAACGGTGGTTTTCTTGAAAACACGAGTGACGATGTAACATTGAATAACTTCGGGACTCTGATAAAGCTGCCTTTTCCAAATGGAACTGGTGGCACTTTTTATTTAGTTTTAGACATTAACAATTATAGCATTATGGATGTGGGCGAGAACCAAACTTTTTTGATTTTGGTTGGCTCGCAAAATTTTAACAATACCGAAGATGGTATCCTCACTGGAACTGGCGCTTTCGACTTAACTTCCAATTTCACAAATTCCGGAAAAATTAGACCTGGAAGTGACGCTGTAGTAGGAACGCTGGAAATGGTAAACAACGTAAACCTTTCAGCTCCCGGGATATTGGAAATTGATATTAACGGCCCATCAGAAAATGATATGGTTGAAATTTTTGGAACCCCAGATTTACAAGGTGACATTGCCGTTACATTGGGATATGGCCCAGATTTAGGGGATGAATTTACTATTTTAACCGCCTCAAACGGTATAAACAGTTGCGATTTTCCCACACAGGTTTCTGCTCCTTTCGGGCCTTTTGATATTTACTTTTTTGATGTTATCTGCAATAACAACAGCATTGTTTTGAAAGTTGAAACCATTCTTTTGGGAGTAACTGATTTTGATGACAGCCCGGTTGATTTTTATGTGTATCCCAATCCGGTAAAGGATTCTTCTGAGATTTATTTTTCTTCACCTGATACAAATTCCCAATACGATGAGCTTTCAGTTTCAATATACAATATGCTTGGTCAGAAAATCAAACACATCAAAAGGTTTTCAGAAGAAACTAATTCTTTTGAAAAAGAAAACCTCTCTTCGGGTATTTATTTTCTTCATCTAAAAAATAAAGGGCAATTGCTCGCAACGACTAAAATAGTTGTTGAGTAAATTTTTCAGAAAAATTGACGACACCTTAAGTCGTATTACGGAGGTTACTGGGGTATGCATAGCCTATTCAGGTTTTGAAACTTCTGAAAATACTTTTGAACAAGGCTGCGATGGTGAATACGTGAAAAATGCCCATTCACTCTAGGATCCCACAACCAGGATTAAAACATCAATAACCAAACTTGGATGGAATATGAGGAACAAAATTGAAGTGATTTCATAGCACAATAGCTTTATTTGAAATTTGCCAATCAAAAATAATTTGTATCTTTCTTCAAAATATCCCCTGAAACATTCACTTATTTTTGAGGTTTTTCATTTATGAAGTTCAAACATCGGATATTTTCTTCCTTACCACACATCATTATTTTTCTTTCTGTGTTTACAATGTATCCACAAGAAAAAATTATGCCCGTAAAAGAGATCCAAACCTTAATTGAACAGGATTCACTTGCAAAAGCCCGCACGGAAGTATCAAAAAACCTTACCTATTATCGCACCAAAAAAATATTCGACAGCCTTTATAATTACATCCAGTTTGAAGGTAGTTTTAAGTTAAATAACGGCGACAAAAAGCTGGCGATAAAAAAGGCCGAAGCACTTACCCAAGAAGTAAAGAATAACGCTTCCCCTCATTTTGTTGTTGAAGCTATTACAGAAATGGGTTGGATTTATGACGATGCCGGGCAGCATCATAAAGCGTATGACCTGTTAGAAAAAGCCATTCCCTTTGCTTTACGCAACAAAGAGCCGAAACATCATCCACTATCTTTTGGAGAACTGCGCGGACGACCTTGAGTTCTTTAACCAGCGCATCGAGCCGACGCTGATAGAGACGCTGCGCGGCGTGGCCGAATCCAGTTT